>JAMQPK010000086.1 GCA_023717525.1 Vicinamibacterales bacterium | reverse complement strand
CGGACTGACGTCGCCGTCACGTGCTCGCACGGCGCGCTGAGCAGGCGACGAACAATGTGCTGATCCGCTGCAGCGTCGGCGAGCGAGTCGCAGCGAAAGGAGAGCAGGATGGACTTTGCCACGCTTCGTCAAGAGCTGCTGAGGCTCCACGCCGCTTCGTTGTGCGACGCGAACAAGAAGCTTCGAGTCATGGATCACGCGATCAGGCCGGTTCGACTAGGGCTGAAACTCGTCGGCCGGGCGTACACCGTGCAGTGCGACGACGACTTCCTGATGATGCTCAAATCGCTTCAGCAAGCGCGGCCAGGTGATGTTCTCGTTGTCGACACCCGCGGAAGCCGGCGCGCGGTGGTTGGCGAGCTGTTCTCGATGGAAGCGCAGCGCAGGGGGCTGGCCGGCATTGTTGTCGACGGAGCAGTCAGGGATACGGAGAAGGTTCGCAGCTTCTCGATTCCCGTTTATTCGCGATCGATAACACCGGTTTCCGGAACCGTCACCAAGATCCTCGAGAGCCAGCTGAGCATCCAGTGCGGCGGGGTCACGGTGAATCCGGGCGACATATTGGTTGGCGACGACGACGGCATCGTGGTCGCGAGCCAGGACGAGCTCGAGACGCTGCTCCCTGTTGCCGCTGGCATTCAGCAGGCGGAGGAGGCCGCGCTGGAGCGCATGCGAAAGGGAGAAAGCCTTTTCGACCTGGTCAATTTCGACGAGCACTATGCCAATGTGCAGGCGAAGAAGGAAAGCCGATTGAAGTTTGGGTAAACCGAAGATTCCAATGGCGCGGAAACTTTTCTCTAAGTAATCGGCGAACGAGAGCATCGCGGCTTTGCGCTGGAAGGTGCAGTCAGCGCGTCACATCGGTTCGACCACTTCAAGCGCAGGGAATTGACGATCCGCGCACGAACGGAATCGGTGGTCGTCAGTGACGGAACTTCTTGCCGAATCTATACTCGATTGCAGTTAACGTCCCGTGAGTCCGTCTCTTGTGCAGCCTCGAAGCCCGGCGGGACGAATTTCGGAGGCAACCATGGATATGGATCGGCGGCACTTCTTCCGGGCCTGCGCCGGAGGCCTGGGAGCGTCCAGCCTCGGGCTGCTCGGCTTCTCGCCTCAGCCCGTGCTGGCGGAGGCGCGCAGTTTCAAGCTCGCGCGCACGACGGAGACGCGCAACACCTGTCCCTACTGTTCGGTGGGCTGCGGCGTCCTGATGTACAGCCTCGGCGACGGTGCGAAGAACGCGCACGCCGAAATCATTCACATCGAAGGCGACCCGGATCATCCGGTGAACCGCGGCACGCTGTGTCCGAAGGGCGCGGGCTTGCTCGGCTTCGTCCACAGTGCCAACCGCCTGAAGTATCCCGAGTACCGCGCGCCCGGCACGAACACGTGGAAGCGCATTTCGTGGCACGACGCGATCGACAAGGTCGCACAGCTGATGAAGGCCGACCGCGACGCTAATTTCGTCGCGCGCACTGCCGACGGCAAGACCGTCAACCGCTGGCTGACCACCGGCTTCCTCGCCGCGTCGGCCGCGCCCAACGAGGCCGGCTACCTGACCAACAAGGTAGCGCGCAGCCTGGGGATGCTGGTCTTAGATAACCAGGCCCGAATATGACACAGTCCGACGGTGGCCGGTCTGGCCCCGAGCTTCGGACGCGGCGCGATGTCGAACCACTGGGAAGACATCAAGAACTCGGATCTGATCCTCGTCATGGGCGGCAATGCCGCCGAGGCGCATCCATGCGGTTTCAAGTGGGTCATCGAAGCCAAGGCGCATAACAACGCGCGCCTGGTCGTCGTCGATCCGCGCTTCACGCGCACCGCCGCCATGGCGGATTTCTACGCGCCGATCCGGGTCGGCACCGACATCGCCTTTCTCGGCGGCGTCATCAACTACCTGATCGGCAACGACCGGATCCAGAAGGAATACGTCAAGCACTACACCAACGCGGCGTTCATCATTAACAAGGACTACAGCTTCGCCGACGGCATCTTCTCCGGCTACGACGAGAAGAAGCGCGAATACGACAGCAAGACGTGGGGCTACGAAATGGGCGCGGACGGCTACGCTGCCGTCGACCCGACGCTGCAGCACCCGCGTTGCGTGTACCAGATCCTCAAGAAGCACTACTCGCGCTACACGCCCGAGATGGTGGAGAACATCTGCGGCACGCCGAAGGAGGCCTTCCTCAAGGTCGCTGAGGCGATCGCGAAGAGCGCCGCGCCGGACAAGGCGATGACCATCCTGTACGCCCTCGGCTGGACGCAGCATTCGCAGGGCACCCAGATCATCCGCACCGCCGCGATCGTGCAACTCCTCTGCGGCAGCATCGGCCTGCCGGGCGGCGGCGTGAACGCGTTGCGCGGCCACAGCAACGTGCAGGGGCTGACCGACCTCGGCCTGAGCTGGGATGCGCTGCCGGGCTACCTCACGCTGCCGCACGAGAAGGAGCAGAACTACGCCGACTACATCAAGGCGAGGGCGCCGATGCCGCTGCGCCCGAACCAGACAAGCTATTGGCAGAACTACCCGAAGTTCCACGTCAGCCTGATGAAGGCGTGGTACGGCGACGCGGCGACGAAGGACAACAACTGGGCGTACGACTACCTGCCCAAGTACGACAACGACTACGACGCATTGCGGGCGTTCGAGCTCATGGGACAGGGCAAGATGAACGGATTCATCTGCCAGGGATTCAATCCGCTCGCCTCGTTTCCCGACAAGCGCAAGATCATCGCCGCGCTGTCCAAGCTGAAGTTCATGGTGACCATGGATCCGCTGGCCACCGAGACTTCGGAGTTCTGGAAAAACTTCGGCCCGCTCAACGACGTCGATCCGTCGAAGATCCAGACAGAGGTGATCCGTCTGCCGACCACCTGCTTCGCCGAAGACGACGGCTCGATCACCAACTCCGGCCGCTGGCTGCAGTGGCACTGGAAGGCGGCCGACGCACCCGGCGAGGCGCTCACGGACAGCGAAATCGTCGCCGAGCTGTTCGTGCACTTGCGGGATCTGTACCTCAAGGAAGGCGGCACATATCCGGCCCCGATTCTGAAGCTGAGCTGGCCCTACAAGCGGCCCCTCGCGCCGAGCCCGGAAGAGCTGGCGATGGAGTTCAATGGCAAGGCGCTGTTGGCGCTCACCGATCCGAAGGACGCCGGCAAGGTGCTGTTGCCCGCGGGAGCGCAGCTGCCGGGCTTCGCCATGCTGCGCGACGACGGCAGCACTGCGTCGGGCTGCTGGATCTACGCCGGCTGCTGGACGCAGGCGGGCAACCAGATGGCGCGGCGCGACGCCACCGACGCCTATGGCATCGGCCAGACGCCCAACTGGGCCTGGGCCTGGCCGGCCAACCGCCGCATCCTGTACAACCGCGCGTCGGCGGACCCGTCCGGCAAGGCGTGGAACGCGAAGCGGCCATTCGTCCAGTGGGACGGCAAGGCGTGGGGCGGCGCCGACGTGCCCGACATGCGGTTGGATGCCGCGCCCGACGAGCACGTCAACCCGTTCATCATGACCGCGGAAGGCGTCTCGCGCCTGTTCGCGCCGACCGGCCTGGCAGAAGGCCCGCTGCCCGAGCACTACGAACCGTTCGAGTCGCCGGTAACGGTCAACCTGATGAACCCGAAGAATCCGAAAGCCTTCTCCAATCCGGCGGCGCGCGTCTACAAGGGCGATCTCGAGGCCTTCGGCAAGCCGAAGGAATTCCCGTACGCGGGGACCACCTACCGGCTCACCGAGCATTTCCATTTCTGGACGAAGCACTCGGACCTCAATGTCATCACCCAGCCCGAGCAATTCGTCGAGATCGGCGAGGACCTGGCGAAGGAGAAGGGCATCAAGCATGGCGACCGGGTGAAAGTGCGCTCCAATCGCGGCGAGATTCAGTGCGTGGTCTGCGTCACCAAGCGCATCAAAGGGCTCGACTGCAGCGGCACGAAGGTCCATACCGTCGGCATCCCGATCCACTGGGGCTTCAAGGGTGTGGGGAAGATGGGCTATCTCGCCAACACTCTGACGCCCTATGTCGGCGACGCCAACACGCAGACGCCGGAATTCAAGGCGTTCCTCGTCAACATCGAGAAAGCCTAGCGGGGTAGCCATGTCATCGCTGCAATCGCTGGACCTGAAGCGACGCTCGGCGACCACGACGCCGCCGCCGTCGGTACGCGAGACGACGGAGATCGCAAAGCTCATCGACGTGTCGAAGTGCATTGGCTGCAAGGCGTGCCAGGTCGCGTGCAGCGAGTGGAACGACCTCCGCGACACGGTCGGAACATTTGGTGGCGCCTACGACAATCCGACCGACCTCAGCGCCGAATCGTGGACCGTGATGCGCTTCTCGGAGGTCGAAGAGCAGGACGGCCGGCTCGAATGGTTGATCCGCAAGGACGGCTGCATGCACTGCGCCGACCCCGGTTGCCTCAAGGCCTGTCCGGCGCCTGGCGCGATCGTCCAGTACTCGAACGGCATCGTGGACTTCGTCGAGGAGCACTGCATCGGCTGTGGCTCGTGTATCACGGGCTGCCCATTCAACATTCCGCGCCTGTCCGAGAAGGACAACAAGGCCTACAAATGCACCCTGTGCTCGGATCGCGTCGGCGTCGGCCTCGAGCCGGCCTGCGTGAAGACGTGTCCCACCGGCGCCATCACGTTCGGCAGCAAGGACGACATGAAGGAACACGCCGCCGGGCGCATCGTCGATCTGAAGAGCCGCGGCTATCAGAATGCCGGTCTGTACGATCCCCAGGGTGTGGGGGGGACGCACGTGATGTACGTGCTGAAGCATGTGGACAAGCCCGCGATCTACCATGGGCTGCCCGCCGATCCGCACATCAGTCCGTTGGTTTCGCTGTGGAAGGGCGCGTTCAAGCCGATCGCGCTCGCGACAATGGGAATCACAGTGCTCGCGGGCCTGCTTCACTATCTGAAGGTCGGCCCCAAAGCGCCGCCCCTTGACGACGACGCCCCGCGAAGCTCCCACAATCCACCGGCCTGAGGTGACGACGATGCATATCCCGCACGACGCGATTCAGCGCTACGAGTACGGGGAGCGGGTTTCGCACTGGCTCCTCGCGATTTCATTCATCGTTGCGACGCTCTCCGGCCTCGCGTTCTTTCATCCGTCGATGTACTGGCTCACCCACCTGTTCGGAGGCGGACCCTGGACGAAGATCCTCCATCCGTTTCTAGGACTCGCGATGATGTTGTTTTTCGTCCTGCTGGGGCTGCGGGTGTGGCACCACAACCTGATCGATGCCAACGACCGGAAGTGGCTGCTGAAGGCCGGCGAGGTGATGATGGGCAATGAAGAGGCCGCGCCCCCGGCAGGCCGCTACAACGCCGGGCAGAAGGTGCTGTTCTGGCTGCTCGCGCTCTGCATGCTGGGGCTGCTGATCACGGGCTTCCTGTTCTGGCGACCCTATTTTGCGGATGCACTGCCGGTGACGCTGGTTCGCCTCGCAACACTCCTCCATGCGGTCGCCGCCACCGGGCTCATCCTGCTCGTGATCGGGCACGCCTACATGTCCTTCTGGACGAAGGAGTCGATCCGCGCGATCACCGAGGGTTGGGTCACGCGAGCCTGGGCCCGCATGAACCACCCCGCCTGGTATCGCGAAGTCGAGCGGGACCGCTAGGGCGGGGACGCATCCGCTGGGCGGCGCCGACAGGCCCGCTCGTAGCGTTGTGCGCGCCGCGAAAGCCTGGATGGAACGACGCCTGCTATCGCCCGAGGAGATCGCCGCGCAGAC
>JAMQPK010000067.1 GCA_023717525.1 Vicinamibacterales bacterium | reverse complement strand
GCGAGAGACGGGGAGGAAAGCGGCGGGCCCCGTAGGGCCCGCCCACCGATGCTTAGGCGAGGATTCGGATGACCACGCGACGGTTCTGTGCCCGACCTTCGCGCGTATTGTTGGGGCCGACGGGCTTTTCTTCCCCGTAGCTGATGACGTTCATCTTGTGGAGGGGTACTTGATGCGCTTCATACAGGTAGAGCTTCACCGCCGCGGCCCGGGCTTCGCCCAGATGCTGATTGAGCGACTTGTCGCCGCTCGAGTCCGTATGTCCCTCGATCTCGACGTAGTTGCCGCGCGGGTTGGCTTTCAGCTGAGCAACCACTTCGTCGATCCGGGTGCGCACTTCTTGAGGCAGCTCGGCCGATCCGAACTTGAAGTTGCCCTGATCCTCGCTGATGACGACTTCGTAGACGAGACGCTTGTTTGCGGCATCGACGGCTTCGGCCTTTGATGCTGCGGCGGTGGCGGCCGTGTTGGCATTGGTCGCCGACGTCTGCGCGTCCTTGGCCCAGATGCCGACCTGATCGGCCTTTGCGTCTACCTGCGTGATGCGGGCCGTGTTCTGACGTGTTTGTTCCTGCGTCGCTTCGAGCGATTGCCCGAGTGTTTCGACGCGCTGATCGACCGTGTCGACCTGCGTACGGACGAACTTCTTCGTCGCGCAGCCGGTCGCTGCACCAAGGACGACGCCGCCGAGCGCGAGCGCTGTTACTGTTCTACGAAGTTGCATCATGCCGAACTCCCTTCTCTAGAACCGGCCAACGGGCCGGATTTTGAAATCCGGTATCAGATACAGCAGGAACCGTACCGGATTTCTTGAGGGGTGCAGGTACCGGTTTTGGTACGTAGACCCGGGACAAAATTTCCCGGAAGGGAAAAAACTACTGGGTTTTAGGCCAATTTTGGGGGGTTTGTGGGGAGTAGGCTCAGGCACGCCCCTTGCGACTAGTCTCGCAGTGTTGCCCGCTTAAAAACACGACAGGACTCGTGAGCTGGGGGAGCTAGGCTGGCAACACATGCAGAGGCACTGTGATCTTTACAGTGCCTCTGCACTTTTGTCGCGAGGAGATACACACACATGGAACGCCGCACGTTGTGCCCATCCTGCGGATCGCGTCCTCGATTGGCCGCAACCGTCGCGAGAAACGACGAGGTCATCGAGAAGAGCTGGTGGTGTCCCTGGTGCTGCGCGCTCATCAAGGCTGAACCCACACTCCCGCAAGTCATCGATCACTACGTTGATCACGACGTGGATGCGCCGACGGCACATTAGTCGTTGGTCGTTAGTCGTTGGTCGTTGGTCCCAGTCGTTAGTCGTTAGTCCGGTCGTTAGTCGTTAGTCCCGCACGTTCGTTCCCTTTCCTCAATTCCTCAGTTCGCCCTTCACGCTGGCCCGCCCTTGGGCCGTCCCTGCGTTTTGTACTTGACCGACCAATTTGGTCGGATATAAAGTTTGATGAAATTGAGACTGAGTCTCAGTTTAAGTTTCAGCAGAGAGTCCCCGCCGGATGCGGACACACCCGGCGGGGTGCCGAACGACAAGGTCTGGAGACCGTCTTCATCACACGCGTGGCGCATGATCCCGCCCGGCTCGCTCATTGTAGCCGCCCGGTTTCGGTCATCGCCACTCCAACGCCGAAGAAGGAGCTTGCAATGGCCCGCGCACCTCGTCACAAGCATCACAGCCGGAAGTCTCGATCGAACTGGGCCGTCACCGGCGCATTCGTGGCCTCGGCCGCGTTCGCGCCGCGGCTCGCCACGCACGTGGAAGGTGCTGAATTGAGGAACCGCCTCCAGCACCTGCGCGTCAGCGTTCCCGCCGAAACATTTCACGCCCGCGCGCGCGGGGGCCAGGCCCCGGTCACCAGCGATCAACCGCAGCGGTTCGAAATTGCCGCCGGTCCGCTTCGTCAGGTTGTGGCTGAGCTCGAGCGGCTGTCTGGTGCGCGCATCACGATCGCGAACGACGCCATCAACGAGATTTCTTCGCCAGGGCTTTCCGGTACTTACACGTTGCCGCAAGCCATAGCGCAGCTGATCGCCGGCACGAGCGTCACGTCGCGTACGACTGGTCCCAACGCGATCACGCTCGAACTCAGGCTGAACGCCGAGCGTGTCGACGTCACGGGGGAGGCGCCCCTCCCTGCGCCGTCTTCGGTGAAGTACACGAGGCCGCTCGTTGAGATTCCCCAGACGATCGATGTGATCCCGCGAGAGGTGATGGAAGAGCAGGGCGTGACGACGCTGAGCGAAGCGCTGCGGAACGTGCCCGGCATCAGCCTTCAGGCGGGCGAGGGCGGCGGCGCGTCCAGCACGTCCGGCGACATGTTCAACATGCGAGGCTTCAGTGCCAGCAACAGCCTGTATGTCGATGGCGTGCGTGATGACGGATTGATCTCGCGCGACGTGTACAACCTGGAGCAGGTGGAAGTGTTCATGGGGCCGACCGGGTCGGACGTTGGCCGTGGCAACGCGGCCGGCTACGTGGACATGCAATCGAAGGTGCCGCACGCGCAGTCCGCCTACGCTGTGACCTATGCGTACGGCAGCGGTGATCGGAGCCGTACGACAGTCGATCTCAATCACGCTGTTCCGATGGGCTCGACCGACAGCTGGCTGGGTCACACGGCGGTCCGCCTGAACGCCCTGTGGCAGGACGGCGGAGTGCCCGGGCGCCAGATTGTCGAACAGAAGAACCAGTCGATCGCACCGTCGGTGATGTTTGGCGTGAGCACGCCGACGCGTGTGACGGCGGCGGTACAGATTACGCGGCAAGACAATGTGCCCGACTATGGGATTCCCGGCTCTGCCTGGTCCGAGACGCAGCTCGCGCCCACGACCGTCATTGCGACGAATCCGGTCGACTCGAGCAATTTCTACGGGAGCGTGGGCTACGACGCCGACAACGTCGAGCAGAACACCTACACCGTGCGGGCCGAGCATGATGCAAATCGCAACCTCACGCTGAGGAATCAGACCCGGTACAACCGGACGCATCGCGAGGCCGTCATCTCGACTGTTCAGAACCCAGCGAGCTTTATCCCAGAGACGCAGACTGTCGCCATCGCACGGCAGGGGAACGAGCGAGAGAACGAGATCGTCTCGAATCAGTCGAGCTTGAACACCAGGTTTGCCACCGGGAAGCTGCGCCACGGCGTGAATGCCGGACTGGAGTTGTCGTCCGAGGAACAGTTTGCGCCTGCGCTCATCGGCGTTGGCACGCGAAACCCCACCAGCATCTACATCCCGAACCCCTTCGATCCTGTCGCAGGATTCAGCGTGGCCCGCGGTCTCGCATTCACGAGGGGCAAGACGAACTCCGCCGGCTTGTATGCCTTCGACACGATCGATGCCGGTGCGAAGTGGCAGATCAGCGGCGGGCTCCGCCTCGAGCACTACAACGCGACGTTCAAGTCGGTCGACGCCGTTGGTGTGACCACGGCCGACCTGGACACGTCCGACCTCCTGGTCAGCGGGAAAGCCGGCCTGCTCTACAAGCTGACCGATGAAGCCAACCTCTACGTCTCGTACGGTTCGACCGTGACGCCGCCCGGCACCGCGAACTTCACACTGAGCACGCAGCCGAACAATCAGAACAATCCGAACGTCGATCCTCAGGAATCCACAAACTATGAAGTCGGCGGCAAAGCAGCGTTCTACGGCGGACGGCTGTCGTTGGCCGTGGCCGCGTTTCGCACGGAAAACAAGAACGTCATCTTTACCGTCGATGCGACCGCGATTCCTCCGATCTACAACCAGGACGACGGTCAGCGCGTCAACGGCATCACGCTCGGATCGCTTGGACGCATCACCGATCGCTGGGAGGTGAACGCCAACTTCGGGTACCTCGACTCGTGGCAGGTCTCGCAGAATCCCCTCAACAACGGAAAGCAGCTGACGCTGACACCGAAAGTGTCTGGCAGCCTCTGGACGACGTACGACCTGCCGCGCGGGCTGACGCTCGGCGGTGGAGTGCGCTATATGGACGAAGTGTTCGTGAACGCCCCCAACACCATCCGGGTTCCTTCGTATGCCCTCACGGATGTGATGGTGGAGTACGACGTCAATACCCACCTTTCCCTGCGGCTGAACCTCAACAACCTGACCGACGCCACCTACATCAGGAACGTGAACAACAACGGTGGCCGGTACAACCCCGGCGCGCCGCGTGCGGCGACGCTCACGTCCAGCGTCCGCTTCTAGGCGAGGAGAACCGAGATGCTGCTCGCAATTCCCAATGTCCTGACGGCCGAGCAGGTGGCCGCCGCACGGGACCTGCTCGATCGCGCGGAGTGGGTCGACGGAAAAATAACGGCTGGTTATCAGTCCGCACAGGCCAAGAGCAACATGCAGCTGCCCGAAGACTCGTCAACGGCGGAGACGCTCGGCGACACGATTCTGTCGGCGCTGCAGCGCAGCTCTCTGTTTGTGTCGGCGGCGCTGCCGCTGCGAGTGTTTCCGCCGCTGTTCAACCGGTACGCGGCAGGGCAGGCCTTCGGCAATCACGTCGACAACGCCATCAGGCAGGTGCCAGATACGGGGCACCGCATCCGGACCGACCTGTCTGCGACCCTGTTTCTTGCCGAACCGGAAGACTACGACGGCGGCGAGCTGGTCGTGGAGGATACCTACGGCGTTCACAAAGTGAAGCTGGCCGCTGGAGACATGGTGATTTATCCAGCATCGAGCCTGCACAACGTGACGCCCGTCACGAGGGGCGCGCGCGTGGCGTCGTTCTTCTGGATTCAAAGCATGATTCGCGACGACGGCCGGCGGGCGCTGCTGTTCGATCTCGATGTGGCGATCCAGCAGCTCTCGCGCGACGTATCCAAGCATCCGGCGATCGTTCAATTGACCGGCGTGTATCACAACCTGTTGCGCCAGTGGGCGGAGATGTGAAGCGATGGTGAAACTGCGACCCATTCTGTTCTGGCTTCACCTCACGTGCGGGGTCGTGGCGGGCGTCGTCATCCTGACGATGTCCGTGACGGGAGCGCTGCTGACGTATCAGCGGCAGATCACCGCGTGGTCCGACATGCGTGGCTACCATTCTGAGCCGCAGGAGAACACCAGACGCCTTCCGGGCGATGCCCTGGTAGCGGCCGCCGCCGCGTCGCGCGCCGACCTGACGCCTGCCACGCTCGTTATTCGATCCGATCGATCGGCGCCCGCCTCGCTCGGCGCTGGTGCCGGACGACAGGTCTTCGTCAATCCATATTCAGGTGAAGTGCTGGGCGAAGGAAATGGACAATCGGCACGCAACTTCTTCCGCCTGGTCACCGAGTGGCACCGGTATGTTGGTGCCTCCGGCGGACGCCGGCCCATGGGACGAGCAATCACAGGTGCGTCCAACCTGATGTTTCTGTTCATCGTTCTGA
The DNA here is from genome assembly GCA_023717525.1 of Vicinamibacterales bacterium. GTDB lineage: Bacteria > Acidobacteriota > Vicinamibacteria > Vicinamibacterales > JAMQPK01 > JAMQPK01. Next base: position 7,482 of record JAMQPK010000067.1, on the reverse strand, counting down.
GCGGGCTCTTTCTCTGGTGGCCCCGCACGTGGACGTGGGCGGCCGTTCGCAGCGTCGTCTGGTTCCGGCGCGGACTGCCCGGCAAGGCGCGCGACTTCAACTGGCACAACACCATTGGCTTCTGGTCGGCGATTCCTCTGGCGGCGATCGTCGCGGGCGGTGTCGTGATTTCCTACCCGTGGGCGACGGCGCTCGTCTATCGGGCGTATCAGGAGGAGCCGCCGGCGACTGGCGGCGCGCTTGCGGCGCGTGGCGGCGGGCCTGGAGGGCGGGCTCGAGGACCAGGTGAGCACGAGAATCATGAATCGCAGACGGCTTCCGCGCGCGCGCCTCTCGAAACTCTTATCGCGAGAGCGGAAACGCAGATGCCCGAATGGCGAAGCATCAGCGTCGCGCTGCCCGCGTCTGATGCTCAGCGCGTCACACTGACACTGGATGCGGGTGATGGCGGGCAACCCCACAAGCGCGCGACGTTGACGCTGGATCGGCGGACTGCTGAAGTCGTTCGATGGGAGCCCTACTCGAGTCAGTCACCGGGCCGGCGCGCTCGTACGTGGTTACGGTTTGCGCACACTGGAGAGGTCTACGGAATCGCGGGACAGACGCTCGCCGGCGTTGTTACGAGCGGTGGGGCTGTTCTCGTGTGGACCGGTCTTGCACTCGCGCTCCGCCGTTTTACAGCGTGGAGAGGACGAAGGCCCTGAGCGGAGAATTCATCACCGGTGCCGACAGAAGTCTGCCCTGAGGGCGACACGAACACCGTAAGCGTGTGATATAAAAGGTTTTAATAATTGTGACAGCGGGCAAGCTCGTTGCTTTGGCGCGGGGTATGCGAGTTCCGGAACGCCTTGAATTCTTCAGCCTCGGTGGAGTTCTTGCGACCTTCTGGTCGCCGCGCGTGCAGCTGCTTCCCTGGATGGCCACAGCGTCTGCGTTGATCTTGCTCGGCTGTTGGGATCTGTTCAGAGGGGCGGGGCGCGTCGACATGATTGTGATGGGCCTTGCGGGCTACGAACTGACGATCGGGCTCAGTGAAGAAGTACCGAACGCCGATCGGGCCCGCAGCGCGACGTAGTGCATCGCGCTGCGGACGACAGACCGCGAATCACTCTTACTTGGTGACGAGTACGACCTTGACCCAGCCGCTCGCGGTGGAGCCCTGGACGTTCACGAAGCCGTCCTTCACCTCGCCAACCACAACGACTTCGTCGGTCCGCGCAAGCGTCGCCAGTACTTTTCCAGTGTCGGCCGGTTGCGCCAGCAATTTCACGCCCGCAATTTTCGGCTTGAGGACATCGCCTTCGTTGAAGACTGCGCCGGACTTCGTCGTTCCGCCGGCCGCGGCTTCCTGCTTCAATGTACCCACGTTGCGGACCAGGCTTGGATCGTTTCGCACGGTCTTCACAATGTTGTTGTAGTTGTCCATGAACGCGGCTGCGATGATCTTGCCTTCGTTGGTGTTGCCGTAGCCGCCAGCGGATACGCCCGTACCGCCAGTGGCTATCAGGCCACCAAGGCGCATGTCGGCCTTCTTCGTGCTTCCTTCAGCAGCGGCCACTTGAACGCCGCTGCGCGCGTCGGCCACGAGCATGCTCGTCTGGGCTTCCTTGAACTTGAGCCCGCCCGCGACCGAGGCGACCGCCGCGGCCTTACGGCCGAGCAACGATCCCACGCCGCCGCCCACGCCGCCTGCGTTCCCTTCGGAGAACACCACCATCGGCGTCATGACGAAATCGGCCGCGACCATCTGACCGCCGCCCATGTTCGATCCCTGGCGGGATTCACCAGCGGCTGCGAGCTGGCGCTCCTGCATGATGTTATGCATGCCGGCGCCGCGCTCGACGACGATGAAGCAGTTCGACTGCTGCACCATCATGCGGATGAGGCCAACGGGAGACGAGAGTTTGTAACGCGTCAACGCGACGAGCACTTCGTTTTGCGGTTCGACAACGGCGAGCGCCCCCATGGGTTTGTCACAGTGTTCGAGACCCGTGTCCCCGGAACTGCCCGCGGTTCCCGCCGAACCCTGCACAACGCTGCCACCCTGGCCTTGTTTCGTCCCAGTGATACCCTGCGCTGCGCCTGCAACGGCGAAGGCAAGAACGAGGCAAACGACGAAAAATAAGGGTCGATAGCCCGTTTGGCGCAACATGTCGAATCCTCCGCGGCACAAGTTAGCCACAGTTCACTCGCCTGTCAACAACAGAAGGAAAGGAATGGCGCCTAGAGCAGCGTTCGTATGGACAGCACGGCGAAAAAACCATAAAAGCACGCCATGGCGACGAGCGCGACGCGACGCCAGAGCGGCGGATGGAGGGCGCGGGGGAGCAGTCGTGTATTCACATAGAGAAGGTGGAGCGCTGCAATCGTAAACACAGCGGAGGCGACGTTGGCTGCGAGCACCAGGAGGATGATCGGCTGGGCCAGGCGCAGCGCCACCATGCCCCAGACGCAGACGATTCCGAGCACGGCGTAATAGACCATCCGCACCTCGCCACGGCTCCAGGCGCGGACCTGGCTGCTGGAGGTCCACAGGATGTCGGTGAGGCAGCGCACCATGCCCTCGACGATGTCGAGCTGCGTTTTGAAAAGTATCCACGCGCCGAGCACCGCAACTACCCCGCCGAGTAACGGTCCTGACTTCGTGACGATTCCGGACGCGAGCGCCGCGCTGATGCCCAGTCCCTGGATGTTGGTCCCATTCGGAAGCAGGGTTACATACAGAACGGCGGGGAGCACCATGCCGAGCAGCGCGCCCGTAAAGAACACTCCCCACTGATCGGCGCGGACGATGCGCCACCAGCCGTTCCAGCGACGCATGCTGTCTGCGTCGGGCGTGAAGATGAAGCCAGTGTGGGCGAGCTTTACTTTCTGACCTCCGACCGCGGCCGGAATGTAGCCCACCCGCTCGCCCATGCCGTAGCCTTTGTCGCGCGCCCAGTTGGAGAGCGTGATGTTCACCATGCCGCCCGCGCCAGAATATCCAGCAAGCGCGGCGAGCAGCAGAAAGTCCGCGTTCTTGGGCACGAAGTTGAAGCCTCCGCGCGACGTGTCGAATCCAACGAGGCCGACGCCCGCCGAAAACCACGTGGCAAGCGGGACGAAGGCAACCGCGAGCGCGAAGAAACTGCCGAGGATGCAGACCACCATCACCCAGTTCAGCAGTTCGAGCGTGCGTTCGATACGCCGCCCGGCCAGCAGCAGAAGAATGCACACCAGGAAGGTGCCGGCGCCGATGTTGTAGATCGTCGCGGTGTCGCCTGCTGCCGCAAGACGCTTGGTGAAGAGAAAAAAGATCGCGCCCGCCGACAGTCCCGCCGAATAGGGCCAGCCCGTCTGCAGAAAGTACAGCCCGGCATAGAACCAGGCCCAGAAAGTAGAGCCAGGACGCGTGCGCATGAATCCCGTCAGCACCGGTTCTCCCGTTGCCACGGTGTACCGCATCAGTTCGGTGTTGAAGACTGTCTGAAAGAAAACAGCGGCGAGCGTAATCCAGAGAAGGGATAACCCAAAGCGAACGAATGCGGCAGGCCCGAGGAGAAACTCACCGCCGCCGATGGACAGCCCGAGCACGATCACCCCGGGACCCACGACCTTCACCCAGTCGACACCCCTGGGTGTCGGCGGGGAAGGCAGCTCGGCCTGAATCCAGGGATCCACGCAGCGGATTATGTCCTAATCCACTCGAAACATCCTCGGCCACGTGTTGTTCGTTTCCGAGCTTTCTCCGACCGAACCATCCGCGTCGGCCTTGACGATGAGGTAGTAGGTCCGCGCCACCGTGCCGAGAGGAATCGTCACCCAAGTCGTGGCGAGGCTCTTGACGCCAACTGCAAGCGATAGGATCGTCCGGCTTTCTGGCAACCGAACGTCGGTCGCATCCAGCGTAGGGTCGATCGACAGGTAATATCCCACGGTCGAAGGCCCGGCGTTGGCGCCGCCCTTGTTCGTGACCGATTCGGTGACGCGGGTCTGCGATCCTGCGACAACCGGTGTCGTCACGACGTCGATATCAGCCGTGAGGTCAGGGCCGACCTTTATCGACTTGACGGCGGTGTTGTTGGTCTCCTGAGATTCGCTCACCGAATTGCCACCATCGGCTTTGGCGAACAGCGAGTACGAACCCGCCAGTGTGCCGGACGGAATCAACACGGTGGTGGACCCGGCGCTGCTTTCACCGGACCCGAGCACGCCAACCGGGCGCGCACCAAGATACGCATCGCCCGCCGAAAGCACGGCATCGGTCGACAGGTAGAAGTGCGTCGTGGACCCGCCGACCGGGCTGCCACCGTCGTTCCTTGTTGTATCGCCAATCACAATAGACGCTCCTGCGCCGAACGCTGCTGGAGCGGTGAACGCCGGGACGACGAGATCGCCGCCGATCCGCACGAGGTAGGTTGCCGTATTGTTGGTTTCCCGAATCTCCGAAATCGCATCCAACGCATCCGCTTCAGCGATCACGTAGTACGTGCCGATGGCTGCACCAGCGGGAACGATGAAGGTTGTCTGCCCCGACGCGACGCCGGCCGGCGCAATCGGGCCGACATTCTCGTTGGAAAGTAACGTGTCGGCCGCTTCGAGGCTCGAATTGGTCGACCAGTAGAATCGAAGATTCGAGACCGGAGCCGCAACGCCGCCCTGGTTCGCCACGCTGTAGTTCAATGTCATTGAAGCGCCTGGCGTCGCTCCTGAAGGTCCCGTCAACGCCGTCACAACCAGGTCCGAGCCCACGTAGATTTGGCGCAGGCGCAGGTTGTTGCCCTCCTGGCTCTCGAAGAGGATGTCGTTCGCATCGGCTTTCGCGATCAAATAGTACGTGCCGGTCGGGAGTTGCTCCGGGATGCTGAGTGGGATGGACGCGGCAAACGATGCACCTGGATTGGCGATCGGGACCACCTGCTCCTCGACGAGCTGGACGTCCGTTGGCTCGATCACCGTGTCGATCGAGATGAAGAATTTCGTTCGCGTTGGGGCCGCCAACCCTGTCCCCTGGTTCTTGGTCGTCACATTCACCGAAAATGGCACCCCTGGCGTGGCATTGTTGGGAACAATAAAGGAGGACACAACCAGATCGGCCGGGATAGCCGGCGTGGCTGATGCTTCCGGCGAGTCGGCGCTCGACCCGATCATGTTGGCGGCAGAGACGACGTAGTAATAGGTCGTCCCGTTCACCAGCCCACCATCGATGTACTGAACGCCTTTCACGTTCGAGGCGGCCAGCGAGTAAGGACCTCCCGGCGTCATGCTCCGTTTCACGTTGTACCTCGTCGCGCCCGACGCAGCCGGCCAGTCGAGTCTCACCTGCATGTCGCCGCCGGCTGCCCGCAGACTCGACACCGATGCCGGAGGACCCGAACACGACCGGATTGCGGTATCGACATTCAACCGTCCGCCTGTGATGGTTGTCCCTACCAGCGACGGCACCACGTCAGCGGAGTCCAACAGCGTGGCCTTCAGGTCTGCCGTGCTGAGCGGGCAGTGCGACAGAACGAGCGCGCCGGCACCGGAGACGTGGGGAGTGGCCATCGACGTTCCGCTGAAGGAGGCGTACCCGCCGCCTCTGATCGATGACACGATGTCGACGCCGGGCGCTCCAAGGTGCACCGTCGTTGCGCCGAAATTCGAGAACGATGCGCGCCCATCGGTGCTGGTCGTTGCTTCGACGGCGACCATGTTCGGGGCGCTGTAGCTTGCTGGGTACAACGGAATAACGTCGTTCGGAAGGCCATTGTTGCCGGCCGCTGCCACAAACAGCATGTCCTGGTCGTTCGCTGCGTTGATCTGATCCAACAACGCCTGCGAGAAATCTCCGCCGCCCCAGCTATTCGAGAGAATCCGCACGTTCGCAGCGCCTGTCCCGGCGAAGGCTTGTTTTGCCTGAATCGCGAACTCGATGGCATCGATCGCATCTGAGACGGTGCCGGACCCGCTCGCGTCAAGGAACTTCAGCCCCATCATCGACGCGGTCCAGTTGACGCCGGTGACGCCCAGGCCGTTACTGCCTTCGGCGCCAATCGTTCCGGCGACGTGCGTGCCGTGATTGTGATCGTCCATCGGATCACAGGTCCGCTGAATGGCATTGAATCCGTGCGTGCCGGCTCCGCATGTGATCGACATGCCTCCGATCGTCACGGTGAAGGCCGAAGGTGCCGACCAGACATTCGCCTGCAGGTCCGGATGGTTGTAGTCGATGCCGGTATCGACGATCGCCACGACGTTGGATGCCGACCCGAACGTGATGTCCCAGGATTCAGGCGCGTGGATGCTTCGGAGGCCCCACAGGGATGGGAACAACGGGTCATTTGGCTCGGCCAGCGCCCGAACGACGAAGTTCGGCTCGGCGTACGCGATGCCGGTGATGTTCGACAGGGCAGACAACAGCGCGGCTGCGCGAATGGAGCGCGAGCGCACTCGATAGACGCCGGAGCGTCCGACGGCTTCAAGCACGTCCAGGTCGGCAGCCGACGCAATTTGCGCGAGTTGCGCCCTCTGTAGCGGCCCAGTCAACCGGACGAGCGCCTCTCTGGCCACGACCTCCCGGTTGGAGATGTCTTCGACCTCGAGCTGTCCGACGCGGCGCGTCGGTGATTGCGATGATGTCGGTGTCGAAAAGACGAAGAGGCTCAGTAATGCGACGAACGTGGTTGTACGAATTGAAATTGGTCGCATGGCGGGAGTGTAGGGCGAGCCGGCCCGGAATGGCGGGCTCGAGGTCAGCGGAACCGTGCAGGCTGCACGGTTTCTAAGGTTGAGGCGACATGTTTGTGGCGCGCTCCAGGTTTCAGACAGGAATGTCGGCCGATCGCGCAGAGCCTGATTTGACGAGCCCGGCCGGTGATGGCGAGCGCCTGCCAGCTCAGACAATCATGTCGGTTAGCTGGTTATCAACCGACGAGAATGTCTGTCCTCCGCAAGAGAGGCGGGTGCCGTGGATCCGGCGCCTCCGTTTTACGGCCCAAAAAAGCGGCGCGCTTGAAGGATAATAGTTCGGACATTGGTGTCGATATTGCACGGTCGCCGATGGTCCTTCGCGTCCAACAAACCATCCACACTTCGTCATACATCACATCAACACGGATAGCCAATCGAGGTGCGACACATGGGTTCACGAGCGTCAAGCGGGGCAATTGAGGCCATTCGCGACTGGTCAATGACGAGCGGAAAAGAGACAAAGACGCCAATCGACAGCAAGACGCTGTTTGGCAGTCTGGTATTCAATGATGAAGTCCAGCAGAAGCGGCTGCCGTCAGCGGTGTACGAGACCCTGCGACGGACGATGGCGCACGGCGATGCGCTTGACCCGTCTATTGCCAGCTCGGTGGCATCGGCCGTCAGGGACTGGGCTGTCGAGAACGGCGCAACGCACTACACGCACTGGTTTCAGCCGCTGACGGGAATCACGGCTGAAAAGCATGATTCGTTTCTGGTGCCCACCAACAACGGCAGGGCCGTCGCGGAATTTTCCGCGCGCGAGCTGGTGCA
>JAMQPK010000059.1 GCA_023717525.1 Vicinamibacterales bacterium | reverse complement strand
TGCACCAGGGCTCCCGCGCGACGCACCGGCGAGCAGTGCTCGAGGCAGATTTGTCCTTTCTTGCATGATGCGCGTCGCGGTTGCCACGTCGACGCCGCTGTTCGTTGAAGGGGGCCATCTCGTGATGGCGCGTGCGCTCGTGCAGGCCTTGCGTGAGGCCGGTCATGAGGCCGAGCTCGTGCTGACTCCGCAAAACCGGTTCGGCCGCCAGGGCGCGGCGTACTTGGCCGCCTGGCTCACCGACGTGGGGATGGGGCACAACAATCGCGCAGTCGATCAGGTGATTTCACTCCGGTACCCAAGCTATGCCGTCCGGCATCCCAATCACACCGTGTGGCTCAATCACACGATGCGGGAGTACTACGACCAATGGGACGCGTTCAGCGCCCCGCTTTCCTGGAAGGGACGCATCAAGGAAGGGACACGACGATCGCTCATCCACACCGCCGACCGATGGCTGCTGACCAGGAACGCCCGGAAGGTCTTCACTATCTCGCGAACCGTTACCGCGAGGCTCGAACGGTGGGGCGGCATCAAGTCCGAGGCCCTGTACCCGCCACCGCCGCAGCGCCCGTATCGATGCGAGGAGTATGGCGACTATATTTTCGCCGTGTCGCGGCTCGCACCGCTGAAGCGGCTCTCCCTCCTGGTCGAGGCGCTCGCGAACCCGGAAGCGGCGGGCATCCGTTGCGTGATTGCAGGAGAGGGCGAAGAGCATGCGTTGCTGGAACGGGCAATTGGAGCGAAAGGCCTTGCGTCACGCGTGAAGCTGATCGGGCGTATCGACGAGCAGCAGCTGCTGGAGCACCTCGGCCGCTGCCGCGCCGTCTGTTTTCCCCCGTTCGACGAAGACTACGGCTTCGTCACTGTGGAAGCGTTCGCGTCGCGGAAACCGGTAATCACGTGCGCCGACAGCGGTGGCCCCGCGGAGCTTGTGTCCGACGGCGTCACTGGCAAGGTGTGCGCGCCACGGCCAGAGACGCTCGCGGCGGCCCTCCGGGAAGTGATGGAAACGCCGGCGCTGGCGGAGCGTATGGGTAACAGCGGCTTCAGGCAGGTTTCAGAGATGACGTGGCCCAGAGCCATTGGGCGCCTGCTCTCTCAGGTCTCTTGATGCCAGGAGATACCAAGCCCGGCGTCATCGCATCGGTTGTCCTCGGCATCCTGCTGGTGACATTTGCGGTGTCGGTGGATTTCCCCAAAGCCAACGGCGGCGGCTTCAAGGGCGACGAATCGACGTACTACGTGCTCGGGCACAGCCTCGCCAGGGATTTTGACTTCACCTTCGAACACAAGGATCTCGTGCGCGTGTGGGAGGAGTTTCCTGCGCCCGAGGGAATTTTCCTGAAAGACGGAAAGGAAATCGACATCCAGGGTACGAGTCAGTTTCCCTTCGTGCGCTGGCTGAAGAAGCCGGATCCCCAACGAAGTTCGCGCCTGTACTTTTCCAAATCCTACGTCTACCCGTTGGTCGCGGCGCCGTTTGTGTATCTGTTCGGAACCAACGGTTTCCTCGTGCTCCATGCGCTGCTGCTGACCCTCGATTTTTTTGTCGTCTACCTGTTCCTGCGGGCACGGACAGCCTCGAATATGGCGGCCCTTCCGTTGACGGCGGCGTTCTTGTTCGCCTCGCTGATCCCCGTCTATTTCGTCTGGCTGACACCCGAGCTGTTCAACTTTTCTCTGGCGCTCTACGCACTGTGTCTCTGGAGCTACGGTGAGCGCGACTACCTCGCCGCTGCGCTGCTGGGCGTACTTATTTTCTCGAAGCCGACACACGCGCCCCTCCTGTTGCCGCTTGCGGCCCTGGCGGGCAGCCGGCAGCAGTGGAAACGCGCGGCAGTGCTCGTCGCCACTTGCGGCGCCGTCGCGGCATTGCTGTTTGCGGCAAACGCCGCCATCACCGGCGAGTTCAACTACCAGGGAGGCAATCGCAAGACGTTCTACTCGAGCACGGGCTTTCCATTCGCGAACTCGTGGGAGACCTTCGACAACATCGGTCCGGTCCGTGGACGCGAAGGCGTCATGGTTGGCGACGTCCTCGTCAACACACACTCATTCACGGTGCTTCGCCGCAACCTCTGGTATTTCGTCGCCGGCCGGTATTCCGGCTTGCTGCCGTACTTTTTTCCCGGTCTGCTGACCGTACTGTTTTTTGCCATTTCGAGGCAACGGGAACGATGGCAATGGATGGTGATGGCGACGATCGCCGTCTCCGTCCTCATGCACGTACTGCTCTGGCCGTTCACCTGGAACGGTGGCGGTGGCCCAGTCGGCAGCCGCTATTTCCTGAGCTTCTATCCGCTCTTCCTGCTGTTGACACCTCCAGGTACTGGACTGGGCGTCGCCCTCGCAAGCCTTGCGTTCGGCGGCCTCTTCACCGCGCAGATCGTGCTGAATCCGTTCTACTCGTCGACCAGACCAGGCGAGCACGCCAAGTCTGGCCTGCTGCGTACGCTCCCTGTCGAGTTGACCCTCATCAACGACTTGCCGATGGCACAGAACCCGGACCGGATGAAGCGCCCTCTGGGTGGCGTCCCGCCGGTGCTTGCCTATTTTCCCGACGACAACGCGTTCAATCCCGAAGGCGATTGGTTTTGGGTAAGAGGGAAGTCGA
>JAMQPK010000026.1 GCA_023717525.1 Vicinamibacterales bacterium | reverse complement strand
ATCGTAAGAAGGCACCCGACCCCTTTTCGGACGGCCGCGTCGTGGCTCCGATGCCAGGACGCGTCGTCCGTGTCCTGGTCGCCGTCGGCGACCGGGTCGCGGCGCGTCAGGCCGTTGTAGTTGTGGAAGCGATGAAGATGGAGAACGAGTTACGCGCGCCGAAGGACGGCGTCGTCGTACAGGTTTCCGCGCAGGAAGGCACGGCGATCGAGACAGGGGCTGTGTTGGTGGTCGTTGAATAACTAAATGCCTTTACGGTTCAAACGGTTCGAGCGTGTGCGGTCGCACCTGGCCTTCCGCTTTACACGACTGGGCGTCGTGATCGCGGCAGCTGTGCTTGCCGCCGCCATTGTCACGACCGTCACAATTGACCTCGGTCCGGCCCTCAGGGGACTTGCCGAGCGGGAAGGCTCGCGCCGGATCAAGCGACCGATGCACATCGGCCAACTGTCGGTGCGCCTGTTGAATGGACGGTTCGTGCTGCGTGACTTCGTCATCGAGGGCCTCGAGCCGGCTCACCGGCCGTTTCTGAAGGCCAGGCAGGTCGAGGTGTCGCTCACCTGGGATGCGCTGTTCCATAGTGAAGTGCTGCTCGATGCGATCGAAATGTCGGACTGGCAGATGGTGATTGAGCAGTGGCCGGGCGGCAAGCACAGCTTCCCGACGTTCAGTTCGGGCAGCAGCGGCCCGCGCCGGTTCGTCACCACGCTGCAGTACGTGCGAACACGCGGCGGCGAAGTTGTTTTCGAAGATCACGGCACGCCGTGGAACGTCGTCGCGCGCAATCTCGACATTACGGTCACCAAGTTCAGCGGCTATCGCGGAGAGGCGACGTTCTCGGGCGGCACGATCAAGATTCAAAATTACCTCCCGATGGACGCGTCGATGAAAGCCGTTTTTCGTGTCGAGAACGGCGTCGTCCGTTTTGAAAAACTGGCGTTGACGACCGATGGCGCCGAGTCGGTCATCACCGGCGATGCCGACATGGCCCACTGGCCAGAGCAGACTTACAAGGTGAAGTCGGTCGTCGATTTTCACCGCATGCGTGAACTGTTCTTCGCCAAGGAAAGTTACACGTTTTCGGGTGAAGGCCGGTTCGACGGTGTGTTTCACCTTTACAAAGGCGGACGCGCGCTGACCGGCAATTTCGAAAGCGACGAGATGGGGCTCGACATCGGCGGTCGCGACTATCGTTTTCAAAAGCTGAAGGGCCAGCTCAGCTGGCTGCCCGATCGCTTCGACGTGACCAATACGTCGGCGCAATTCCACGGCGGCAACGCGAAGCTGCTGTATACCATCGCGCCGCTTGGCAAGCCGCAACCCGCGCACGCGCGCTTCGACGCCCAGTGGCAGGACATCGATCTGGCCAGCTACACCGATTTCCTGGAGATGAAAGGCGTGCGGTTTGCCGGGCGCTGGACCGGGCAGAACCGCCTGGAATGGCCCCTCGGCCGTTTTCGGGAGCACGCTGGCGACGGCACCTCCGACGTTGCGATCCCGCCGGGCTCGGCGGAGGCGTGGACTGGTGCGGGCCATCTGCCGATCGGCGGGCACGTTTCCTACAAATACGATCGCGAGTGGGTCGAATTTGCGGATGGCCGTTTTACGACGCCGGCGACCGATGTGACGTTCAGCGGCCGCACGGCCTGGGGTGACAACTCGCGCATTCCGTTCCACGTCGATAGCGCAGATCTGCAGGAAAGCGACCGCGTCCTGGCGGGCCTCATGACCGCCTTCGGTGCACCGACCAGTGCCATCTCGGTTGGTGGCCGTGCCGAGTTCGCCGGGACAATGACGGAGTCATTCGGTCGTCCGCGGGTTGAAGGTACGTTCGCCGGCGAGAACATGCGGGCCTTCAATGTCGATTGGGGCTCCGGCAAGGCCGCTCTCGTGATCCAGAACTCGTATGTTGACGTGACGGGTGGGCGGATGGCCAAAGACGGCGGTGAAATCGCCGTCGATGGACGGTTCAGCCTGGGGTTTCCGCGTCGAGATCGCGGCGAAGAGATGAACAGCCGGATTCGCATCGTGAACTGGACCACGACCGACTTCAAACATGCTTTCAACATCGACGAGTACGACGTACAGGGCATTCTCTCGGGCGAATACCACCTCTACGGCCCGTATCACGGTCCCTTCGGCTTCGGCACACTGGCGATCGACAAGGGCGTCGCGTACGGGGAGCCGTTCGACTCCGCATCGGGAACGCTCCGGTTCGAAGGCAACGGCGTTCGGATCGACGGCATTCAGATGAAGAAGGGCGGCGGAACGGCCGCCGGCGCGGCGTTTGTCGGGTGGAACGGCACGTATTCATTCAACGCGGACGGGCGCCGGATTGGGATGGAAAGCGTGGCCGCCCTCTCGTATCCCAACCTCCCGCTCCACGGCCAACTCGAGTTCACCGCCGATGGGACCGGCACCTTCGACGTGCCGCGGTATCAGTTCCGCGCGCAGATTCGCGATCTGTTTCTGAAAGATGAAGGAATCGGCGACGTCACCGGCCGCCTCGAGGTGCGCGGCGAGGTGATGACCGTCGAATTCGAGGCAGCATCGCCGCGGCTAGCGGTCTCGGGGGCGGGGCGCATCGAGTTGAACGATGCGCAGAACGCCGACGTCACGCTCCGCTTCACCGACACGTCGCTCGACCCGTACGCCCGCGCCTACGAGCCTCGGCTTTCGCCCTTCACGACGGCGGTCGGCAGCGGCACGATTCATATCGTGGGCGAGCTGGCGAATGCCGATCGGCTAATCGTGGACGCCACCTTCGAGCAACTGCAGCTGCGGGCGTTCGATTACCCGCTCCGGAACGCGGCGCCGATTCGCGTGCTGATGAATCAGAACCTGCTGCGCATCGACGGTATGCGCCTTGTCGGCCAGGATACCGAGCTGGACGTCTCGGGCTCAGTTGACCTGAACGCGCGCCGCATCAACGGCATCGCCAAGGGCAACGCCAACCTGGGCGTGCTGCAGGGGTTCTTTCGCAATATCCGCAGCTCGGGCCAGGCGCAGTTGATCGCGCAGGTGAGCGGCACGCTCGATGCGCCGATCATCCTCGGGCAAGCGGCGATTACCGACGGCCGCATCCGCTATTTCTCGCTGCCGCATTCGCTGGAGGCCGTGAACGGCAGCATTCTGTTCGACTCGCGCAACATCCGGCTCGATGGTCTGACCGCCCGCGTCGCCGACGGACAGGTGAGCTTCGACGGCCGAATCGGCATGGAGGGTTACTCGCCAACGGACCTCGCGTTGACGGCCACGGGCCGGAACATGCGGTTGCGATACCCGGAAGGCATGCGGTCCGAGATCGACGCGGAACTCGCGCTTACGGGACGCGTCACCGCGCCCGTCCTGTCGGGGACCGTCACTGTCCAGAACGCGGTATGGGCCACGCGATTCGACACGGGCACAAGCCTCTTCGATTTCGGCGGCGGCGGGGGTGTGCCAGTGGTTGCAGGCGGCGGAGAATCGGAGACCGTGCCGATTCGTCTCGACGTGCGTGCCATCGCGCCGGGAACACTTCGCATCGAAAACAATGACGCCCACATTGTCGCAAGCGCCGATCTCACGTTCCGCGGTACCTACGACCGCCCGATCGTCTTCGGGCGAGCGGAAGTTTCGCGAGGTGAGTTCATCTTCGAAGGCCGCAGATATCTTGTCACGCGCGGCACGCTCGATTTCACGAACCCCGTGCGCATCGAGCCCGTATTCGACATCGCCGCGGAAACGCAAGTGCGGGTGCCGGCCCAGACGTATCGCGTGACCTTGAGCGCAACCGGGACGATGCAGCGGCTGAAGCCGGTGTTCGAGTCGGATCCGTACCTGCCGCCAGTGCAAGTGGCGGCGCTGCTGCTTGGCGACGGGGGGGCGTCGCGCAATGCCGACCTGGAGGCGCTGCGACGGCCCGACCTTACCGAGCAGCAGCTGATACAAGCGCGCGTGGCGCGCATGCTCGTCAGCCCCGTCTCGGGAGAAATCGGGAAGGTGGTTGAGGAAGCGTTCGGCGTCGATACGTTCCAGCTGACGCCGCTCGTCAGCGATCCGAATCTGCAGTCGTCGCGGTTCAACCCGTCTGCCCGCTTCACGATCGGGAAGCGAATCTCCAATCGCGCCTACCTGACGTTCTCGCGCAGTGTCAGCACGTCGAGCGATCAGATCATTCTGCTCGAATACGATCAGACCGATCGCATTTCGTGGGTTCTCACCAGAAACGAGGATGCGACGTACGCGCTCGACATCAGAGTGAGGAAACAGTTCTGAGCCGGCTGCTCCTGACGGTGTGCCTGCTCGTATCCGTCGCCCGGTTGGCCGACGCGGCAGTTGCCGACTACCTTGGCAAGCCCATCGTCGAAGTTCACGTGGCGTTGAACGGCATCGAAGTGCGCGACACGGCGCTCTTCGAGGTCGTCGAAACACGAACAGGTTCGCCGTTGAGCATGCTGGCGGTCAGGGAAACCATGGCGCACCTGTACGGCCTCGGCCGCTACCAGGATGTTCAGGTGGATGCGGCGCTCCGAGGCGACGGCGTGGTGCTGACCTACCACCTGGTGTCGGCACAGCGCGTGCGGCGCATCGTGTTCGAGGGATCGCTCGGCCTGCCTGAAGCCGAATTGCAGCGCCTCGTGGTCGACCGGTACGGCGGGTCGCCGTCTCCTGTGCGGACGCCGCTTGTTGTGTCGACGCTGCAGACGCTGTACCGCAATCGGGGGTACCCGCGCGCGACGATTGCAGCGCGGGTCGAACCAGGCCGCGATCCGGGTTCGGCCTCGCTTGTGATCGGCATTCAATCCGGTCCCCGCGCCACGCTGGACGCTATCGAGGTTCAGGGAGGTCAGCAATCTGCCGCGGCTTCTGCCGAGGTGCTGCGGCGGCTCGACCTCAGGATCGGTGGGGAGTACGACGGCATCGCGCTCGATGGCCGGCTGGCACGCTATGCGGAGGAGCTTCGGGGGCAGGGGTACTACGAGGCGAACGTGGCGCAGTTTCCGCGGTTCGCCAATGATGATCGGAACGTGACTCTGGTGATCAGCATCGACCGCGGACCGCATGTGGAGATTGAATTTCAAGGTGATCCGCTGACGGCACGCGAGCGCGAGCAGCTCGTACCGATCGCGCGCGAGCATTCCGTGGACGAGGATCTGCTCGAAGACTCGAAATTCGGCATCGAGCGGCATCTCCGGACGGGCGGCTACTGCAACCCGCGGGCGGACTACCAGCGAAACGTCGGGGAAGGCGTGCTGCGCATCGTCTTCAATGTGACACGCGGCCCGCAGTGTCTCGTGGAGAGCCTGGACATCGCCGGTAACACGGCCGTTTCATCGGTCGAGCTGGCACCGCTGATTCAAACCAGGACCGGACAGCCGTTCAACGACAACACGGTCGGCGCCGATTCGGCGCGCATTCAAGGTTTCTATCGCCAGCGCGGGTTCGCAAGCGTGAAGGTAGCCGGTCAGAACGAGCGTGGTCAGGCCGTCAACGGCGTGGCGCACGTTCGCGTACGAATGGAGATTGCGGAAGGTCCGCGATCGGTCATTCAGTCGGTGACGTTCGAGGGAAACAGCGCAATCGGATCCGACACGCTCCGCCAGACAGTGACGTCGGTGCCCGGACAGCCGTACTTTGAACCGCAGGCCAATGCGGATGCCGACAGACTCTCGGTGCTCTACCTGAACCGTGGCTATCCGGGGATTACGATCCAGCTTCAGCCGTCGCTCGCCGCCGACAAGGCGGGTGTCGACCTGCGATTCGTGATTCGGGAAGGTCCGCAGATTATCGTTGACCATGTGCTGATCGTCGGCAATCAGCGGACCAACAGGGACACGATCGCGCGCGAAGTGCACTTCAAATCGGGGCAACCGCTTT
Source organism: Vicinamibacterales bacterium (assembly GCA_023717525.1). GTDB lineage: Bacteria > Acidobacteriota > Vicinamibacteria > Vicinamibacterales > JAMQPK01 > JAMQPK01. The sequence continues at coordinate 20,919 of JAMQPK010000026.1, read as the reverse complement.
CGCAGCAGGACGAGGACGACACGCGAGCGGGCATCACGGCGCTCGGGCTCTTCCGGCGCGTGGATATTTCGTATCTCGCGCTTCCAGGCGTCTTGAACCATCGCGATGTCATCATCACCGTCGAGGAGGCGCTGGTCACGACGATCGGGTACGGCGGAGGTCTCGAGGGAGGGCGGCGAACCGTCGTGGCCCCTGACGGCACCGCGGCCGAAGAGTATCAGTTTGCGCCGCGGGGTTTTTTCGAGGTGAGCCGCCGGAATCTCTTTGGCAAGGACCGCACCTTGAACCTCTTCACGCGTGTCAGCTTCGCCAAGAACAATACTGCCGACGGTGGCGGCGGTTACGGCTTCAACGAATACGTGGCGAGGCTCACCTACGCGGAGCGTCGGGTCTTCAACACCCTCGCTAACGGGACGATCAGCGGCGGCGTGGAGCAGGCGCGTCGACCGAGCTTCGATTACAACCGGCATGGCGCCAGCGCCACGCTGACCCGCCGCCTCAGCCAGACCCTTGCCGTCAACGGCCGCTACACCATCGACAATACGACCCTGCTGCGAATACGCTCCGAAGAATTCTCAGAGCAGGACATCGATCGCCTGTTTCCGCAGGTGCTGCTGTCGAGTTTCTCGGGTTCGGTGATTCGCGACACGCGCAGCGATTCGATCGAGCCCAATGCCGGCTCGCTTGTCGGCATTGACGTCGAGGTGGCGGCCCGTGCGATTGGTTCTGAAGTCGGGTTCATCAAGTCGTTCATTCAGGGGTTCAACTACAGGCGTCTGGGCGGCTCGCCGATCGTGGGCGCGTTTGGCGGGCGAATCGGCCTCGCCAGCGGCTTCCCGCGATATGTGACCGAGCCCGGGCAGGTCCAGCCCACGCTCGTCGATGATCTACCAGCGAGCGAACGCTACTATGCCGGAGGCGACACCACCGTGCGCGGGTTCGCGCTCGATCGCCTCGGACCGCTGGATGCCAGCGATTTTCCGATCGGCGGCCACGGCCTGCTGATTTTCAACGCCGAGCTCCGGATTCCTGTTCGCGGAAGCCTCGGTCTGGTGACGTTCGTCGACGCGGGCAACGTGTTCCTGCACGTCGACGACATGCGTATCGGCGAACTGCGCGGTGCATTTGGCGTTGGCATCCGCTACCGCTCACCCGTCGGGCCGATTCGTGTGGACCTCGGCGTGAAGATGGACCGGCGGACGCTGCCGACTGGAACGCGGGAGAGTCCGACGGCCCTGCACATCAGCCTCGGCCAGGCCTTCTGATACTGGACATTGAAGATTGGTGCAATGAAGATTGGTACATTGATGGTCGCCACGGCGCTGCTGATGTTCGGCGTCCAAAGTGCGCCGGCCGAGATCATCGATCGCATTCTGGCGATCGTGGCCGGTCAACTGATTACGAAATCGGATGTCGAGGCATCGCGAGCCCTTGGATTGATCGACGTGCGGCCGGCCGAGGGACAATCCGCGGACGAGGCGGCGCTGAAGGCCGTCATCGATCGCGTGCTGATGCTCAGCGAGGTCCGGCGCGTCGTGCCCCGAGCGCCCACCGATGCGGCTATCGACGCGCGGCTTGCCGAAATCCGCCGCCGTTTTTCGACGCCCGGCGCGCTGCAGCAGGCGCTGGCGGCGAACGGCATCGACGAATCGGTTTTGCGGATTTACGCCGAAGACGACCTCAACCTGGCGGCCTATCTCGACGAGCGCTTCTCGGCCGCCGCCCAGCCCACCGACCAGGAGATCCTGCAAGCGGGCGAGGCCAACCGTCAGAAGCTGGCCGAGGAACGCCGTCGCGCCCTCATCAGCGCGTGGATCGACGAGCTGCGGCGCAGAGCGGACATCAACGTGCTGCCCTGACGAACTAGCGCAATGAGCGTCCGGCCTGCTGGCCCGCGATGCCGCCGAGGGTGCCCAAGACCGCTCCAGGGACGACCATCACCAGCGGCAGCGTCACGGACTCGATCAAGCCTCCGCTTCCGCGGATGGCTGCCAACGTCGCGGGATCGTGCCAGATCGCAAGGAGCAGCCCGGCGCCGACGACGCTCAGCACGCCGGCAATCACTGTTGCCGCGATTCCAGAGACGGTACCCGCGACCCACGTGCGCGAGCGCCACGCAGCCGCAAATCCAGTTGCCACGAGAACGCTTGCGGCAAGGTAGGTCGATATCGCCGCCCGCGTGTGGAAATCCGAGGGCGGCGCGAGCCAATCCATAGCCGTCCTGGCGACAGTGGCTGACGCGAAGAGGGCACCCCAGAACCAGGCGCCGCGCGCCACGAATCCCATCACCTGAGTGACGTACCAGGCATCGGAGCGTCGCTGCCCGGAGATCGGACGAATGCTCTCCCGATACTCTTCGAGCAGATCCCCTGAAACGCAGTCGAAGTCGCCTGGCCTGAGAACAGCGCGCAACAGCGCTTCGGCCCAACGGGGAGGTGAGGCGTCGGTGCTCATGCGGACCCCTTCAATGGCCATCGAAGGCCGTGCCACAAGCTATTGACGGCTGATCGTGCATCGTTCAATGCGCGCACGCCTTTGGGTTGGATGCGGTAGAAGCGTCGCGGGCGTCCGCTTCGGACGGGCGTTCCCGATCCCAGGTGAGACGCCACAAGGTTCTTGCCTTCGAGACGCTCGAGCGTCGAGTGGATGGCACCCGCGGCCACTTCACGCTCGAGACGCGCCTGCACTTCCTTCAAAATCGCCCGGCCGTACGCATGCTCACGAAGTCGAATGACGGCGAGCAGTACGGCCTGTTCGAATGTGCCGAGCGTGTCCGCCATGTCTAATGACTACATTGTAGGTATTCATGCAGGTTTGTCAAATTCGTGCTCGCCCACTTACTTCCTATTTCCCACTTCTTACTTCCTACTTACATAGGTCCGCGCAGCAGAAACACAAATATCTCTGCCGCGTTGAAGCCCGAGTGCGACACAACGGGCGCGACGATGCTGCGGCGCGTGAGATAGACGTAGCCCCAGAACGCGCCGAGCAGGGTCGTGGTCAGCACGGCGTCCCACCCCTGCAGACTGTGCCCGAGGCCAAAAATCAGACTGTAGAGAATCAGCCCAACCCGTCCTCCGCCGAGGTGCTGCTCAAAACGGTGCAGAATGAACGCTCGCTGAATCTCCTCACGCAGTCCGCCGCCGATCGTGGCGACGAGCACCAGCATCAACGCCTGGGCGGGCGACTGGATCAACTGCTGAAGGGGGTTCTCGGCGACGTTGTGCAGCGTCGGAAAGAACCGTTGCGCCGTCGAAAGCACCACCACGGCCAGAATGAAGACGACGCCGGTCATCGGAAGCCCGAGCAGCATCTCCTGCTTGATGGGTTGGCGGCCCAGGAACACGGCGCGTGGCTCTTCGCCGTGGCGCCGAAGGAACCAGAAAATCAGGCCGATCAACAGCGTGGCGTCGACGAGCAGCAGCGTGGCGATGTAGGCGAAGGACAGGGTGCCGCCCGCGCCGATGGGCGAGAAGCCGGCCAGGGAGAACATGTAGGCCAGCGCCAGCTGCGACGGTACGCCGGAACAGAGGACAATTTCGTAGATGGCTGATGCGCGAGCCTGCGTAAGGGCGTAGGGCGAGTCGGGGTCTGGGGCCGGCGGAAAATCCAAGGAAAATGCACTCTAGCCGCGAATTCGGAAAACCTCAACCAAGTCGATATATTGCGTTCGCCCTAAAATTATTCCACAATATGTAGTGGGTTTGCGCTTGACAACCTATAGGTGTGGGCGCATATTTGTCCGCCTGAGCGCAACCAGATAATCGCGCGGTGCTTCCCAGCGCCGCGCACGGAACGCAGCGAATTCCCCCGCAAACGTCCGGTCTGGCGATGCTTTTTCTTTCAATTGTTTCCACAGCCGGCAGCCCCGGGGCGGGGGTATGTCGGACGAGTCGGGGAGGCTGAAGCATGGAGCGAGGCGAGGCTCACGAGACCACCAAGGCGGAGCAGCCAGTTTCCGAGGAACGGGCCGGAGCGGGGCTCGCATTCCAGCGATTTTTCACGCTGCCAGGCATCGACCCGTTCGACGAGGTCACCTGGGAACAGCGGGCGGCCGTTATCGGAAACGAACGTGGCGAAGTGGTGTTCGAGCAGCGCGACGTCGAAATTCCCTCGTTCTGGTCCCAGCAGGCGACCAACATCGTCGTTTCGAAGTATTTCCGTGGACAGATCGGCATGCCCGAGCGCGAGCGCAGCGTCAAGCAGCTGATCGGGCGCGTGGTCGAGACGATTACCGTGTGGGGCCGCAAGGACGGCTACTTCGCGACAGAGGCCGACGTGCAGGCCTTCAGCGACGAGCTGAAGCACATCCTGGTCTATCAGAAGGCCGCGTTCAACAGCCCGGTCTGGTTCAACTGCGGGTTCGAGAAAGCGCCCCAGTGCTCGGCCTGCTTCATCAATTCCGTTCAGGACACGATGGACTCGATCCTGACGCTGGCTCGTACCGAAGGCATGCTGTTCAAGTTCGGATCCGGTACAGGTTCGAACCTGTCGGCCATTCGTTCGTCGCGGGAAGTGCTGGCCGGCGGAGGGACCGCCTCGGGACCCGTATCGTTCATGAAGGGCTACGATGCCTTTGCGGGCGTCATCAAGTCTGGCGGCAAGACACGCCGTGCGGCGAAGATGGTCATTCTGAATGCCGACCATCCCGATATCGTCGAGTTCATCAACTGCAAGGTCGAGGAAGAGAAGAAGGCGTGGGCACTGATCGATGCCGGCTACGACGGCTCGTTCACCGGGCCGGCTTACTCGTCGGTGTTCTTCCAGAATTCGAACAACAGCGTGCGCGTCACCGACGACTTCATGCGCGAAGTCCTGGACGACGGAAACTGGTCCACGCGAGCGGTCGTCAGCGGGCAGGTGATGGACACCTACAAGGCCCGCGACCTGATGCGCCTGATCGCGGAAGGCACCTACGTCTGCGGCGATCCTGGGATGCAGTTCGACACGACGGTGAACGAGTGGCATCCGTGCCCGAACACGGCGCGCATCAACGCGTCGAATCCGTGCTCGGAATACATGTTCCTGGACGACTCGGCGTGCAACCTGGCTTCGATCAACCTGATGAAGTTCGTGCGGCCGGATGGCGAGTTCGACGTGATTGCCTACAAGGCTGCCATCCGTACCCTGATCACGGCGCAGGAAATCCTTGTCGACAACGCGAGCTATCCGACGGCGGCCATTGCGAAGAACAGTCACGCGTATCGTCCGCTCGGCCTCGGATATGCCAACCTTGGCGCCTTGTTGATGTCGCGCGGCTTGCCGTACGACGGCGACGCCGGACGCGACTACGCGGCGTGCCTCACGGCCATCATGACAGGCGATGCCTACGCGCAGTCGGCGCGCGTCTCGCGCGATCACGGGGGCCCGTTCGACGGTTACGAGATGAACCGAGAGCCATTCCTGCGGGTGATGAACAAGCACCGCGACGCAGTAAAGGGCATTACGCAGAAGAACGTGCCGAGCGAGCTCTACAACGCGGCCAAACAGGCATGGGATGATGCCGTGAACCTGGGCGAGGACTACGGCTACCGGAACGGGCAGGCGACCGTGCTGGCGCCCACCGGGACGATCGGCTTCATGATGGACTGCGATACAACCGGGGTAGAGCCCGACATCGCGCTCGTGAAGTACAAGAAACTCGTCGGCGGCGGATTGATGAAGATCGTGAACCAGACGGTGCCGATGGCGCTCGCCAAGCTCGGCTACACCGAGCAGCAGATCAAGGCCATCATCGAGTACATCGATAAGAACGAGACCATCGAGGGCGCGCCGGATTTGAAGGAAGACCACCTGGCGGTGTTCGACTGTGCGTTCAAGGCACAGAAAGGCGAGCGGTCGATTCACTACATGGGCCACATCAAGATGATGGGTGCGACGCAGCCCTTCATCTCGGGCGCGATTTCCAAGACGGTGAACGTGCCGAAAGAGGCGACCGTCGAGGAGATCATGGAGGCCTACATCCAGTCGTGGAAACTTGGCGCCAAGGCAATCTCGATCTATCGCGACGGCAGCAAGCGGACGCAGCCGCTGAATACGGGCAGAGACAAAGTGCAGGTAGAGGTCGAGAAGGTCGTCGCGAGCATGGGCCAGCCCGTGCGCAAGCGGTTGCCGGACGAGAGGCAGTCGATCACCCACAAGTTCGATATCGCCGGTCACGAGGGATACATCACCGTCGGTCTGTTCGAGGACGGCACGCCAGGCGAGCTGTTTCTCGTGATGGCGAAGGAAGGTTCGACGATCTCAGGCTTCGCCGATGCGTTCGCGCAGGCGATCTCCTATGCGCTTCAGTTCGGAGTGCCGCTGCAGGTGCTGGTCGACAAGTTCAGCCATGCCCGCTTCGAGCCGTCTGGCATGACGAGGAACCCGGAAATCCGCTTTGCGAAGTCGATTGTCGATTACATCTTCCGATGGATGGCGAGCAAGTTCCTCTCGCGCGAGGCGCAGTTCAACGCGGGGGTGAACCTGCGTGAAGAGCCGAAGCGTGAAGAGGTGAAAGAAGACGTGCGTGCTGCGGCCAGGCCCGCAGCGAGCAGCACATCGAGCGGCGCCCCGTTTGCCGCCATGCAGAACCAGGAGGACGCGCCGCCCTGCAGCATGTGCGGCTCGATCATGGTGAGAAGCGGCAGCTGCTACAAGTGCGCGAACTGCGGCAGCACGTCAGGCTGCGCCTAGTCCTTCATCGCGAAGGGCGCAGAGCTGGAAGTTCGAACGGGGCCGACGCAAAACGCGTCGGCCCCTCGTCTTTTCTGCGGGCTGTTCGTCGCGGGCTTCTTGCAACTCCACGATCAGTTCGGCCGACAGGATGACGCATGGCGATCATTCGCCCAGAGCAACCGGAAGACTCTTCCCAGATTCGACACCTGAATGAGCTTGCGTTCGGCCAACCGGCGGAGGCCGACCTCGTGGATAAACTGAGGAATGTGTGCGCCGACGCGCTGTCTTTGGTGGCTGAAGATGACGGCGGCACGATCGTGGGTCATATCCTCTTTACGCCAGTGGTGGTTGAGGGGCGGCGTAGCCTCGGGATGGGACTGGCACCGATGGCCGTGTTACCCGATCGCCAGCGGCAGGGCATCGGCTCCCAACTGGTGACACGAGGCCTGGACCATCTCCGCGAACGGGGCTGCCCTTTTGTTGTCGTCGTCGGACACCCGGAGTACTATCCGCGCTTCGGGTTCGAGCCTGCGTCGAAGCACGGCCTTGTGAGCCAATGGGAGGGCATGCCCGACGCGGCGTTCATGGTGCTGGTGCTGGACGTGCGCGCGATGGCGGGAGCGTCTGGTGTCGCAAGGTACAGAGACGAATTCAACGAGGTCACATAACCAGGAGGACCCTTCATGAAAGCGCACACGACGCTTTGCGCCATCCTCGGTGTTGTCATGGCAACCAGTATCCCGTCGTTGTCGGCGCAGGGCGGCCGGGGCGCTCCGCCGCTCAGCACGACGCCCTACGACGCCTGGAAGGCCGACCAGCTGGCGAAGCCAGGGAATCTGGGCAACTACGGCAGCCACACGGCGAGCATCCAGCGCCGTGACGTTGGCGCAGCGCCGGAAACGCACACGAATTTCTCGCACTTCTTGATGTTCACGAGCGGGAAAGGTAACTTCACGGTCGGCGGGCAGATTGTCGACGGACCGGACGGGAAGAAGATCGTCAAGGGCGGCGACATCCACCCGATTGTCCTCGGCGAGATGTACCACATCCCGATCAACACCGTGCACTGGGTCGTGCCGGAGGCCGGTAGCTCGGTCACCTATTGGGTGACCAACATTTTCGTCACGCAGCCGTAATGGCATGAGCCGATCCAAGCTCTTCCTTCCAGCTCTGCTGGCGGCTCTGGCGTCGGCTTCCTGCACCCGCTCAACCGTGCCGCCGAAGGCCCAGGGAATGGCCTGCATCGAGCGCCTGACGATTCCTGCCTATCCCCCCATAGCCTCGGCCGCGAGAGTGGCCCTGGAAGGCCTGACCGTCTCGCTGCGGCTCGCACCAGATGCGAGCGTTCAGTCGATCTCGTTCGACGCCGCGTCAGATCCAGCCAGCATGCGGAAGCGCAAGTTGTTCGAAGGAAGTGTCGAGTCGGCCCTTCGCGCGTCGGTCTTCCGCAAGGACTGCGGCGATCAGGTCGTCACGATTGTGATCGACTTCCGGCTCTCCGGCGAACGGGGCACAGACGGGCGGATTTCGCTGCTGTATCCGAATCATTTCGAAGTGTTCGATACCGCACAGATCGTCAACCCGTGAGTGCGGCTACGGGTTGGGTGTCGTGTACGTCGTCGATGTGTCGACGGTGAACTTGCGGTAACCGGAAAACTCGGAAATGCCCCGCAGTCGCAGGCGTTTGAAGAGCAGCACGCGCCCGCTTGCGGTCCACGTGACATTCAGCGGCAGCCACACCTCGTTATTCACCTTCTGACGCTCGAAACTTGCCACCGTTCCCTTGTGGACGCGCGCCAGCAGTCCGAGGCCGAAGGAGAGATCACGGACCGCTTCGATCTCGATGCGCACCAGCTCGTAGTCCGTTTCGCTGACCCAGGCGCGCGCTTTGAAATGCTGCATCACCTTCCCGTCATCCGTCTTCGCCTTGACACCGGCCTTCGGATCGAGCGTCGCCAGGATGGTCGCGTGCCCGTCAATCGATTCGCGCCGAACCATCCGGATGTCGAAGATTCGGAAGATGTCGTCGATGGCGGCGTCGTTTTCCCGGCGGGCCTTTTCGCGCTCGCGGGCCGCTTTCTGACGCCGCGATTCCGAACTCTGCGATTTTGCGTACGACTCGACGTCCTGCTGGCGCTCGCGGTCCTGTTTCGCCAGCTTGTCTGCCGGCACCGGCCGGCCGTCTTCCTCGATCAGGCGCCGGTAGCGTTCTTCACCCGGTAGCCCGGGATAGACCTCGAAGACTTTGATGGTCTCGCTCGTCTTGCGTCCGGCCCCGTCGAGCTTCTGCTCGATGCGCCGTTCCGTGAACATGTAGCCGCTCTGGCGCTCCTCGTCGGTCGCCAGATGCTTCTTGACCTGTGTGGAGAACGTGTCGAAGTCGGGCAGCGGTCTGTCCTGCGCGGACGCGACCGACACGAGCAGCAGCGCTGTCAGGAGGGAACGCACTAAGGGTTCAGCATGTCGGACCCGGCGCCGTAGTGCACCGCGCCGCAGGATGGGCAGAAGCCATGAGTGAACTGGACCTCGGATTTTCGAGAGATATACGTGTCGAGCCGTTCCCACTCGCCTGATTCGTTGCGGATGCTCTTGCAGAACGAGCAGATAGGGAGCATGCCCTCGAGCACCTGGACGCGCCGGTCGAGTGCGTGCTCGACTTCCGACAGCCGCGCGAACCACAGGCCGATGAAGAACACCACGATGCCGCGGGCGATCGTCGTCAGTCCAAGTGAGGAAACGAGCCCAGCCTGGGACGGCAGCTCCAGCAGAAAGACCAGCCTGGCCACGGGCACCGCGACGGCCAGCGCCATTGCCGTTCCTCGGCCGGAGTACCAAGCCGCCAACGCAACGGGAACGGCATAGAGAAGCGGGAAGTACTCCAGGCCGCCAAGGTAGTCGCTCCAGAGTATGCCGGCGCAAGCCGCAACCCACCACGCGGGATGGATTCGCCCAGGCGGGAGCAGCCACCACGGGCGCACGGACTCCAGCACGTTTGCCATTGCTTGTTAAGAATACCAGTGGCCGGAGGCGGCCGGAAGAAACGCCGGCGGACCCGTGTCCGCCGGCGTGCTGTGACGATTAGCAGCCGCCGTGGTGATGTTCGTTCGTCCCGCGCAGGCGCCAGACCTCACCCAGGCCCATCTCAACGCCGTGGCTGGTGACGTACAGCGTTCCCTTGCAATCGACGAGCACCGATGTCGGACGTGTGAGCCCATCAATAGGGAACGTGCGCGTACCGTCTTTGGCAACGCGCACCACTCGTCCCGGTCCTCCAAAGAACACCGGGCCGCTGGCATGCTCCAGAACGTACAGGCTGCCGTCGGGACCGAAATCGAGATCGATGATCGTCTTGAATCCGGTCAGGTAGACCGTTGGAGCACTGCCGGGCTCGAGTCGGTAAACGCTCGCCGAGCCAGCCGCAAACGGCGCACCAGTCAGTTGGCCGACGTAGAAGGCGCCGTCGGGACCTCTGACGATCGACGTGGGAACCGGATCGCCGCTGAATGGCGGCGGCACCGCGACCGGAGGGAGCACGCCGACCGTGGACACATTACCGAAGATGCCGACGCGTAGGAGTGAATTGCCTCCAGCATCGGCGACGTAGCGAGCGCCGTGCTGAACGAGGAGACCGAATGGATTGCTGTCCACAGGACCGCCTGCCGGATTCGCGCTTTCCTCGTATGCTGCCAGATCGGCCACGATGCGCGGCGGCCCGAGAAGAAACGCATGAACGAGCGTGCCGAACATCTTGCCGGCTGGCCCAAAGGCCGCGCGATTCGCCGGCGAGCTGCCGAGACCGATAGTGATGAACGCGCCGAGGAAGCCGTCGTAGGCAATATCACTCGGTCCGACCACGTCGCCGACGGGCGTGACGGACGACGGCAGACCGGTCAGGACGCGCTGCTGCCTTCCGTTCCAGAAACGCGAGATGGCACCCGTCGGTCCGTAGCACCCGATTCCGCCGGGGCCGCTCACCGGGGCGCACGGGCCTGTGCCGCCGCGCCCAGCTTCCGCAACGTACAACGCGCCCCCCGGTCCCAGGGCGATGCCGCGTGGGTTGTCGAGGCCGCTCATGATGAGTTCAGGGACAGGCGGCCCGCTAGGCGGCTCCGCTCCTGGTCCCGCACCGAACGCCGTCCACGCGACAACAATACCGAGTACGAACCGTGCGCCGCCGAACCGTCCAATCATGTGTCCTCCGTTGCTTTGTGCCTTGATCGGATGGCATCTTACTCCCGCGACTTGTGTGCGTGTGCAATTTTTGTGTAACCATAAACGCCTGAGGACGCTCGAAAGGATGACCCCATGATGAGTCAGTCTCTGTCTCGGACAATGGCGTTTGCCGGGCTTGGCGCGGTGGCGCTGGCCGGCGTGGTCTATGCGCAATCGGCGCGACTCCCTAACACTGATGGGATGGATCAGCTGCTGACCGAAGTGCGCGGACTTCGCGCGGAGTTGAGCCAGGCCTCGGCCGCCAGCATGCGCATGCAGCTGCTCGTGGCTCGCCTGTCGCTCCAGGAGCAGCGCATAGCCGCGCTCGCCCGGCAGGCGACCGAAGTGCAGGATCATCTGGCTGGCGCGACGCAGGAAAAGAATGCGACCTCCGAGCAGTTGACCCGCCTGACGGCGGCCCTGCAAGGTGCATCGCTTCCAGCAGACCAGCAGCGGGAGTTCGAATTCGAACTGGCCTCGTCCAGGAGTCGTCTGGTCGAGCAGGCGCAAAGAGAGTTGCGGCTGCAGACCCAATTCGATCAGATTTCGGCGACGATTGTGTCGGAACAAAGCCGATGGACGGAGTTCAACGCTCGGCTTGACGAACTGGAGCGGGCGTTGCCCGCGCCGGCTGCGCGCTAGGCGGGAGTGTTGTCACCGGGTCCGGGCGGCGTTGCCGCCTCGGCCGCCTGTCGCAGGCGGACGTTCATCAGCAGTCCCGACAGCACGGTCAATAGAAAGGCGCTGAGCAGCGGCGGCAGCGGCGTTGCGACGAGCAGTCCCACCCACGCCACGTACATCAAGAGCACGTAGCGCGCAGCGCCCCGCAAGTAGAGATGGCCGGCAGGTCCGAAGAAAATGGCCAGCAGCATGGCCAGCCACGGGCGGTGCGGAGCAAACCGTCGAAAGGCGAGCACCGCGACAAGCGAGAGCAGCGCCACCCAGAACATCACGACTTGCGGAGTGTCGGTCAAGGGGCTCGAGTTCATGCCGATACAAGACTACCTCACGCGACCTGACGCGAGTATCCTTACGCGGCGATGTCTGAACTCGTCTCGCGGCGCGCTGTTGTCAAGAGCCTGATAGCCGGCGCGCTTGGACGGCGACTGGCGTTTTCGCAAACGCGAGTGCTGGCCAAACCCAAGCCGCTGGCCAGCGACGCCGTCACACACGACTGGACCGCATTCCTGGGCCCGACCCACAACGGGATGTCGACCGAGACGAAGCTGAGTCGCAAGCTGCCGCCTCCGCTCGTCTGGGAGTTTACGAAAGGCACGGGCTACGCCTCGCCCGCGATCGCCGGTGCGCGGCTCGTGTACCTGCATCGACTGGGCGATGAAGAGATCGTCGAGTGTCTGCATGCAGAGACCGGCGCGACCAACTGGCGATTCCGTTATCCCACCGATTTCGACGATCGCTACGGATATAACAACGGTCCGCGGTCGAGCCCAGTCATCGACGCGTCGTGCGCATATATAGTCGGCGCGAAAGGGCAGCTGCACTGTCTCGATCTCGGAAGCGGAAAGCTGATTTGGAAACGCGATCTGCAAAAAGAGTATCGCGTCCCCCAGGACTTCTTCGGGACGGCGTCGACGCCTCTCGTCGAGGGTCAACTGCTGATCCTGAATGTGGGCGCCCCTGGCGGACCATGCGTCGTGGGGCTCGAGAAATCGACCGGACGCGAGGTGTGGCGCGCCGGCAAGGAGTGGGGGCCGAGCTACGCGTCGCCGGTTCCCGCGACGGTTTACGGCAAGCGGCGGGTGTTCGTGTTCGCGGGAGGCGAATCAGATCCGCCGAGCGGCGGGCTGATGTCGATCGATCCGTCGAACGGTCGAGTCGATTTTGCGTTTCCCTGGCGCAGCCGTTCCTACGAGTCCGTCAACGCATCATGTCCCGTCGTGTTCGACAACAAAGTGTTCGTGTCGGCAAGCTATCGAACGGGCGGCGCGCTCATCGACATCCGGCCAGACTTCACCCACCGCCAGCTGTGGACGACGCAGGAATTCGGGCTGCACTTCAACACCCCGATCTACAAGGACGGCCATCTGTATGGGTTCGATGGCCGGAACGAGCCGGATGCGTCATTGGCGTGTGTCGATGTCGCAACCGGCAAGGTCGCGTGGCGCGAGACTCCTGAATGGACGGAAACGATCGAGGCAGGCGGCCGGCGCCAGCAACAGCCGGTCAGTACGTATCGCGGATCGTTGCTGGCGGTAGATGGACAGTTTCTGTGCCTGGGGGAATTCGGGCACCTGCTCTGGCTGGACCTGACGCCGAAAGGATACAAGGAGATCTCGCGCGCGTGGCTCTTCGCGGCGCGCGAGTCGTGGGGACTGCCCGTGCTGAGTCGCGGCCTGCTGTACGTGTCGCAGAACACACGGGACCTCGTGACCGGCGCTCGTCCGCGGTTGTTGTGCTACGACCTACGGGCGTGATCGTCGATCGTCGATCGTCGATCGTCCATCGTCGATCGTCGTACTACCGAGATTGCAATGATCGAAGGTGTACGCGAGCCACCATGTGCATGTAACCGCCATAACGCTCGAACCGATCGTCGGCGGCGGTTCTGATGTGCTCCAGTGCGCGGTCTTTCATTCCGATCGCCTCGAAATATAACCCGAGATACAGGTGTCCGTAGAACTGCCCGTCCGGTCGAGTTCCCGCCGCCGCGAGGACCTGTTCTGGCGTCAGCATCCCCTGGAACATCTGATAGACCTCGCGCATCGGCACTCGCGCGTCTGGTCCAACAGGCAGCAGCGCCGCCCGGGCTTTCGCCGGCGACTCGGCGCGCGCGACGCAGAGGAAGTGCCAGGCGGCATTCTCCACATCGTCTGGATTCACGGATCGATGGGACTCGAACTGACGCCGGCAGTCGTCGAAGCGGCCCGCGTAATACAGCGCGATGCCGCGTTGCCAGAGGTACGGCGCCTGGTCGGGAGCAGCCTTGGCGAGACTGTCGAAAGCCGCAGCCGATTCCGCGAACTGCCCGTGCTCGAACGCACGGACCGCGCGCTCCATAGTCGCCTGCGCGCTTTGTGCCAACAGCCGCGTCCCGAACCCCGAACCCAGAACCCAGAACCCTAGAACCCAGAACCCCAGAACCCAGCACCCAGAACCCCGGATGAGGAAACGCGTTTTCATTGTTTCCTCAGGTCCACGCACAGCAGCGTGTCATCGTTCCGGAGATACACCATTCCGTCGGCGATCGCAGGATAGGCGCGCACCGTGGCCGGAAGAATGTGCGCGCGGGCGACCGGCTTGAAGCCCTCGGGAGATGCGGCGGCGAGAACCAACTCGCCGTTCTCTCGGAGAATCAGCAGTCGATTGCCTGCAAGCAGGACGCTTCCGGCTCCAAACCGATCCTCGCTCCATCGAACTTTGCCGGTTTGGAAGTCGATGGCCCGCAGACTCTGACCATATTCCTGCCGGCCGTGGAAGCCGTAAAGGACACCGCCAGCGTACACGCTCGTCGCATAGTGATTCGACAGCGTGTCATCGGACGCCCATACGTCGACGAGTTTCGAGCCGTCGAATCGGAGCACGCCCGCGCCAGGCCCATATTCGGCCGAGATGAAGATCGAGTCGCCGTTGATGACCGGCGTGGCCGCATTCACCGACGCTGCCTGCCTTGCACGCCAGGGCCGTTGAAATCGCACTTGACCCGTCGCCGGATCGAGCCCGACGAGCTCGTTGCGCGTCAGAAACACCGCGGAGCGCCGGCCCGCGATCGTGGCGCCAATGCCAGACGAGTAACTCGCGGCATCTTCGGTCGCTGTCCAGAGCACTTTTCCGGTCTTCGCGTCGAACGCGACGATGCCGGCAGCCTTCCCACCGATGTTGGCAATGACCCGCCCCTCCTCGACGAGGGGAGAGCCGGCCGCGCCGAAGAACCCCTTCGCCACGCCGAAGCGGCGCATGGTGTCTTCGCTCCACAATTTTTTGCCGGTCGCGAGGTCGACAGCGTGAAGCTGTCCCTCAGCGCCGAACGTATAGACGACTCCGTCGGCCACGACAGGCACGGCACGAGGCCCTTCGTCGAAGCCGAAGTCATCTCGGTAGGCCGTCGGATAGGCATATTGCCATTGCGTCTTGCCGGTCGCCGTGTCGAGGGCCTCCACGATTTCGCGATTGGCGACGCGATGAAAGACAACCACGCGGTTCTGCGCGACCACAGGGCCGCTCAGTCCCGCACCGACTTGGCGCCGCCAGACCACTCGTGGCCCGGTCGCGCCCCATGTTTCACTCAGGGGCGGACCGGAATAGACGCCGTTGCGAGTGGCGCCGAGAAACTGAGGCCAGTCTGCCGCGAGTGCATGGACTCCGAGCAGCACGACGAGGATCGCGACCTTCCGCATTCACTAAGAAGATAACCGAAGGAGGGAAGAATGACGGAAAAACTACGCGACGGCGTCGACGAACTGACGCCACTCTTGCTGCGCCACCTGGGTAAGGCCGGCGAGTGCCGCGCCGTACAACCTCGAGCCGACAGGCCCGGGCTGCGACCAGACAGGCTGTGCGGAAAACGCGAACCCCGAGTTCGCGAAGATGATTTCCATGGGGGCCGACGAAAGCTCATCCGCCTCGTTGGTCTCGAATCGGACGCCGCCGTAGCTGACATCGAGCACGCGTACCGATCGGTTCGCAATCTGCGCGACAAGCGGATCGAGAGGCCGCTTGCGCGGCCAACGGCGCGCCGCGTTCTCGACAAACGCGGCCTTTACCAGATCGATCAGCTGCCGGTCGTTTTCCGGATTGGTCGCGTAGATGGCTCCGCAGGCGTTCGCCTCCGCAGCCAGGACCGGGTCGTGTCTGTCGCTCAGCACGATGCTGCGCATTTTCGGATGAGTGTTCCGGTGCCGAATCACAAGGTGCAGGCCGTTGTGGGCTCCGAGTCGCAGATCCGACAGCAGCAGATCGGGAGACTCCGTCGCGAGGAGCAGCAGCGCGTCGTGGTAGTTGGTGGCCAGGGAGACGTCGTGACCAGCCTTCCGAAGGCTCGTCGCGAGGGAGTCAGACCCGCTGGCAGTGACGACGATGATTCGCAACATTCCAGTTCCAACCCTCTCAGGGCAAGTTCCGGACCACCGCGCCTCAGAGAATTTGAGGCCTAAATACAAGGGTTTTTGACGAACTTGTCCCAGGTCCGCTTACAGAATCGTTACTGGGCAAACTGAAGGCGTAGACGGAACTCGCGTCTCAGCAGGAGGAGGTTCATCACCAACTGCAGCATCACCGATCCGACGGAAATGTACCAAATCCACCTCAGGTCGAAACCGGGTAGCCGAACCACCAGAAACGCGGGAATGGCGACGAGCAGGATGCGGATGAACGAGGCAACCAGTGGTGGAATCGTGTTGCCGATTGCCTGAAACGTGCTGGCGTTCACGAAGATGACTCCGGAAGCGACGAAGTTCCAAGAGACGATCCGCAGGTACTCCGAACCGACGGCGACGACCGCCGGGTCCTGCGAGAAGAATCGAATCATCGCCTGCGGAGCGATCTGGCAGCCGATGGTGAACAGCAACATGGCGGCCGCGGCCATCAGCGCAGCGCGTTGAAACGTTTCGCGGACGCGCTGAGCCTGCCGCGCGCCGAAATTCTGACCGGCGACGGGCGCGGTCGCGAAGCCGAGCGCGACCACCGGCAGGAAACCGGCCTGCACAATTCGAAGGCCTATGCCGAATCCTGCCTGGGCCACGGCGCCGAACGGCCTGCTGACGCTGTAGACGATGAACAGGTAGACGGCGATCAGCGCGAACTCTGCGCCGGCCGGCAGCCCGATCTTTAGAATCTGCCACCACATGTCGAATTGCGGTCTCCAGCCTCGGGGGAATTTCAGATATGACTCGGCAGGGAAGAAATACGACGACAGCCACGCCGTGCCAACCACGATCGCGATGAGCGTCGCCTGCGCGGCGCCTGCAACTCCGAGCGGAGGGCCCGCAATCCAGCCGAACATGAGACAAGGGGCCAGCACCATGTTCAGAATGACCGTGGCCGTCTGCACGACCATTCCGGGTCTGAAGTTGCCGGTGCCGCGAAGCGCCGCGCCCATTGCGACCATGGGGTACTGCAGGGCCATTGCGATGATGTACCAGGTCAGGTACTCGCTCGCGCGAGCGGCCGTCGACACGTCGGCGCTGAGCGTGTTCACGTACCAGTGCTGCAATGCGGTCATCAGCAGCAGGAAAACCACACCGATGACCGCTGAGACGAGGACGGCTTGATCGAACACCAGCTGCGCGCGGCCGCGATCCTTCCGGCCGGCGGCGTGCGAGATAAGGGTGGTCGTACCGACGCCAAGCATCTGGGTGACGGCGAGGACGATAAACGTGAGGTTGCCCGCGATGCTGACACCGGCAAGCGCCTCTTTTCCCAGCCGTCCAACCCAGTAGAGGTCGACTAGAAAGTAGAGCGTCTGGAACATCATCGTCACCAGCATGAAGCCCGTGGTCTTCAGCAGATGGCGCGCAATCGATCCTCTCGTGAGGTCTTCCATCGCGGCCAGATACTACCCGGGATCCACTTGCTGCAGTAAACTGCCGGTCGACTCCTGCCCAGCCATGCATCGACAGCGACATCAGCTCCAGCTCGCCATCCTGTTATTCGCCTGCGCGGTGTTGTCTTCGTATTCGTTCACGATTGCGCAACAACGAGGAGTTCGTTCCATGTCGCTCGTGCCGGGGTTTCGCGTCGATCCGTTCTGGCCGAAACAACTCCCTAACCGGTGGATCATCGGCGCGGTCGCAGGTGTGGCGGTCGACAAGCGCGATCACGTCTGGATTACCCATCGTCCGTCGACGTTACAGCCGAACGAGACGCGGTCGATCTGGAAAGCCGCGCCGCCGGTGCTGGAGTTCGACGCCGGTGGGGCACTGGCCTCTTCATGGGGCGGGCCCGGCGCCGGCTACGAATGGCCGCAGCTGGAGCATGGCATCTATGTGGATGAGAAGGACAACGTGTGGCTGGGAGCGGGTGGCGACAAGGACGCCCACGTGCTGAAGTTCACGCGCGAGGGAAGATTTCTGATGCAGATAGGTCACCCGGGCCAGAGCGGGGGCAGCAACGACACCGCGAACCTGGGGGCGCCCGCGAACATGGTGGTCGATGAAGCCGCCAACGAGCTTTACGTGGCCGACGGCTATGTGAATCACCGCATCATCGTGTTCGACGCGTCGACTGGTGTCTACAAGCGGCACTGGGGCGCCTACGGCAACAAACCTGACGACGGATTCTTTACTCGTGCCGGCGAGACTCTTCCCGGCCCGTTTCGAGGGGCCGTGCAGAACGAGAACCGGCCGAGTCAGTACGATCCGAACGGACCACCGTCACCGCAGTTCCGCATTGTCCACGCCGTGCGGATCTCGAATGATGGATTGGTTTACGTCTGCGATCGCACGAACGATCGTCTTCAGGTTTTCAGGAAGGACGGCACCTTCGTCCGCGAGGTCGTCATCGCCAAGGATACCTTCGGCAGCGGATCGGTGTGGGACGTGGGATTCTCCACTGACGCGAAGCAGTCGTTTCTCTTCATCAACGACGGTACCAACCAATTGATCTATGTCGTCGATCGGCAATCACTCGAGGTCGTCAGCACTTTCGGTGGTGCCGGGCACTGGGCCGGACAGTTTTACGGCGCACACAATCTGGCGGTGAACTCGAAAGGCGACTTGTTCATTACCGAGACCTATGAGGGGAAGCGTGTGCAGAAGTTCACCTACACAGGTCTCGGTAGAAATTAGAACCGGTCCAGCCCCTTCGCTTTCCAGACGCCGGCCGCTTCTGGCCGGGTAATGTAGCGGATGAACGCTGCAGCCTGATCGGCATGTGTCGATCGTCCGGACACCGCGGTTGACATGTCGATCCAGGCACCGAGCTCCCGCGGCAGCTTGCCGACGAGCGAGATCTCCTTGTAGGGCAGGATCTCGCAGATCGCTTGTATGGCCATATCGCCTTCGCCGCGCGCCAGAGCCTGGCCGCCTTCGCCCTTCATACTGACCGGGCTGTTCACTCCCGCAAACTCCGGACGCTTGATGACCTTGTTCTCGATGACGCTTGCCACCATGCTGCCGCCGGCGGGATTCGATCGCATGACGGCTTTCGCGCCTTTCAGGACGGCCGCCAGCTTTTCCACCGTCGAGATGTCGGGATGCGGAGCCCCTGCGGGCACGGCAAGGCCCATCTCCGTGCGTCCGAGCGGCGTCCAGACGCCCTTGATGCCGCCATCCAGGGATAGTGAGGCCATCAGCTCCAGCGGAAGCATGATGACGTCAGGCGCGGGCTCGATGGTTTTCGCGTCGTTCACGATTCGTCCCATGCCGCTGCCGACGATCGTCACCTTGATGCCGTTTTCCTTGCCGAAGGCGGCCGCGAGGTCCTGTAACCCCGCGTTGGACGTGACCCCTGGGCTCAGCACGCGGATTTCTGGCTGGGCGGCTTGAGCCTGTGCCGTTGCGGCCGGCACGAGCAGAGCAGCGAGAAGAGCAAACGAACGACTAAGGCGCATGGTTTATCCTCTCGAATGCGTAAGGGTGACGTTGCCGCGCGACGGGAATTATACGCCCTACGTTACAATGCAGCGCATGAGACACCTTGCTGCGTGCCTTGTCCTCCTCGCGATGGTGTTCAGTCAGACCTCAAACGCCCAGAGGGCGGGTGGCGCGCCCGCACCTCGGGTGCAGAATCCTATCGTCATCCAACTCATCATCGACGGGCCCGACTGGAAGACCGTCAAGACTGCCGTGGCCGCCGGCGCGTCGACAGTGGGGATGTTGTTGAAGGAGGGCGTTTCCGCTGAAACGTACTACTGTACGAGCCCCGCCCCGCGTCTTCAGTTGCCAGACAAGTCGCTTCCGTGGGGCGGCAGCACCAGCTCGAACGTCGCGATGCACACCGGCACCCACCTGTTCGAATCGAAGAAGATGGACGACATCTTTCTCAACGCGCGGCGCGCGGGAATCAAGTCGGTGTTTGCCGGCGGCTCGCCGAATTACGTCATCTTCGATACGGCCGACTATCTGTACTACGGCAACGATTTGACCGATCAGCAGGTGATCGACCGCGCGCTGCAGCACTTCAGCAAAGACGGTACGCGCTTGTTGCGGCTGCACCTGCAGCACATTCGCGATCACTGGCACGGGCCAGCCGACACGACCAATCCCAACTCGGAATACGTGCAGTATTTCGTGAAGACCGTGGATCCTCTGATCGCGCAGCTCTTCGCCGGTCTCAAAAGCGCGGGCGTCTGGGACCGAACCTACGTGATCATCGGCTCGGACCACGGCATGGGGCAAACGAGTCAGAGCGGCCATCCCCAGTCGACGCTGTCGTCGTGGGAAACATTCATGGCGTTCTACGGCCCAGGGATCAAGAAAGGCGCGACGATTCCTTACGCGGAAGGTCCGGACGTTGCGGTGATGACGAACTACCTGCTGGGGCTGCCGCCGCTGCGGGGCCATCTCGAAGGGAACCTGCCGCCCAAGCTGAACGGCGTGACGGGAGTCTTCCTGTCGAATATCTTCGAGGGCGCGCCAAGAGAGCTCGCGCATCACCGGCTGGTCGAGCGCTACCTTAAATCCAACATGCCGCGTGGCGACGAGTACGTCGACTACAGGGCAGCGATGATCAAGCTGCTTTCGGAGTGATGTTCCGTCAGGAGGTTCAGACGTGCGAACGATTTCGACTGCGGGTCTCGTAGTGATGCTGGCCAGTTCGGTTTGGGCGCAGCAAGCGTCGGCTCCGGCGCCCGCTAATCCGCCAATGCCGCCGAACGATCCGGCCAAGGCGCACTACGTGTCGGCTGCGGACGTGGCCGCTGGAGTGAAGAAGTTAGGAAACGAACGGGCCGATATCGCTCACCATATCTTCCACATCCCGCCCTACCAGGTGAATGCCGCGCATCGTGCGCCCGTCGGGCAAGTCGCCAATCAGCACGACACGCAGGCCGAGCTGTTCATGGTGCTCGATGGCACGGCCACGATGGTGACCGGCGGAAAGATTGTCGAGCCGGCGCGCAACGGCGCCAATGTCACGGGAAAGTCGATCGACGGT
>JAMQPK010000225.1 GCA_023717525.1 Vicinamibacterales bacterium | reverse complement strand
TACGGCGATTTCGTGTCGAACCTCAGCATCCTGCGAGTCGACTACTCGCTATCGCCACGCGCGACGATCCGCAGCCTGACGCAGTACAACTCGCTTACCAATGAAGTCACCAACAACGTGCGCTTCAATTTCATCTACCGTCCCGGCAGCGATATCTACGTCGTCTACAACGATCTCCAGCAGACGGGGTTCCCGCAGGATGTTTTCGAGCCGAGCAGCCGGCAGATTGTCGTGAAGATGACCTACCTGCTGGCGAGGTAGAAGGACTCCGATGTTCCGCGCGCTGACGCTGGCCATATTCTTCGCCGTCCTGCCTGGCGCCGCGTCGGGCCAGGAGCCCGGTGTCCTTCACGTGAAAGTCACGCTGACGAACGCCGCCCGCACATCCATGCCCGTCCCACGGCACGCCCTGCTCATCAGTGACAATCCGCCGACGAGTTCGCCCAGACGGGTCGTGACCGCGCCTGATGGCACGGCGAACGTCAGGCTTCCGCCGGGAAGCTACACCGTCGAGTCGGACGAGCCCGTCGCGCTCGACGGCAGGGCCTATCAATGGACGAGGACAGTGGTGATCGCGGCAGGACGCGACGTGGTCCTCGAACTGACCTCTGAGAACGCGGAAGTCGGAGCAGCAGCGCCGGCATCAGGCTCTTCAGCACCAGCGGCGAATGACGCGTCGCTTCTTTTGCCCCAATGGCAGGACAGCGTCGTCGCCGTCTGGACGCCGGAGGCGCGCGCGTCGGGATTCGTCGTCGATGCGGCGGGCCTCGTCGTGACGAGCTATCGCGCCATCGGCAGCGCATCGGCGGTGGAAGTGCAACTCTCGCCTACCGTCAAAGTGGCGGCGCGCGTGCTTGTGGCCGATCGCGCGCGAGATGTCGCCGTCCTCTGGATCGATCCCGCGACAACGGCGTCCGTGAGGCCAATTCCGCTGGACTGTGCGCAAGGGGCGACGCGACCGTTCACGCGCGGGCAGAGAGTCGTCGCCATCGGCTCGCCGCTCCGCGGGTCGAAGGACTCATGGTTCGGAGAAGTGGTCAGGGTCGAGACGCGTATCGGCGTGGCCGACTTCAGGCTGCCGTCCGGCAGTACTGGTGGACCGGTCTTCAACCCCGGTGGCGGTGTCGTGGGAATTTCCTCTGTCGTGGACAAAGATGCGGGCATTGTCCCCGTCGAGGATGCGTGCGAGGTCGTGAGGTCTGCGGAAAAGGCGATGCAGACCGCACAGCGGCCGGCCGGCACGCTCCTTCCCGTGGAGCCGCTGTGGCCATTTCCCGCCGATGCCCTCGATGCGGCAGCCAAGCGCAGCGTTGGCAACCTGAGCTCGTATCAGATTTCATCGTCCGACTTCGACGTCGTCTTTCTTACTCCGGTGTCCGTCTACGGCGCGCAGCAAAGTGCGCAGCAGGCGAACGCGCGAGGCGGGGGCGGGAGCACGCGTGGGCCGGCGGACTTCGGCAGCTGGTCCGGATACTTCGCGGACGTTCCGCCGGTGCTCGCCGTTCGTGTCACGCCGAAGTTGACCGAGAGCTTCTGGACGACCGTCGCCCGCGGCGCGGCGTCCACGCAGGGCATGGCCTTGCCGCCGATCAAGCATTTCAAGGCGGGCTTCTCGCGGCTGCGTGCCTTTTGTGGGGATGCCGAAGTGACTCCCATCCACCCGTTCACCGTCGAGCAGCGCGTGTCGGAGACCGACGCCGTCCGGGAAGGCCTCTACGTCTTCGACCCCCAGGCGTTCGGGCCGCACTGCAAGGCCGTGAAGCTCGTGTTGTACTCAGAGAAGGAACCGGAGACGAAAGGGCCGGAGAAGCAAGACACCCGTGTGGTCGACCCGAAAATGATCGAACGGATCTGGCAGGACTTCGCCCCCCACCGCGCTCTGCTTGCGACCACCCGCGACAGCCGTCCCTAGCACCAATAATACTGATAGAATACTGATATGACTCGAAAGATCGTCCAGACCGGATCGTCCCTGGCCGTCACGCTGCCGAAGGAAGTCGTCGAGCAGTTCAAGCTCAAGAAGGGCGACTCGGTGGACGTGTCGGTGCACCCCCAGACCGGCGCCATCATCGTGCGGACCGGGGTGCGCTACATCGAGGGCGGGAAAGTCACGACACGATTCAAGCAGCGCGCGCGGAAAGTGCTGGCCAAGTACGACAAGGCCTTCGAAGAATTGGCGAAGTGATTGTCGAATACCTGTCGGTGGGCCAGGTGTTGGCCCTTCACGCGCAGCAACTGCGGCGATATGGAGGAGCGACCGGCTTGCGCGATCGCGGAGCCCTCGAAAGCGCTCTGGCCCGGCTGGCGGTAACGTTTGCCGGAGAGGATTTGTACCTGGATATCGCGGACAAGGCCGCTGCGCTCATGCACTCGCTGGCGCTGAACCATCCGTTCGTGGACGGCAACAAACGGGTCGCGGCCTTTGCGGCGATCGTTTTCGTCGAAGCGAATGGCCACGAGTTCCTGGCGACGCCCGGCCAGTTGGTGGAGACGACGCTCGCGGTGGCCGAAGGCAGGATGGCCGTCGAAGCCCTGGCGATTTGGTTTCGCCAACGACTTCGCTCGGCAGAGTAGAATCGAGTCCGTCGAGCCATGATTCGCCGCCTCCATCGGCCCGCCCTCGCCGGAGCTGTCCTGTGCGCCGTTGCTGTGTTGCACGTGCATGCGCAGCAGCGACCCATCGACGCCTTCTTCGACACCTTCACAGCCGAGTGGGTGCGCCTCAGCCCCGATCAGGCGATCGCCTCCCGCTACTTCGCCGGGGCGGAACAGGAGGCTCTCGAGGCGCAACTGACGCCGTCCACGCACGAGTGGCGGCAGAAGCGCGTGGCGCTGGCCAGACGCGGCCTCGAGCAGCTGAGGACGTTCGACCGCGCGGGCCTGACCGATGTGCAACGCGTGTCGGCCGACCTGATGGCCTGGCAACTCGGCGTCGTGGTGGAGGGCGAGCAGTACGAGGATTTCGGATTTCCGCTCGAGCAGTTCGGCGGCGTGAATATCAACCTCGTCAATGCGCTGACGATTACCCACCCGCTCAACACAGAGAAAGACGCGGTCAACTACGTTGCCCGGCTCCGCCAGGTCGCCACCCGCATGGAAGAGGCGACAAGCGAAGCGATTCAGTTGGCTGAGAAGGGGAAGCTGCCGCCGCGATTCATTCTGGGCGCCACCATCACGCAGATGGAGCAGTTCATCGGAACTCCCGCCGCGCAGAACCCGTTTGTCTCCTCCTTCAACGATCGAATGGCCGCCGCGCCGGCGATTCCCGAGGCCCGGCGCGAAGCACTGCGGGCGCAGGCGGAGCAAATCACCGGGTCGCAGATCTACCCGGCGTGGCGCAACGCCGTTGCGGTGTTACGGCCTCTCCAAGGTCGCGCAACCGACGTCGCGGGACTTTCGCGCTTTCCCGGCGGCGCCGAGGCGTACGCCTACAACCTGCGGCGCTTCACGTCGACGAACCTGACTGCCGACCAAATCCATCAGATCGGTCAGCGCGAGGTGGCGCGGATCAACGAGGAGATGGACACGATCCTGAAGCGGCTCGGCCGAACTCAGGGATCGGTGAGAGACAGGGTCGAGCAGCTCAAGAAGGATCAAGCCTACCCCCTCACCGAGGAGGGACGTTTGCAGATCATGCGCGATGTCGACGGATTCATCCGCGATGCGCAGCAGCGGTCGGCGCTGTTGTTCGACAAGACACCGCGCGCACCGGTGGTCGCGCGGGCGTTCCCGCGGTTCCGTGAAGCGAATGCCGCGGCCAACTACAACGCTCCCTCGCGTGACGGATCACGTCCGGGAACATTCCAGATTCCCCTTCGTGCATCGCGGATGACACGGTTCGGGTTGAAGACGCTCGTGTACCACGAGACCGTGCCCGGCCATCACTTCCAGATTGCCCTCGAGTTGGAGAACACGGCGAACCCGCGGTTCCGTCAGATCCGTGCGTTAGGTGGTATCTCGGCGCTCAGCGAAGGGTGGGGCCTTTACGCCGAGCGACTTGCCGCAGAGAACGGGTGGTACGAGAACGATCTCGAAGGGCAGCTGGGGCAGCTCGACGCCGCGCTGTTCCGGGCGCGCCGCCTTGTCGTCGACACGGGCATCCATACCCAAGGATGGACCCGCCAGCAGGCGATCGACTACGGCATCGAGGCGAGCGAGGTCGAGCGTTACGTCGTGAACCCCGGCCAGGCGTGCGCGTACATGATCGGCCAGTTGAAGCTCGTGGAACTGCGCGACAGGGCGCGCGCCGCGCTCGGAAGTCAATTCGACCCGAAGCTGTACCACAATGCCGTGCTCATGGCAGGCACCTTACCCCTGACACTTCTCGAAGCGGAGGTCGACCGGTTCATCGCCCAGGCCAGACGGTAACGCCGCTTTCGCCGGCCTGATGGATCATGTAGCCCAGTCATGTCGAAATACATCGTCCGCCGCGAACAATGTTCCCACCACGAGATTTTTCACGGCGTCCAGATTCATACGACAGCCGGGGAGAAGATGATGCTGTCGTTGGTGGAATTTGCTCCACATGCCGTCGTGCAGCCGCACAGTCATCCGCATGAACAAATGGGGCTGCTGCTGGAAGGCGAGCTGACGTTCGTCATCGGCGACGAAACCAACGTCGTGCGGCCGGGCGAGATGTGGCGCATTCCCGGCGGTGTCGTCCACAGCGCGACGGCCGGCAATCGGCCCGTGAAGGCACTCGACGTCTTTTGTCCGATTCGTGAAGACTACCGATAGAAGACGCTTGCCGACGGGTGTGTGGAGGAACCGCTTCCGGCCGGGGAAAGGTCTAGACAACGGCGTTTTCCAGCAGTAATCCTATCCGCGCGGTGGCCCCGCCCGTATAATCCACGGCAAGCGTTTGGCCCTCACGTCCGGCACCCGCCTCGGCCCATACGAGATCCTGTCCGCGCTTGGCGCCGGCGGCATGGGTGAAGTCTATCGCGCGCGGGACACCAAGCTGAACCGCGATGTCGCCATCAAAGTCCTGCCTGACTCGTTCGCGAACGATCCGGAACGGTTGGCACGGCTTACCCGAGAAGCGCAGACCCTCGCGTCGCTAAATCACCCCAACATCGCGCACATCCACGGTCTCGAAGAATCCAACGGTGTCCGTGCTCTCGTGATGGAACTCGTTGAAGGCGAGGACTTGTCGGAGCGCATCGCGCGCGGGCCGATCGAGATCGACGCGGCGCTGCCGATCGCCAAGCAGATCGCGGAGGCACTCGAAGCGGCGCATGAGCAGGGGGTCATTCATCGCGATCTCAAGCCGGCAAACATCAAGGTGCGGCCGGACGACACCGTGAAGGTGCTCGACTTCGGGCTGGCCAAGGCGATGGAGACCGCGCCCGCGGCCTCTGACCTGACCCACTCGCCGACGTTGAGCATGATGGCCACGCAGGCGGGTGTGATCCTTGGGACCGCGGCCTACATGTCGCCGGAGCAGGCAAAAGGGTTTCCGGCCGATCGGCGGAGCGACGTCTTCTCATTCGGCAGCGTGCTGTACGAAATGTTGACGGGCCGCCAGCCGTTCAAGGGCGAGACCGCCCCTGATGTGCTCGCCTCGGTCCTCGTGCGCGAGCCCGACCTGGACGTGCTGCCGCCGAATCTGAACCCGCGGATTCCCGAGCTCCTCCGGCGATGCCTCGAGAAGAGTCCGAGGAAGCGCTGGCAGGCGGTCGGCGATTTGCGTGCCGAGATTGAAGCGATTGCGGCGGCGCCGCGGGTCGCGCCCGCGATCGCGCAGGTTATCGCACCGACTCAACCGTTGTGGAGGCGGGCAATCCCGGTGGTGGCCGCGGCCATCGTAGTCGGCGCGCTCTCCAGCATCGCCACGTTGTACTTCAAACCATCAGCGACTCCGCTGCGGACCATCACACGATTTTCGTTCACCCCTGGGGAGAGCCAACAATTTGCGGGCAATGCCAGCAGGCAAGTGATCGCAATTTCACCGGACGGGACGAAGATGGCCTACGCGGCCAACTTTCGCCTGTACCTCCGTTCGATGTCGGAGCTCGAGGCGCGGCCTATTCCGGGAACCGAAAGTACCCCAAACGCCACGGCGTCGAACCCCGCCTTTTCGCCGGATGGCGGATCCATCGCGTACTGGTCGGGAGCCGACCAGACACTCAAGCGGATCGCGATCACCGGTGGCGCGGCGGTGACCATCTGCCCGGCCACCAGTCCTTACGGCATGGCCTGGGGCACGGGCGGCATCGTGTTCACTCAGTTGGAGGGGATCATGCGGGTCTCCGCCAACAGCGGCCAGCCGGAACGGCTCGTCGAGGTAAAAGGTGGGGACGTGGTGAACAGCCCACAGATGTTACCGGACGGACAGACCCTTTTGTTCACGCTCGGCGCCAATACGGGGAGTTCCGATCGATGGGACCGAGCACGCATTGTGGCGCAGTCCCTCCGATCGGGCGAACGCAAGACGCTGATTGAAGGCGGCAGCCACGCCCGCTATGTCGCGACCGGTCATCTGGTGTACGCGCATGGGGGAGTCCTCTTTGCCGTGCCCTTTGATCTGAAGCGGCTGGAGGTTACCGCCGGGCCGGTTCCGATTGTGGAAGGCGTCTGGCGAACGCCCGCCAGCAGCGCCGGCTCCGCATTGTTCAGCATCTCCGACACCGGATCCCTGATCTACGTGCCCGGCCCCGCGGTGGCATCGTCGGCCCAATCGGGTCTCGGGCTGATTGACCGGAAAGGCGTCGTGACGCCGCTGAAGGTTCAGTCAGGTCTGTACGACTACCCGCGCGTCTCCCCAGATGGCACACGCCTCGCGTTCGGAACGAGCGATGGAAAGGAGGCCTTCATTATGATTTACGAGCTGTCTGGAGCGACCGCGCCCCGGCGGATCACCTTCGCCAGGAACAGCCAGTATCCGGTCTGGGCCGGGGATCTCCGCGTGGCGTTTCAATCCGATCGCGAGGGTGAAGCCGCCGTGTGGTGGCAGCCGGCCGACGGCAGCCCTGCAGAGCGCCTTACGACACCAGACCCGGGCACGTCCCATACGCCGGAGTCGTGGTCTCCCGACGGTCAGGTGCTGCTGTTCAGCGAGACGAAGGACGCCGTTTCGTCCCTCTGGACGTTCTCGCTCAAAGATCGGAAAGCGGCGCCGTTTGGCGACGTGAAGGGGTCATCGCTTCTGACCGACGCGATGTTCTCACCCGACGGTCGCTGGGTCGCGTACCAGGTTGGAACCGCCGGGGTGACTGAAGGCACCACGTACGTCCAGCCGTTCCCGTCCACCGGAACGAAGTATCAAATCGCGCAAGGTGGGCGGCCGTTGTGGTCCCGCGACGGCAAGGAACTGTTCTTCGTGCCGGCGCCGGGCATTTTCATGTCCGTCATCGTAAAGACGACGGAACCGATCTTCACGGTCACGAGTCCGGTCTCGCTGCCTCGAGGATTCGGCGCGGCCGTTCCGAACAGTCCGCGCACGTTCGACATCATGCCCGACGGCCGGATTGTCGGCGTGGTCACCACAGGCCAGAGCCAAAGCGGATCGACCGGGCCAGCGCAGATTCAAGTCGTGCTGAACTGGTTCGAGGAACTGAAGTCGAAAGTGCCAACGAACTAGCCATCGCACTCAGCGGCGACGCCGATTCAGCCTGGTGTCGTGCGGGCGGGACACTTCGCCCATTCCGCCCGCACCGATGAGTAAGATGATCTCGCAGACGTCGATGCGAGTGCCGGACGGCAGTGACACTTGGGGTGGAGCGCCGAAATTATGTCCCAGCCCCCTGTCCTTTGTACTTCAACACGAGCGCGGTCACGTCGTCACTCTGGGCCGCGGTCGCCGTAAATTCCTGCACGGAGGACAACAGTTGGCGAAGCAGGTCTGCAGGCCCGCACCTCCGGTTCGCCTCGAGGCACGCGAGCAGGCGCGTCTCGCCGAATTCCTCACCCGCCGCGTTGAACGCTTCGGTGACGCCGTCACTGAAGACCACGAGTACGTCGCCGTCCTCGAGTTGCAGCGTTTCTTCGTTGTAACTGGCCTGCGCAAATAACCCGACAATCAAACCGCCTGTTTCGAGGCGCTGCACACCGTCGCACCTGAGCAGCATCGGCGGGTTGTGCCCCGCGTTGCTGTAGATGAGCCGGCCATCAGGACTCAGCGCGCCGTACAGCAGGGTTGCAAACCTGTCCTGAATCGATCGGCGAATCAGGGTGGCGTTCAAGCTCGTCATCAACTGTGCCGGCGATGCCGCCGAGACCACTTGCGACGACAACACGCCCTGAATCATCGCCGTGAGCAGCGCCGCCGGAGGGCCCTTGCCGGCGACGTCGCCGAGCGCGAAGCCGAAGGCGCCATTCGGCAGGTGAAAGTAGTCGAAGAAATCGCCGCCGATGGCGCGGCACGGGTTTGAGGCCGCCGCCACGTCGAAATATGCGCCGGATTGGTCGGCGTCGGGCAGCAACGCGCGCTGAATGTCCGCCGCCAGCCGCAGCTCGTGCTCCAGACGCACTTTTTCGGCCTCTTCACGATAGAGCCTGGCGCTCTCGATGGCCGCCGCCGCCTCGGCGCCCACTGTTTCGAGCGCGCTTCGCGAGGCGGTGGAGAGCAGGTGGCCCTTCTCGCGGCTGTCGAGATAGATGACGCCAATCGGCAGTTGGCTGGCCGCGGTGTCTGCCCGGTCGCGATAGCGCACGACGGTTAACGGGGCGCACAGCACGTGACGGATGCCGAGCGCCACCGTCCCCAGATGCTCGCCGGCCAACGGCCCCTCCATCAGGTCGGGAATCACCTGCTCGCGGGCGGTCGAGAACACCTGCTGCGGAATTTTCTGGCTGGTGGCGAACGACCTGCCGGAGAGCGTCACGCGCCCTTTGGCGCGGCCGATCATGAACTCGAGGTCGCGCGCCGGCGTCGCCAGCATGATGAACCCCCGCTCGGCGCCGGTGGCGTCGATGGCCGCATCCATGACCAGTTCGAGCACCTCGTCCAACACGCGCGCCGAGCCCATGGCGCGCAGGCTGTCGAGTAGGGTTGAGATCTGACGGAAGTCGACGATCCCGGACGATGGGCTGAGGGTTGAGTCGATCGCGTCGCCCAGGAGAAAGATCAGCTCGGCATTGCCGCTGCGTCCCAGGCGGATGCGGTCGCGATGTTTGAGCGGCCGCTCGGTCACCCGCTCATCGTTCACGAACGTGCCGTAGCGTGAGCCGCGGTCGCGGAGCACAAACGCGCCATCGTCGTGCCGGACGATCTCCGCGTGCTCGCGCGACACGTCGACGCTGACCGGGCGGACATCGCTCTCGCTTTTGCGCCCGATGCGGAAGACCGGCTTGTCGATGACGACGACGCGGCGACCCAGCGTGTCGTCGATTTGCAGGCGGGGCGTCCGGTCAGGGCTCGTCGGTGCGCTCACAGCGGTTTCGCTTTCAGCACGCCGGCCTGGAAGCTGATCTTCTTGCGGGTCGGTGGCAGGTCCATGAAGCACCCGTTGTTGGTGGCAGTCATCGTCGCGATCTGCAACCGGCGATCGGTCCGTGAAGGCACTCGACGCCTTCTGTCCGATTCGGGAAGACTACCGATAGCAGACGCTTGACCTCGATCGGCGCGTCAGGCCTCGGTCTTTTCCGACAGCGCCGCGGCATGCGCGGCCTGCTTCTCCTTGCGTGCCGCGTTCCGCGTCTGCCACGACTTGGTCTCGGTTTTCGGCTTGGGCTTCAGTTTCTTGTGCGATTCACGACTCGGTGGTGTTGTGGTATTTGCCATGTATCCTCTCCACTACTTTAGCTGAAAGACGATCGCGCGCGGCGCTCCTCTGATAATTTCGACCGTCTGGTTGGAACCGGCAGTCATGTGGTGCATCGTGCCGGCAACGACATCGCCCACTGTCGCCGACACGCCGTCGCCTTGCGTCACGCTCACCTTCCCGGTGCCGAGCCAGACGATCACCGTCTCGCGCGCCGGGCGATATCGGAGCCCCTGAGGGCCCGACGCCCACGTGTAGTCCCACGCTGTCACCCGGTCATCGTCCAGGATCTGCTTTGCGCCCTCGCGTGGAAAGGACGCCGGGCCGGCCACGTCGGCGGCGGGGAGACCGGACGAGGTCTCCCGCTTCAGTTCGATGAACACAGCACGCAGCGGTGGGTCGGTGTTGCCCTCCTCGATGTGCGTCGTGCCTTTCCGCGTCGTCGAGAGACTGCCAACCTCGGTAACGACGGCACGTGCTGCGCCGTCAGGCGTCGTAATCAGCCGGCCGCCTCTGGCGTAGTACGTGCCGACCTGGTCGTACACGTGGCGATGCATGGCCGTCGGCTGCCCCTTCGGCCAGACGATGTTCCAGACAGTGATGCGATCGGTGTCGAGCAGCTTCGTCGCGTTGGTCCGAGGGAATGGGGGCGGTAGTGTCGCCTGGGCACTGAGGGCCACGACACAGCAGAGCAACAGCGTGATGGGCAGATACTTCTTCATCAACCCCTCCGGAGGAACTGCAGGAGGATCCGGCTCACCGCTTCCGGCTGTTCCTGCTGGACCCAGTGGCCGGCACCTTCTACCAGGTGCGTGCCGTGCATGTTCGTCGTCAGCGTCTTCTGCAGGCGCTCGAGCGCGCCTGGATTCTGATAGACGCCCCAATCCTTCTTGCCCCCAATGAAGAGCGATGGCACTTCTATCGTCCGTGCTGAGAAAAGTTGGAGGTCGCCATCACCAGGGCTGCCGCGATAGCCGTTGAGGCCTCCCTGGAATCCCGTGCGCCCGTACTCTTCGCTGTAGACGCGGAGTTCTGCATCCGGCAGCCATCGGCAGGCCGCGATCTCCGCAGCCGACGGCATTTCCGCAGCGACGGTTTCCGCCATCCCCTTGTTCAGGTCCATCACGTAGTACCGCGGAAGCTTCGCCCATTCAGTCGCGGTTCGCGCGGC
>JAMQPK010000217.1 GCA_023717525.1 Vicinamibacterales bacterium | reverse complement strand
CCCGTCGCGGTTTGTGCGCTCGGCGGCTACGGTCGTCGCGCGCTCAGCCTGCATTCGGACATCGATCTGCTGTTGCTCTTCGGCGGGCCGATCGGTCGCCCCGAAGAGCGGTTCGTGAAGGCGCTGCTGCACCCGTTGTGGGATTTGCGGTTCACTGTGGGCCATCACGTCCGGGAGTTGGCGGACTTCGATCGCCTTGAAACCGACAATCCGGAGTTTCTTCTGGCGCTCGTCGATCTGCGGCCCCTCGCCGGCGACCGCGAGTTGTCGGATCGGTTCGACGCGGTGCTCCAGGCCTCCAGCGAGCAGTGGCATCCGCAGATCCTCGAGGCGCTGGTCATGTTGACCGACGAACGCCACAATCAGTTTCACGACACCCTCTATCAGCTCGAGCCGGACGTGAAGGAAGGCCCCGGCGCGCTGCGCGACATCTGGGCCACGCGGACGATTTTGAAGCTGGGCGGCGACCGCCGGCGTGTGGCGCGCGAGGCGGCGACCGATCGCCTGAGCGATGCCGAAGAATTTCTCACGCGCATCCGTTCGGGGCTGCACCTCGATACGGGTCGCAACCTGAATGTGCTGAGCTACGAGCTTCAGGAAAAGGCGGCGGAGCGGCTGCACTATTTCGGCCCGGACGGCCGCCGGCGCGCCGAGTCGCTGATGACCGACTACTTCAAGCACGCGCGCAGCGTCACGCGCGCCCTTGGACGCGTCCGGCGTGCCGCGATGCCGCCTCAGCCGACGCCGATCCGGCTGATCGGCGAGAACCTGATGTGGGTGGTCGAAGGGATCGCGTTTGGTGACGCCGCCCTGGCTGTCGCCCGCCCTGCCTCGTGGATCGGGGCGTTCGAGGCGGCCGTGTCACGCAACGTACCGGTTTCCGATGATGCGCTGGCGCTCATCGAACGCGAGCTGGAGATTCACCAGTACCGGCCGGAGACGTTTCATCCCACCGATGAGGATCGCCTCCGGATTGTCCAGTTTCTGCGCCCCAGGCCCGGGTTGTCGGCGCGCCTCAGCGAGATGCGCGACTGCGGGCTGCTTGGCGCGATCTTTCTCGAATTCAACGAAATCTCCAACCGCGTGACGCGCGACTTCTATCACAAGTATTCGGTGGACGAGCACACGCTGCTGACCGTGAGGAACGTCGAGCGGCTGATGAACCATCCGCGCTTCGCTCCGGTGCTGCGCGAACTCCGGCGCCCCGAGCTGCTCGT
Organism: Vicinamibacterales bacterium; assembly: GCA_023717525.1. Lineage (GTDB taxonomy): Bacteria > Acidobacteriota > Vicinamibacteria > Vicinamibacterales > JAMQPK01 > JAMQPK01. Next base: position 48,254 of record JAMQPK010000217.1, on the reverse strand, counting down.
GCTGACGCTCCTCTATCACGACGTGGGGAAAGCGCGCGAGGGCAATCATTCAGAAGTCGGCGCCGAGATGGCCGCAGGCATGATGGAGCGCCTCCACCTCGACGACGACGATCGGCAGATGGTCGATTTTCTCATTCGCAGCCATCTGAAGATGTCGCGCATCGCATTTCGCCGCGACACGGAAGAACCGGAGGTTGTGAAGCGATTCGCCGAGTTGTTCAACACGGAGGAGCATCTGAAGATGCTCTTTCTGCTGACGCTCGCCGATGTCGGAGCGGTGAGCCCCGAAACCCTGACGCCGTGGAAGGAAGAGCTGTTGTGGCGCCTCTATGTCGACGCGTACAACCAGATGACGCTCGGGTACGGCGACGAAATCATCGATCGCAAGGAAGCGCTTGTCGCCGTGGTTCAGGCCAGCCGGCCGGCTGACATTTCCGAGTCCGAAATGGCGAGCTTCCTCGAAGGGCTGCCGCGGCGCTACCTGATTCTGTTTCCGCCCGAGACGATCGCGCGCCACGTGCAGCTGTCGAGAAACATCGGTCCGAACGACGGGCATTTCCAGCTCGAGAAGAAGGCCGAGGCGTGGGAGCTGACGGTGGTCTCGCGCGACAAGCCGTTTCTGTTTTCGAATATCTGCGGCGTGCTCTCCTACTTCGGCATGGATATCCTTCGGGGGCACGCGCTGACCAGCCTGGCGGGTCTGGTCATCGATGTCGTTCAGTTCAGCGACCGCGAGAAGTTCTTCGAGCGTAACTCGCAGGCGCGCGAGCAGTTCGACCGGCGCCTGACCGACGTCATGGCGGGGCAGAGCGACGTCACGGCCCTCCTGAGCGGCAAAATGCAGAGCGTGTTGTTCCGCCGCGGGCCGGCCCGCCGCGAGCCGGTCGTTTATTTTGACGACGAGCACTCCCAGCGCTATACGATCCTCGAGATCGTCGCCGAGGACGCACTGGGGCTGCTGCACCGGATCAGCCGCGTCATCTCGGAGCGGGGGATCGACGTGGATCTGGTGCTGATCTCGACCGAAGGCCAGAAAGCGATCGACGTATTTCACATCACCCGCGGCGGGGCAAAACTCTCAGGAGACGCGAAGGCGGAGCTGAAAGCGGACCTCGAACGCACGCTGAAGGAGAGCGCATGAAACTTATCAAGGCGATCGTCCGCCCGAACATGGTGGACAACATCAAGGAGGCCCTCGGCAAGCTGAACATCGCCGGTATGACGGTGACCGAGGTGCGCGGCCACGGGCGGCAGAAGGGGCACACCGCCGTCTATCGCGGGCGCGAGTACGAGGTGAGCCTGCTGCCGAAGATGGAGATCGAAGTGGTGGTGCCGGACGGCGCCGTCGACGACGCGATCAAGGCCATCATCGGTGCGGCCCGCACGGGGGAGATCGGCGACGGCCGGGTGTTCATCATGCCGGTGGAGCAGGGATATAACATCCGCACCGGTGAGAAAGACGTGGTATAACGTCGCGCCGCGGCAGTGGCGGTGCGTGCGCTTTATTTAGAAGGGGAGGCATCATGAGTGCGCAAGATGTAATGAAACTGATCAAGGACAAGGGCGTGAAGATGGTCGATGTCCGCTTCATCGATCTCCCGGGGATCTGGCAGCACTTTACCTTGTCGACGAAGGAGTTTTCCGCCGACGCGTTCGACGAGGGGCTCGGGTTCGACGGCTCGAGTATCCGCGGGTTCCAGGCCATTCAGGAAAGCGACATGCTGCTCTTCCCGGACCCCGACACCGCGTTCATGGATCCGTTCACCGCGGAGCCCACGCTGGTGCTGCTGTGCAACGTCAAGGATCCGGTCACCGGCGAGGCGTATTCGCGCGACCCGCGCTACATCGCCCAGAAGGCCGAGGCGTATCTCAAATCGACGGGCATCGCCGACACCGCCTATTTCGGACCGGAGCCCGAGTTCTTCATCCTCGATGACATTCGCTTCGGCCAGTCCTACAACCACGCGTTCTATTACCTCGACAGCTCGGAGGGTTTCTGGAATGCGGGGCAACAGAAGGAAGGCGAGTCGAACCTCGGCTACAAGATTCGCTACAAAGAAGGGTACTTCCCGGTACCGCCGATGGACGCGCTGCAGGACATCCGCACCGAGATGGTGCTGATGATGGAGCAATGCGGCATCCACGTCGAAGTGCATCATCACGAAGTGGCGACAGCCGGACAGTGCGAAATCGACATGCGGTTCGACAAGCTGACGGCGATGGCCGACAAGCTGATGAAGTTCAAGTACATCATCAAGAACGTCGCGCGGCGGCACGGCAAGACCGCCACCTTCATGCCGAAGCCGATCTTCCAGGACAACGGCTCCGGCATGCACGTGCACCAGAGTATCTGGAAGGGTGGGAAGAACATGATGTTCCAGGCCGGCACGTACGCCGACCTCAGTGAGACCGCTCTGCACTACATCGGCGGCGTGCTGAAGCATGCGCCTGCGCTGCTCGCGTTCTGCGCGCCGACGACCAATTCGTATCGCCGGCTCGTGCCCGGCTACGAGGCGCCGATCAACCTGATCTATTCGCAGCGCAATCGCAGCGCCGCCGTTCGCATCCCCGCCTACTCGCGGAGCGAGAAGTCCAAGCGCATCGAGGTGCGGTTCCCGGATCCGTCCGCGAATGGCTACCTCGCCTTCAGCGCGCTGCTGATGGCCGGCCTGGACGGCATCCAGAACAAGATCAAGCCGATCGGCCCGCTCGACAAGGACCTGTATGATCTCGAGCCGGAAGATCTCGCGAAGGTGCCAAAGGCCCCGGGGGGCCTGGACGAGGTGCTGAACGCGCTCGAGAAGGATCACGCGTTCCTGCTGAAGGGCGACGTCTTCACGCAGGACGTCATCGACACCTGGATCGACTACAAGCGGACGAAGGAAGTCGATGCGATCCGTCTGCGGCCGCATCCGTGGGAGTTCGCGCTGTACTACGACATCTAAACGACGGAAAGGACTTTGGGCTTTCGGCTTTTGGCCTTTGGGCCAGGCCGAGAGCCCAGAGCCTAGAGCCTTAAGCCTTCCAACGTGCCCACACCTTCCGATCTTTTCCTTTCCCCGGACCTGACCGAAGACGAGGCGCGCGCATTCCTTGCGTCGCTCGGGTTCCGCGACGCCGTCGCCGTCGATACGCACCTGCAGGCGATGGCCGAGGATCTGGTCGTCCGCGAGGCGCTTGGGCGCCTGGCGCCGGACCTGCTGCCGGCCTTGCTCGAATCGCCCGATCCCGATGCCGCCGTCGTCGGCCTCTCGCGATATCTCGCGGCGCGAACCGGGCGGTCGATGTTCGTGGACTACCTTCGCGAAGATCCGCGCGCGCTGCACGTGCTGACGTACGTGTTCGGCGCGTCGCCGTTCCTCGGCGAAATCCTGATCAGGAATCCGGAATACTTTCACTGGCTCATCTCGCAATTCGAGCGAAGCGCTCCAGACCTGCGCGATCTGGAAGACGACATCGAAGGCCAGTTGAGCACCATCGACGATCCCGCCGAGGCGCTGGACACGCTGAAACGCTGGAAGCGGCGCGAGACGCTTCGGATTGCCGCGCGCGACCTCCTGCGGCGAGAAACCGTCGAGACGGCGACCGCCCAGATTTCGGACCTTGCGGGCGTTGCCATCGACACGGCCCTGGGGGTTGTGACCCGTCAGCTGCTCGCAGCCGAGGAACGAGACTCGCCGCCGGGCGCCTTTGCCGTGATTGGCATGGGGAAACTGGGAGGCCGCGAGCTGAACTACAGCTCCGACATCGACTTGATCTATGTCTACGACGCCGACAGTGAAGACGACTCGTCCGCGCGTGACTTTTTTCATCGGCTTGGGCGCAAGCTGACCGCCGCCCTCGGCGAGCACTCGGGAGAGAGTTATCTCTATCGCGTCGATCTCAGGTTGCGGCCCGGTGGCGCGAAGGGAAATATCGCCTACTCGCTCGAGGAGTACGACGAGTACTACACCTCCTGGGGAGAAACCTTCGAGCGTTTCGCCCTCATCAAGGCGCGGCCCATTGCCGGTGATTTGCAGCTGGGCCGCCGCTTCATCGATCGCGTGCAGCCGTTTGTCTACCGCAAGTATCTCGATCGCGCGGCCATCGAAGAGTTGTCGCGCTACAAGGCGCGCAGCGATCAGGCGCTTGGCGGCAAGGCGGACGAGCGCAACGTCAAGGCGGGACGGGGGGGTATCCGCGAGGTAGAGCTGTTCACGCAGGTGTTTCAACTCAGCTACGGTGGCCAGATAGCGGCGCTGCGCCAGCCGAGCACGCTAGGGGGGCTGGAAGCGCTGGTCCGCGCCAACCTGGTGCCCAAGTCCGTGCAGTACGAGTTGTCCCACGCCTACGTCTTCCTCCGTTCGATCGAGCATCGACTGCAGCTGGTCCAGGAAAACCAGACCCACCGGATGTCGGACCAGGCGCACGAGTTGGAGATCAGCGCGCGGAGGCTCGGGCTCGGGTCGTCGGAGGATCTCGACAAACAGCTCGGCTCGTATCGCGATCGCGTCAACGCGATCTATCTCGGCCTCTTCGAGCACAAGAAGGACTCCGGCGAATTCGAAGCGCGACAGTTGTTTCGCATCCTCAACAAGGATGTGCCCGAGCCGGAGGCGATGGCCTACCTCGAGAGCTGCGGCCTTTCCCCTGGCAGGGCGATGCTCGACGCCATGCTATCGATGAACCAGGCCGCCGCTCTGGCTCAAGCGCCGGCTGTGGCCCGGAATGTCGTCGCGAACGTGCTCGCGGCGTTGATGTCGCGGCTGGCCGAGTGCGCCAGGCCCGACCAGGTCGTGACCAGGCTCGAGCAGCTGGCAGCCGCTACCGGCGGCCCGATTCATTTCTATCGCAGCCTGCTCGAGCATCGCGCGCTTCGCGAGGCGGCGATCATGACGCTCGATTCAGGCGATCTGCCGTCGCTGCGGCTCATCCGCTATCCGGAGTTGCTCGATTCTCTGATTCTTCCGCCGGAAGACATCGACACGGCTGGACGAAAGATTGCGTCTGCGCTCGATTGGCGTGAAGACCTCGACAGGGAATCGCGGATGAACCAGGTGCGCCGGCTGAAGCATCTCGAAGAGTTCAAGGTGGTCTTCGAGTGGCTGGCTGGCGGCGATCTCGACCTGCTGCAGGAAAAACTATCGCTCATTGCGGAGTTGAACGTCGAGCGCGCGGCGCGGTGGCATGCACCGCAATCGCTCGAGCGGAGGTCGTGGGCCGTGATGGCGCTCGGCAAACTTGGCGGCATCGAGCTGACCGTGCATTCGGATCTGGATCTCGTGGTGTTCTACGACGGCGATTCGGATGACGGGCCCGCGTTCGAGGGCTATCAGGCGTTTGTCACCGCGATGACGACGTTTCTCGATCGGCCGACTGCGGAAGGCAGCGTCTATCGCGTCGATACACGGCTGCGGCCTGAAGGCCGCAAAGGCGCGCTTGCCATCCCCGTGTCGATGTTTCAGCGCTACCTCGATACGCGAGCCGAGCAATGGGAGCGGCTTGCATGGACGCGCTGCCGGCCACTCGCGGCGCCGCCAGAGATGGCGGCTCGCATTCAGGAGCTGGTCACCGCGTTCGTCTACGGCCCGTGGGATCCCCGGATGCCGAGCACGATGCGCGACATCCGCGCACGCATGGAACGCGAACTGGGGCACGAGGATGGACAGCGCATGGATTTCAAGGTGGGGAAGGGCGGCCTCGCCGACATCGATTTCATGCTGCAGTTGATTCAGATCCGCGAGGGGCATCGCCGTCCTGAGTTCCGGATTGCCGGAACACGGCACCTGCTGGCATCACTGCCGGAGACACCGTATCTCGCGCCGGATGAGGGGCAATTCCTGCGAGGCGCACACCGGTTTCTTCGCTCCCTCGAGTTGATGGCGCGAATGGAAACCGACACGAACCTCAGCTGGATCAGCAGCGATCCGGAACTGGTGTCGGCAATTGCGATCCGGATGGGTTTTGCGCGTCCGTCTGCAGGGGAGCAGTTGCTCGACAAGTACCGAAAGACGACGACAGCTGTCCGGGACCTGTACCTTCAGGTGATCGAGAGGATGTGATCGTTCTCGAATCTCCACACCAGTCCGTCCTCGGGATCGATCACCTCGCCGACGTGACGGAACCCACATTTGGCCAGGACTCGCTTCGATGCGTCAGACCCCGGAAGCGTGTGAGCTCTTACAACGCGAACCTCGTCAAACGTGAACGCGTAGGTGACCAGCGCCTGCGCGGCTTCCGTGGCGTACCCTTTGCCCTGATGTTCGGGGGCGATGCCATAGGCAATCTCGACTCCGCCGTCTGTCGAGGGAGGACCTTTGAAGCCGCAGGTCCCGACGCTGACCCCGCTTTGTCGATGCCGCAGAGAGAAGCCAAGCACCCACGGATCCGCCGCTGTCACTTTCTCAAGGCGCGCGAGCCAATCGGCCGACAGCTCCTTCCTTGTGGAGGGATCCATCGCCGCGATCATCGCCCGAACTTCCTCGAGCGTCTGGAGGGCGAGCGTCAGGCTCTTGGTCTGGAGATTCACAACGAACGTCGCGTATCCTAGCGCAGATGCTTGACGTGGTTGGAGTCGGCACCAACTCCCTTGATGACGTCGTGGTCACACGGTCGGGTCTACTGGACGTCATTTCATCGGGAAAGGCCCGCGTCGACCTGCGACAGACATTCAGTGGCGGGCAGACAGCGACGGCGATGTGCGCGTGCTCGGCCTGGGGATTGAAGGCCGCGTACATTGGTGTCTTCGGTTCCGACGAGAACGGCACGATGGTGCGTCGCGACCTCGAAACGCGCGGCGTGTCGACCGGCGACGCGGTGGTGGCAGACAGCCCGAATCGCACAGCCGTCATCGTGATCGATGGCAGCGGTGACAGGACGGTTCTCTGGCACAGGAGCGAGCGCCTGTCGCTTCCGCCGGCGCGGTTGGATGCCGGCGTGCTGAGGGCGCGGATTGTGCACGTCGACGATGACGATCCGGCGGCCGCGTTGCGCGCGGCATCGATTGCGCGCCAGACGCAGACACCTGTCACGAGCGATATCGAGCACGTCGGCGATCGAACCGAGGAGCTCATCGCGGGCGTCACGTATCCTATCTTCAACGAGCATCTTCCTATTGCGATGACCGGCGAGTCCGATCCCGAGCGGGCGCTGCGCAAACTGCGGCGTCTCAATCCTGGCGTGCTCTGCGTGACGCTTGGAGAGCGCGGCGCGGCGGCGCTCGAGGGCGATCGGTTCCACCTGGCGCGGGCGTTCAGCGTGGACGTCGCCGACAACACCGGGGCCGGCGATCTGTTCCGCGCCGGGTTCATCTACGGCCTACTGAATGGCTGGAGCGTTCCGGACATCCTCCGTTTCTCCAACGCGGCGGCGGCGGCGTGTTGCCGCAAGCTGGGCGCTATCCCGTCGGTTCCTACGCTTGACGAGGTGCGCGGGCTTCTCTAGTCCTATTCGTCCGGCAGATCGAGCACTTCGAGCAGCGCGTGTGCGATCGCATCGAGTTGTTGGGGTTGAAGGCGCGACAAGGGGCCCTGGACCAGGCGGCGATTGTCGATGGCTCGCATCTGGTCGATGAGCGCGTCCGAATCCTTTTTCAGGCGACCGGCCGCTCGAATGCGAACCCGAAGGGGCTCGGCGGCCTCGGTGAGCTGTGTTGTGAGAGGGATCACGAGCGTCGACGGATGCTCGGCGTCGAGCAGCGCCTGGGCCTGAACGATTAACACGGGGCGGGTCTTTCCGGGCTCCGTACCCCTTCGGGGATTCAGATCCGCAAGCCAGATCTCGCCCCGCCTACGCATCACCGTCCCGCTCGATCGCGGCGAACTCCGCGTTGACGCGCATGCTCTCGCCGCGGACCTTGCGCGAGGCGTCGCGGAGGCGGCGGGCGCGCAGACGGGCCCGAGTCTCGCGGTTCATCTCTTCGAGCGCACGCCGCATGTACGCGGCCCGCGTCAGTCGCAGGGCGTCTGCACAGCGCCCCGAGGCTGCCAGGAGCTCTGCGGGAAGCTTCAATGAAATAGCTGCCATAGATATCCTTTTATAATACTCATACAGGATATCACATTTGGGGTTGTTGCCCACGGGTGGGTCACCAGATGGCCCGTGACCGGTCTCTGTGATTAGCGCTGGACTCCTTCTCCGGCGGCAGCTATAAACGCGGCAACCTGGAGGCACCGTCATGCGACGCGCATTCTTGTCCCTTGGTTGTGCGCTCTTGGCCGGGTCGTGTGTCGCTCCGGCAGCCTACGACACCATCATACGGAACGGAATCGTGTACGACGGTAGTGGTGCTCCGGGCCACCGTGCCGACGTTGCCGTTAGCGGTGATCGCATCGGCGCGGTGGGCGATCTGCGCAACTCGCGAGCGGGTATTGAGATCGACGCGACCGACTTGGCTGTCTCGCCAGGTTTCATCAACATGCTCAGCCACGCGGAGCGGTCCCTCTTCGCAGATGGTCGGTCGCAGAGCGACATTCGACAGGGAGTCACACTGGAAGTCTTCGGCGAGTCGTCGATGGGGCCGCTCAATGAGGTGATGAAGCAGGAAGAACGCCAGCGCCAGGCCGACTTCAAGTTTGACGTCGCCTGGAACACATTAGGCGAGTACCTCAATTATCTCGTTTCCCGCGGCATATCACCGAACGTCGCCTCGTTCGTCGGAGCGGGAACGGTCAGGATCCTCGAGATCGGGTATGCGAACAGAGCTCCATCTGCCTCGGAACTCGATCGGATGCGACAGCACGTTCGCCATGCGATGGAAGAGGGGGCGTTGGGATTGACCTCGATGCTCATCTATGTCCCCGACGTGTACGCGCACTCGGATGAGTTGGTTGAACTTGCCAAGGTTGCTTCTGAATACGGCGGCATCTATACAGCTCATATTCGCAGCGAGGGCGACCGCCTGCTGGAGGCCCTTGACGAGGTTACACAAATCGCCCGTCAGGCAAACATCCGTGCTGAGATTTATCATCTCAAGGCTGCTGGGCGGGATAACTGGCCCAAGCTCGAAAGCGCGATCGCAAAAATTGAAGCCGCGCGGGCCAATGGCCTCCAGATAACGGCAAACATGTATACCTACACCGCCGGCTCGACAGGGCTCGATGCCGCGATGCCACCATGGGTACAGGAGGGTGGTTATCGCGAATGGGCGAGTCGGCTAAAACAGCCGTCGATTCGAACGCGTTTACGGAAGGAAATGACGACGGCGTCGGATTGGGAAAACGTGCTCTTATCGGCCGGAGCTGAAGGAACCCTGCTTGTAGGTTTCAGGAATGCAGCCTTACGAGGTTACACCGGAAAAACTCTAGCCGAAGTGGCGCGACTGCGTCGCCAGTCAATCCAGGACACAGCGATGGACCTCGTCGTCGAAGATGGAAGCCGCGTTCAGGTCGTCTATTTCCTGATGTCCGAGGACAATATCCGGAAGCAGATTCGATTACCGTGGGTCAGTTTCGGGTCTGATGGAAACTCAATGGCTCCGGAACCTCCGTTCACCCTTAGAAGCACTCATCCTCGTGCCTATGGCAACGTGGCGCGCTTACTCGGGAACTACGTTCGCGATGAACAGGTGATTCCGCTCGAAGAGGCCATACATCGGTTGACCTTCCTTCCCGCCACAAATCTGCGAATCAAAGATCGGGGTTTGCTGGCGTCGGGTCAGTTTGCTGACGTCGTTGTGTTCGATCCAGAGACGATCGGTGATGTAGCGACTTACGAAACGCCCCATCAGTACTCGAAAGGCGTTAAACACGTGTTGGTCAACGGCGTGCAAGTCCTCAAAAACGGTGAGCACACGGGAGCAAAGCCGGGTCGCGTTGTGCGCGGCCCAGGGTGGAAACACGCGACGAACTGAAGCATCTGATGCTCGCAAGATCTTCCTCGACTAACAGGTTTCTAAACACTGCTGCGTTTGTGGAAGAGGTCATGAACCTCTGGAAGTGAAGCGGATACGAGGATTTCAATTGGCGACTGGAGCCGAACGACCCACGACTGGGACTAACGCCTGGGACCAACGACTAACTAATTTTTGAACCTCCGATAGTCGATCGCGTACTTCCGCACCTGATAGTTGATGATGCGCTCGGTTGTATTCAGCAGGCGGGCAGCCTTCGCGCGATTGCCTCGCGTGGTCTTCAGGGCGTCCGAGATGAGGTCCTTCTCGTAGGCCGCGACGGCGTCCTTCAGGGACACACGGGTCACGGTGCCGGACGCCTCGGCAGTCTGCAGCGTCGGCGGCAGGTGGTGCGCGTGAATGACGTGGCCGTCGCAGACGAGCACCGCCCGTTCGAGCGTGTTTTCGAGTTCGCGCACGTTGCCGGGCCAGTGATAGCTCATGAGCATGTCGATCGCGGGCGTGGAGATGCGCTTGATGTTCTTGCTGTGCGTGCGCGAGAACCCCTCGAGGAAATGATCCGCGAGTAAGAGCAGATCCGTCTTGCGCTCGCGCAGCGGCGGCACGAAGATCGAGAAGACATTGAGCCGGTAGTAGAGGTCCTCGCGGAACGTGCCTTCCGTGATCGCCTTCTCCAAATTCTTATTGGTCGCCGTCACCAGGCGCACGTTCGTCTTCAGCGTCTCGGTTCCCCCGAGCCGTTCGTACTCGCGCTCCTGAAGCACGCGCAGCAGCTTCACCTGCGTGGCGAGGTTCACGTCCCCGATTTCGTCCAGGAACAGCGTGCCCCCTTCGGCGAGCTCGAATCTCCCTTTCTTGCGACCCTGCGCGCCCGTAAAGGCGCCCTTCTCGTAGCCGAAAAGTTCCGATTCGATCAGGCTCTCCGGAAGCGCGGCGCAGCTCACTTTGATGAAAGGCTTGTTTGCCCGAAGCGAGTTGTAGTGCAGGGCGTGGGCAATCAGCTCCTTGCCCGTGCCCGATTCGCCGCGGATCAGCACGGTGGTCATGGTGCGCGCGACCTGCGACACCTGCTCGCAGATCTGGCGCATCGGCCCGCTCGTGCCGAGAAGATTGGAAAAGTCGTATCGCTCCTTCAGCTCCTGGCGCAGGTGCGTGTTCTCGTCGAGCAGGCGTTTCCGCTCGCCGTCGATCAAGCGCTGCACTTTCACGCCCTGGGAGATCATCGACGCGACGACGCCGAGAAACTTCTGCGTGCGGTCGAAGTCGCGGTCGGCCTTGAATTTCAGATCGACGCCGAGGGCGCCGACCGCTTTGCGATTCAACATGATGGGCACGCAGATGAAGCTCAGCTCCTGCTGCGGCAGCTCCGATCGCTTCGCCGCGCGGTTCAGGAACATCGGCTCGCGGCTGATCTGCGGCACGACAATCGGTTTACCGCTCTCGACGACGCGGCCGGTGATGCCTTCGCCGAGCTGATAGCTGATGCGATAGCCCGGGCGATCGAGGCCGTCAGACGCCTCGACCTGCAGTTGCCCCGTGTCTTCGTCGAGCATCGCGATTGTGCTGCGAACGGCCCCGTGATGGCGGCCGAGGATCTCGAGGACACGGTGCAGGCCGGCCTTGAGGTCGATGGTACCGGTCAGGGCCTGGCTGGTATCGAGCAGCGAGGCGAGACGGCGCACCTCGCGGGCGTGGCTGTCGGGCGCTGGCGCAACGGCTCGGGACGACGAACGGGCAGTGCTCATAGGCAAGTCAGGAATATGACAAAAATGTATGTATGGTATCTGTGAACCACATGATTGTCTCCCGGCAAAAACCCCACGTCAAGTCGCACCTCCTGCGCCTTTGGCACGTCCCGCACGTTCCGCACCTTCCGCACCTATAATCACCGCGTGCCCGCTTTTGAGACGCTCGACCCGGAACTGCGCGGCGTGCTCGGCAAGCGCATCCGCGAGCTCGGCCTGAAGCTCGAGGGCTCTCCGGTCGAGCCCTACGTGCGGCAGCTCTACAAGGAGCTCGAGCGTCGCGGCCTCCACACATTCCGGCCGGTGTGCTATCTGACCGACGAGTGGGGCTGTCCCGACATGCAGCCGATTCTCGGTATTCCGTTCTATCTCGCCGATCCCAAGCTCGGGCGGCTCGAGCGCGCCATCGATGATCTCGAAGACGGCCGCGAGATCATGCGCTACATGCGTCACGAGGCGGGGCACGTCTTCAACTACGCATATCGCCTCTACACGCGCGCCGACTGGCGCGCGACGTTCGGCCCCTTCGAGCAGCCGTATCGCGACAAATACCGTCCAGTCCCGTTCAGCCGCCAGTACGTGCGCCACATCGAAGGGTGGTATGCGCAGAAGCATCCCGACGAAGACTTTGCCGAAACCTTTGCCGTCTGGTTGACGCCAGGTAGTGCGTGGAGGCGCCGATACAAAGGCTGGCCGGCGATGCGCAAGCTTCGATATGTGGATCGGATGGCGCGGGCGTTCGGCGCTGTCGAGCCGATCGTCCGAACCGGCGAGGTCGACATCACCGTCGACGACATGCGCCTGACGGTCGAAGAGTTCTATCAGCGCGCCGAAAAAGAACGCGACCTGCGGATTGATCTTGCAATGGACGCGCACTTGTCAGAAATTTTTCTCACGCGCAAGCCGCGCGAGGGACGTCCAGCCGTGGACATCGTCACGAAGTACCGGCGCGAGCTCGTCGACAAGATCACGTACTGGACGGGCGTGAGGCGAGCCGTGGTGCGCGGACTGGTCGAAGCGATTGTTCGGAACTGCGAGCGGTTGAAATTGTGGGGCGAGATCGGCCGCGAACCCGGCTATCTGGTCGAGCTCACGGCGTTCGGGACGACGCTCGCGATGAATTTTCTGCAGCGCGGGAACTTTACGGGCGATCGGATAAGGGGTAAGGGGCAGAAGGAGGGCAAAGGGCAGAGGGCAGAGGGCAGAGGGCAGAAGACCAAGCCCAGAGCCCAGAGCCCAGAGCCCAGAGCCGAAAGCCAAGTAAATGCCAGGTAAACTCAAAATCGTCGTGCTCTACGACCGCTGGGAGCCGGAAGAGGACGCGTCCGCCTCGAACGGCAAGGCGCCGCTCATGCGCACGCTCGACAAAAAAGAGGTCGAGGAGGAAGTGGTCGATGCGCTGACGAAGCTCGATCACGAGCCGACGCTGCACCAGCTCGACGGCTCGTTGAAGAGTCTGCACGCGCTCGCGCGCCTCGACTGCGACCTCATCTTCAACCTGAGCGAGTCGTTTGGCGGCAACGACACGGCCGATTTCAATATTGCGGCGTACTTGGAGCTCATCAGCAAGCGATTCACCGGTGCCGGCAGCCACGGCCTGATGCTCGCGCAGGACAAGAGCGTCGCCAAGAAGATCTTCGCGTTCCACGGCATCCACACACCGATCTTCGCGCGGTCGTTCCGGGGCCGTCTCTCGTTTTCCGACGAGCTGCATTTCCCCGTCATCGTGAAGCCCATGCGGGAAGACGGATCGATCGGCATCGAGTTCAACGCGGTCGTCTCGTCGATCAAGGAGTTGATGGAGCGCATCGACTGGCTCCACGAGCAGTTCAACTCGCCGATCCTGATCGAAGAGTACGTGGATGGGCGAGAGATGTACGTCGGTGTCCTCGGCAATGAGACCCCAGAGGCACTTCCGGTCATCGAACTCGATCTGTCGAAGCTGCCGGAAGGCACTCCACGGATCGCGGCGGCCGAGGTGAAATGGGGGAAGGGCACCAAGGCCTACCGCGACACGAAATCGATTGTCGCGACCGATCTCTCCGAGGAGACCACGACGCTCCTGCAGACGACGGCGATTGCGGCTTATCAGGCGCTCGAATTGCGGGACTACGGCCGCGTCGACATGCGATTGAAGCCGGACGGGACCGTGACGGTCATCGAAGTGAACCCGAATCCGTGGCTGGCGTCGCGTGCCGAGCTCGCCCAGGCGGCGCGAAAGGCCGGCCGCACCTACTCCCAGCTCATCGAGGAAATCGTCGGCATGGCAATGGCGAGATACTCGCAGTGAATCGCGATCATTACGTGCTGTGGGAGGTGTCTGCCGGCGAGGTCAGAACATCGTGCGTCATGGTCAGCTGCTGCACTGGAGCGGAACTTCAGGTTCTCAAGTCGACGCATGGAGAAGAGCAAATCGTCCTGCGCGAGCTGTATCCCGACAAGTCGTCGCTCTACGAGCGCGCAAACGAGCTGAAGCTGGACATTGAGAATTGAAGATTGAAGATTGGAACATTAGAACTCTGGAACTCTAGAACTCTAGAACCCTAGAACATTCATTTGTTATTCGGCAATGAAACCGTGAACACGGCTCCGCCGTCCGGGCGGTTCGCCGCGCGTACACGGCCGCCGTGCAGCTCCACGAGCTGACGCACGATCGAGAGTCCGAGGCCGGTGCCGCCAGGGTCGCGCGTCCGCGACCGGTCGACACGATAGAAGCGCTCGAACACACGGCCGAGATCGGACTCGGGCAGCCCCGGACCGCGATCGGCAACGACGAGCTCGATCGCCTCGCCCTCCACGCGTGCGGCCAGTTCGATGCGGCCGCCATCCGGTGAATAGTTCACGGCATTCTCGACAAGGTTCCGCACGGCATCCTGCAATTTGGTGATGTCGGCTTCGATCGACGCCGCAGCCGGCTCGATCTGAAGATCGACGGCAATCTGTTTGCGAGCGATCGGCTCGGTGAGGTCGGCGAGCACCGTCCGGAACAGCGCGGCCACATCAATGCTGCGCATCTCGGCGGTTTCCTGGTGCGCGTCCAGCCGTGCCAGTCGCAGCAGGTCGCGCACCAGACGTTCCATTCGTGCGGTGTGGCGGTCGATCACCTCGAGGAACGTCTTCTGCTGCGCCGGGCTCGCCGGTTCGTCCATCAGGGCTTCGACGTAGCCTCGGACTGCCGTCAGCGGTGTGCGGAGTTCGTGCGACACATTAGCAACGAAGTCGCGACGCACGCGATCGGCGCGCCGCAGATCGCTGATGTCGTGCAGCACGAGCACGGCGCCGCCGCCGCCGCTGGCACTCACGGGCGCGGCCTGCGCGCGGAAGACTCTGGCTCCGCCCGGTCCCTGCGTTCCTGCGTCGAGCGGTACTTCAACCGGCGAGCGATGCTCGCCCTGCAGCGCCGCACCGAGCTGCTGGACGATGCCGGGTTGGCGGACCGCCTCCATGTAGTGGCGGCCGAGCTGAACCGCTTCGAGATTCAGCATCTGGCACGCCGCGTCGTTAATGAGGCGCAGCCGTCCGCCGCCATCGACCACGAGCACGCCTTCCACCATGCCCGAGAGAATTGCGGCCATCCGGGTGCGATCGGTCGACAGCTCGGCGAGCCGGGCCGCAAGCTGCTGGATGGAGTCGTCCAGCACGCGTGCGATGCGCCCGATTTCGTCGTCCCCATGGTCTGGCATCCGGCGTGAGAAATCGCCCCGTGCGTATTGCGCCGCGACGGCCGTAATCTCTCGAACACGGTTGGCCAGCGGGGACGAAAACATCCAGGCACCGGCCAGCGCCGCCAGCGCCGCCACGACGAGCGCCAACAGCGCCGCGCGTCGCACGGCCTGCACCTGGCGCGCGGCAACGGTCAGCGGGAGCGCCAGGCGTACGACGGCGATTTCCGAACCAGTGACGGGGACGGCGACGTAGAGCAGGTCGGTGTCGACCGTCGCACTGTGGCGCCTCGAGATGCCAAGGCCCGATCGACGTGCGTCGAGGATCTCCGGACGGCCTGCGTGATTGTCGAGGCCCGCGAGCGCCGAGAGATCTTCGGCCGAGTCACCGAGTACCCGCCCGTCGCCTGCCACAAACGTCACGCGCGCGCCGCTTTCGGCGCCAAGCTGATCGGCCTCGTGATCGAGCGCTTCGGGCGTGGTCGCCTGGGGATTCGTTGAGAGCAGCTGGGCGGTCAGCTTCGTCTGCACGACGAGACTTCGCTGGATCTGCGCTTCGGTTTCCGCCGCGACCGAACGGGAGATGAGCACCGCGGCCAGGGCAAGGCCGACAGCCGCCGCACCGCATGCGGCCAGGAAGAGTTTTGCGCGGAAGCCGACGTGCATGCACTATGGCTCGAGAAGTTTGTAGCCGAACTGCTGAACCGTGACGAGCGCCTGCTCGAGGAAGGGCAGTTTCTCGCGAAGCCGGCGGACGTGGACGTCGACGGTGCGTGTTGCGCCCGGGTACCGGTAGTCCCAGACATCCGACAGCAGGCGATCGCGCGAGAGCACGCGGCCTCGATGCTCCATCAGATATTGCAGAAGAAGGAATTCTTTCGCTGTCAGGCGCACGTCTTCGCCATCGATCGAGACGGTGTGGCGGGCGACGTCGAGTCGGACCGGCCCGCACTGAAGCACGCGTTCCTTCGGCTCGGCGGCCGGCGCAGCGCGCCGGAGCAGCGCGCGGACGCGCGCCATCAGTTCGTTGGGGCTGAACGGTTTCACGACGTAGTCGTCCGCACCGACATCCAGTCCGTGTATCCGCTCCGACTCCTCGCCGCGGGCGGTCAACATGATGATGGGCACCGCCGCCGTGCGTGGGTCCGCCCGGAGCATGCGGCATACCTCGAGGCCGTTCAGCCCAGGCAGCATCAGATCGAGGATGACCAGGTCGGGGACGGCCTCTCTGGCCCGGACGAGGGCTTTGCCCCCATCGGAGATGATGTCGGCCGAATAGTCCGATTTGTCGAGGTAGTGAGCGATGAGCGCCGCGATATCGGCGTCATCTTCGACGATCAAAATGCCCGGCATGCCGCTGGTGGGAAAGTATAGCGGGTCGCGCCGGTTGTCGGCGGTTGTCCGACAGATTGATTCTGCACAAAAGTGCCGCCAAAGCCTGTGGTTGGAGGGCCTTCCAGCCGACATCTGTACCTAGATGGGCTGGCTTGGCTTCGGCGTTGGCTACTCAATTCTCTACGCGTTCTTAGGCGCCTATCTCCGGCCGTTTCCGGCAGTCCTTCCCTGGTATCGAATTTTTGCACTGCTGGTCCCGCCGCTCGTCGGCGTGGTCGTGATTGCCAGACGCAGGCACGCGTGGACCGGCTGCCAGTGGCTGTTCTGGGCGACGCTTGCCCTCGGCCTGCTGATGTCCGCCATCAGCGTGGTCGGGTGGTCGGTCGACGAACTACTGCTCGGCGTCAGCACATCCTGGCTCGGGTGGCATGCCGTATTTGCACTGTTTGGCGCTGTGGCGCCGCTGCTTGCGCTGCTCGCCCAGCCGCATCGAGGGGCACGCGAAAAAGTCGCCGCGACGACCGCGGTCGATATCGCCGGCATCGCGGTGCTGACCGGCTTCCTCTACTCGCATTTCGTCGTCGTCTCCGACGCGACCGTCGCGTCGCAGGCGGCATCGCAGTCATTGTTGCTCCTTTCCGAGCTCCAGCAATTTCTCGTCTGCATCGGGATGACCGTGGCGGTGTTTCTGGCTGACGATCCTGGATGGCGGGCGACGTACCGTCGTCTGGCGCTTGGCCTGTGCATCAGTCTGATCACGCTCACGCTCGGCAACGCAGAACTCTGGCAGGGGTTCTACCAGAGTGCGTCGCTCGGCGATGTGATGTGGATTCTGCCGTTCGCCTTCTACCCGTGGGCGGCTGCCGAGGCGCCGAAGTCAACCGTTGCCGCGCAGGGCGATACCGACGAATCACCTTCGCGTCCCTGGATTATTTTCGCGGGGCTCGCGCTGCTGCCGCTGATCGACTACGGGCTCCGTCGCGCGGCGCCGTCCGGCGAAGTCGACAGGCTTCAGGATCTGTCGACAGCCGTGGCGATTGTGTCGGTGCTTCCGCTGCTGATGGCGCGCCTGGCGGTCGAGCGAGCGGAAGTACGGCAGGTGGACGCGAAGCTGCGTCTGATGGGCGCCGCCGTCGAAGAAGCCAACGAGCTGATCCTGATCGTTTCGCTCGATGGTGCCGTGCGTCATGCCAACAGAGCGTTCTGCGAGGCCGTTGGGTACGAGATCGGAGATTTGCTCGATCGGTCGCCGATGGAGGTACTGGCGGGCGAATCGCAATCGGTGCTCTACGAGATTCGCAGCATGCGCAAGGGCGAAGCGTGGACCGGCACTCTGGTGCACAGGCGCAAGGACGGATCGACGTTTCAGGCGGCGTGCGCCATCGTGCCGCTGTGCACCGAACGCGGCGACGTGACGCACTTCGTTCACATGGAACGCGACATCACCGAAGAGATTCGGCTGCGTGGCCATTTGATTCACAGCGAGCGGCTGTCCGCGGTCGGCCAGCTGGTTTCCGGTATCGCCCACGAGTTGAACAACCCGCTGCAATCCATCCTGGGGTTTACCGAGTTGCTGATCGACGCCGAGCAACGCCCTGAACCGCGGCGCGACCTCGAACACGTACGCTCGGAAGCCATTCGCGCGGGCAAGATTGTCCGGAACCTGCTCGCTTTCGTGCGGCGTTCGTCGACAGAGCGCTCGGTGGCCGACCTCAATGAGATCGTCAGGACGACGATTGCGCTGCGGTCGTACGAATTTGGCTCCGCGAGTATCCGGCTGTTCGAGAGCTACGCCGACGGTCTGCCGTCGGTCGTCGTGAATCCAGAAGAAATTCAGCAGGTGATCCTGAATCTGATCCTGAACGCCGAACAGGCGATGCGTGCGGCGAACAAAGGCGGCACGCTGACGGTCAGCACTGACCGTTCCGGCGATTTGGTTGCCGTCGAGATTCGCGACGATGGTCCGGGCGTGCCGGCGGCGCTTGCCGGCCGGGTGTTCGAGCCCTTCTTCTCGACGAAGGAAGTGGGCGAGGGCACCGGACTCGGTCTGTCGATCGCGATGGGTATCGCGGAGGCGCACGGCGGCTCATTGCAGCTCTTGCCGACCGACAAAGGCGCCTGCTTCCGCCTGTCGATTCCAGCCGGCGCTGCCGACCACGTACCCGGTCCCGCCCTCGTCGCCACCACCCGACACTAGAACAAGGTTCTAGAGTTCTAGAGTTCTAGAGTTCCATAGATATAATGTCGTGGTAGATCCCAACCAATAGTTTGATTTCACAACGAAGAGGGAGCGCTCGCATGCTCAGGAGATTTCTGCGCGTGGCACCGGTGCTTGTTCCGGTTGCGACGCTGATGCTCTGGATGACGATGATCGTGTCCGGGCAGACCGGCGTGAAGAACGGCGAGTGGCCGCATTGGGGCGGAGACGCCGGCGGCACCAAATATTCGCCGTTGGATCAAATCAATCGAGAGAACGTCAAGAATCTGCGGATCGCGTGGCGCTGGAAAGCCGACAATTACGGTCCTCGCGCCGACGCCAACATGGAGGCGACACCGCTGATGGTCGGAGGCGTGCTCTACACAACCGCGGGCACGCGCCGCGCCGTGGTCGCGATCGATGGCGCATCGGGCGAAACGATATGGATGTACCGCCTCGACGAGGGGGCGCGCGCCGACATGGCGCCGCGAAGCGTCAGCCGCGGTGTCGAGTACTGGACCGACGGCAAAGAGCAGCGCATCATCCTGATCTCCAAAGGCTATCGGCTCGTGTCGCTCGATGCGAAGACCGGCATCCCCGATCCCAGGTTTGGAAAGGGCGGCATCGTCGACTTGTACGAGGATTTCGATCAACCGCTTCCCAGGGACGGCACCATCGGATCGAGCTCGCCGGCCGTTGTGGTGAAGGACGTCATCGTGACGGGCGCCGCGCTGCTTGCGGGAACCGCACCGCGTTCGAAGCAGAACACGAAGGGGTACGTGCGCGGCTTCGACGTGAGGACCGGAAGACGCATCTGGACATTCCACACCATTCCGCACCCGGGAGAGTTCGGCAACGACACGTGGCTGAACGATTCATGGTCTTACACCGGTAACACGGCTGTGTGGTCGCCGTTCTCGGCCGACGAGGAGCTCGGTTACGTGTACCTGCCTGTTGAGTCCGCAACAGGCGATTTCTACGGCGGACACCGTCCTGGCAACAACCTGTTTGCCGGCAGCCTCGTCTGTCTCGATGCGAAAACCGGAAAGCGGATCTGGCATCAGCAGCTGGTGCATCACGACATCTGGGACTACGACTTGTCGTCGCCCCCGACGCTCATCAATGTGACGGTCGATGGCCGCGCGATCCGCGCTGTCGCGCAGCCGACCAAATGGAGCTACCTCTTCGTCTACGACCGCACGAACGGCAAGCCCGTGTGGCCGATCGAGGAACGTTCCGCCGCGCCCGGCGACACGCCGGGCGAATGGTATTCGCCCACGCAACCCCATCCGACCAAGCCTCTGCCGTACGACCGGCAAGGCGCCCAGGAGCAGGATCTGATCGACTTTACGCCAGAGCTGCGGGCTGAAGCCCTCGCGTTGACGAAGGACTACCGCATGGGGCCGCTGTTCACGCCGCCGAGCGTTGCGGTGGCGGGCGGTCTCCGAGGAACGTTACAGATTCCCGGCAATCAGGGCTCGGCGTTGTGGCAGGGCGCGGCGTGGGACCCCGAAACGAACATGTTGTACGTTCCGTCGGTGACGAACATGTCGGTTCAGGCGCTGCAAGTGGGCGGCACGCGATCGGACATGACTTACATCGGCGGTGCTGGCGGCGCGGTGCCTCAGGAAGGCGGCGGAGGTGCCGGCGCGGCTGGCGGCGCTCGTGCAGCCGGACCCGGTCCCGGCGCGGCACCGGGCGGAACCAACGCCGGTCCGGCAGGTGCCCCCGGTGGCGCCGGTGGCGGAGCGCGCGGTGGCGGTGCCGGGGGAGGCGGGCGCGGCGCGGGCGGCCCGGTTGTCGTGGGCCCGGGCGTCAGCCGCGGACCCTGGGGCATCGGCCCGCAGGGTCTGCCGATGGTGAAGCCGCCATACGGCCGCATCACGGCTTACAGCATGAACACCGGCGACATTGCGTGGCAGGTCGCCAACGGCGACACGTATGACTGGATCAAAACGCATCCGGCGTTGAAGGGACTCACGATTCCCAAGACCGGCCGCGCGGATGAAGGCGGTATCGTCGTCACCAAAACGCTGATGTTCGCGGGCCAGGGCTGCGGCTTGTTCCGCAGCGGCAACGGCGGCGGTCCCATGTTCTACGCGTACGACAAGAAGACTGGCGATGTCGTGCACGAGATGACGCTGCCGGGCGGCACGTGCGGCAATCCGATGACCTACTCGATCGCAGGCAAGCAGTACATCGCGGTATCGGTGGGATCGCGGACGTCGCCGGCAGAGCTAATCGCACTTGCGCTCCCTTAGTCGTTGGTCATTGGTCGTTGGTCGTTAGTGCCAGTCGTTAGTCGTTGGTCCCAGTCGTCAGTCGTTGGTCGAGTGGAAGGGCGCTTCAATATTGGGCGCCCTTTTTTCTTATTGAACACAGCAGAGCCAGGCGAAATATGACCGCGCTCTCACCTTATGCCCGAACCTGGACCTTTGGGCTAGGTTTGTTTTTCGTTGTTTCCTTGATGTCGTACCGAATCCGGTGTGCCACGAGGAGCGATACGGTTCTATACCGCTCCCCCTTTGCGCCCGGTCTGCTCACGATGTGGACGCTCGCTGAAGATTTGAAATAGGTCTGAAGCCCGAAGCCCGAAGCCCGAAGCCCAGAGCCCAAGGCCTTAGGCAATAGCCCTTCTTCGTGATCTTGGGAGGTGCCTGTCTTCGTGCCTTCGTGTTCCCTATTTCCTCAGCGCGATATCGGCTGGAGCGCTCAGTATTTCTCGAATCTTGTCGGCCAGCCCTTCCACCGAAAACGGTTTCTGCACGAACAACGTGTTCGCGCTCTTCACACCGTGCCGAAGAATCTCGTCGTCTGAATACCCCGACATGAACAGCACGCGCGTGTCTGGCCGTGTCATCATCAGCCGCTCGGCGAGCGCACGGCCGCTGATGCCGGGCATCACGACGTCGGTCAGGAGGAGGTGAATGCGGCCGTGGTGCCGCGCCGCGATCTCGAGCGCCTGGTCGCCTTGCGAGGCCAGCAGCACGGTGTAGCCGTGCTTTCTCAACATCGTGGACACGAGCACGCGCACGCGGTCGTCGTCTTCGACGAGGAGCACGGTCTCTGAGCCGCCAGACATCTTCGCCGGCCGCGGGGCGGCAGGCTTGCCGAAGTCGGTGGCGACAGGCAGATAAATGTAGAACGTGGTGCCGTGGCCGATCTTGCTCTGCACTTCGATGGCGCCGCTGTTCTGTTGGACAATGCCGTACACCGTCGCCAGGCCGAGGCCGGTGCCCTTGCCGTCCTCCTTCGTCGTGAAGAAGGGTTCGAAGATCTTCGCTGACGTTTCGGCGTCCATGCCGCTGCCTGTGTCGCTGATCGCCATCTCGACGTAGTGCCCCGGCTTCAACCCAGGGTGTGCTGCGACCCCAATGCCGTCAAGTTCGATGTTCCTCAGCTCGATCGCAATTTGACCGCCGCCCGTCATCGCGTCGCGAGCGTTCACGACGAGGTTCACGATAATCTGCTCGACTTGCGTCCGGTCGGCGAGAACCGGCGTGAGCCCTGGCCATACTTCCGTCTCGAGCGCAACGTCCTCGCCGATCAGCCGCTGCAGCATGTTCTGCATGCTCTCCACCACCTGATCGAGCGCGACCGCCTGCTGCGTGATCACCTGGCGGCGGCTGAATGCGAGCAGCTGTCTGGTCAGCCCGGCTGCGCGATCGGCGGCCTTCAGAATTTCTTCCGCATCCGCGCGTCGCTCGGCGCTGTCCGCCAGTTCCTGGATGAGCAACTCCGCATACCCGCGTATCGCCATCAGGAGATTGTTGAAGTCGTGGGCAACACCGCCCGCGAGACGGCCGATGGCCTCCATCTTCTGGGCCTGGCGGAGCTGTTCGTCACGTTGATGAAGAGCATCCTGCGCCTGCTTGCGCTCCATCACGTCGCGGACTACAGCCGTAAAGACCGTGCCCTGTGCCGTGCGCACGGCCGCGAGCGAAAACTCACTCGGGAACGATCCGCCGTCTTTGCGGACGCCAGTCACTTCAATCGTTCGGCCGAACGTCACGTCTTCATCACGCGGGGCCGGCAACGCTGATTCGTAGGCAGCTCGGTCGGCTTGGGTCATCAGCATCGTGATGGATCGACCGACGGCCTCCTCCTCGGCGTAACCGAACGTCGCTTCCGCGCTGCGATTCCAGAACGTGATGTTGCCGCGCTCGTCGGTCGAGATAATCGCATCGCGCGCCGACTGCGTGACGGTCGAGAACCGTTGTGACGACGCCTTCAGCCGCTCGGCCTGGTCGCGGAGGCTCTTCGTCATGTGGTTGAAGGCCGACGCCATGGAGATCGCCTCGGCGCTGCCTCGCACGGGAACCTGCCGAGCCCAGTCGCCTTCGGCGATGTCGAGCGCCGCTGCGGAGATGTCCATCACGGGTTGGCTCGTCCGGCGGCTGAAGACCAATCCTCCGCCGAGCGCAATGATGAATCCGACGAACCCCGCCAGCAGGAGCGAGCGCTGCAATTCGTCGAGGAACTGCTGAGTCGGCGCCCAATCCTGCAGGAGCAGCAGGCGTCCGACCGAATCCGACGCGCGATCTCGAAACAGCGGGAACGATCCCCCAACGAATCGGCGGCTGCCGATGGCGCGGAGCTTGGTGGAGAATCCTTCCGATGCTGGCGTGTCCGGTCCCGCCAGATGGGTTCGAAGTTCCGTTTGCTCTGGCGGCGGCAGGCTGCTGCCCGTGAGCTGGCCGCTCGACACGAGGTTCACTTCCGAGTGGGTCACCTGCGCGAGCTCCTGCGCGACACGATCGTCGATGGGAAAACCGAACGTGATGGTTCCGATGAGTTCCTCGGCGAACCTCGCGGGTTCAGACACGACGAGGAAGAGCTGATTCTGGGCGGCGACGATGTCTCTCTGAGAAGACGCACGCGCGTTCGCAATCGTGCTGAGCAGCGTCGACGGCGTCTGCCATCCTGTGGGCCAGCCGGGAGCAGAGATGATGCGGCCGCCGGCGTCGGTGAGAATCACGAATCTTGCGTTCAGGTCGTTGCGATATCCGTCGGCCATCGCCGATATCGTGGGTATGTCCCCCGAGGCGATCGTTGCGCGGAAGACCGGCAGCGTCATGATGAGCCGCGTCTGCGCCGCTGCGTTCTCCGCACGGCTGTCGACGAGCCGGTAGAACGCCTGCCGGCCATCTTCGAGATTTACCGAGGCGCGATCGACCGCTGTGCGCGTCGCGACTCGCGTCGCAGCGAGCATCACGCCGGCCAGCGATAGTGCGACCAGCACGAGCGTCCCCGCGATGACGCGGGCCTCCATGCGTTTGTGCCAGGGAATCTGCCTGTGAGCTGGAGTGGGCATCGCGGAGATCTACCGGTACCGGACCGAGTACGTGACGCTGAAGTCGAGCGACGAGTCGTAAATCCTCGGCAGGTCGCCGTCCTGGTGCATGTAATTTATCTGTGCCGTCAGACGCCAGGGCAGTCGCACCTTCGTGCCAATCGTGAACCGGCTGGCTGCGCGCGCGCGCGGTGGCGCCGCCGTGTAGTCGAGCGACTCGCCGCGCACGACGGCGGTAAACGGACCCATGACCGGCCGATGCAGCATGCCGTCGAGGTACCAACCGGTCGTCGAGACTCCTTCGAACGAGTGCCCCTTCAGCAGCTCGCCGCGCACCTGTACACCGCGGCTCGAGGCGTATCGGACGTCGACGCCCGTAAAGACCTGGCGGCCAGGGGCAAAGCGCAACGGCATGTAGGGATTGCTGCGCATATAGCTCACGCCGACGATGAGCGGGCCGCCGTATCCCTGCACGCGGACGGACTCGTCGAGGCCGTCCCGCCGGTAAGCTGTGCCCACGTCGTGCGGCTGGCCGACGCTTGCTTCAACAAAAAGCTGGGGAACGCCTGCCGTGACCATCGCGCCCTGCTCGAGCCAGTTGTTCGAGACGCCGTAGTAGCCGTCGTAGCGAATCAACGGCGGTCGTACGAAGCCGTTGTAGCCGTAGTCGCCTCTCGTGTGGATTCCAAAGGGCGTACGAAACTGTCCACCGCGCGCGCCGAGCAGCAAGCCGTGAGGCGTGAAATAACGCTCGGCGTACGCTTCCATCACTTGCCATCGCCGGCGGTACGGGTAGGCCGCGCCGAAGACGTCGGTGCCCATGGGGTCGGCACCGGTCAGCGTGCCCCCGGTGACCGGAACGTCACCCGCCCAGCGTCCGCCCCACGAAGCCTCGGCGAAGTAGCGGATCTTGGCCGGGGCGTCGCCGAACACGCGGAACTGCGTCGCCGCCGCGCGGACTTCTTCGCTTGAATATCCACCAGTGACGTCCACTTCGGCTGTCAGCGTCTGGCCGTAGGCACACACCCATGACCCGGCGAGCGATCCCGCGAGCAGCAGGGCGCAGCGAATAGTCCGCGCGCCTGTCACCACTTCACGTCCAGGGTTTTGGTTGATCCAATCGTGATCGAGCCGGTTAGCGTCTCACCACCAGGTCGCCACGCGTGATACGTGTAAGTGCCGGGAGGCACGTTGGGCAACGTGAACCCGCCTTGCTCGTTCGACATCGCGTAGTACGGCGTGTCGACCGCCATCACGTAGGCCGCCATGTTCGGATGAATGTTGCAGAAGATGCGGCTGAGTCCCGGCTTGTCGAAGACGACCGGCTTCGCCGTTCCAGTGGGGTACATCCCCAGGTCGAATTTCTTGCCGTCCTTGAACGAGAAGACGTTGTGGAACACGTGGTCGCTGTTTGGGAAGGCGACCATCGTGCCGACCCTGATGACGAGCACGTGAGGCGAAAATGCCAGGTTGCGCTGGTCGATGGTCACGGGGGCTTCCTTCACCAGCGGCGGAGCCTGCGGCGCGTCGAGCCACACCACGGCGTATTGCACGGGTTTTCCGGAGGCCTGCGCGCTTCCGCTCAGGTCTGCGCCGGAAACCGGGGTCGCGACCAGGGCAAGAAGCGTCAGCACGAGGCCGATCTGTTGCATACCCTACTTATCGGTCGAAACAGGTCGTGTTTGCAGTCCCGCAATGCGGTAGACTCGGCCCCACAGAAACCTCGTAAAGGACGTCCTGTAAGGAGGTTGGGGGATGCATAAAGCCATTGTCGGTATCGCCCTATGTGCCGTGTTTGCCGCACTTCCAGCGGCGCAGGTTCCCTATTACCCACCCGCGGGCCAATGGGCGCACAAGTCCCCCGCCGAGCTCGGGTTCGACCCCGCCAAGCTGAACGAAGCCGTCGAGTTCATGAAGTCGAGTGAGACGCGCTCGCCGGCCCGCGATTTTTCCGATCAGGAAGTTGTGAACGGCAAGCTGCTGGCGTCGATTCCGACCGAGCGTGCTGGGAGCAACGGGCTCGTGATTCGCCGCGGCTACATCGTCGCGGAGTTCGGCGCGCCCGGCGATACGCTCCGTCCAGACCCGACCTACAGCGTGGCCAAGAGCATGCTGTCGACGGTGACGGGCATTGCGTTCGATCGCGGGCTTGTTCCCGATCTCGACCAGCCCGTCGGCGCGCTCGTGAAGGACGGTGGCTACGATTCTCCGCAGAACAGCAAGGTGACGTGGCGCAACCATCTGCAGCAGGAATCCGAGTGGGAAGGCGAGATGTGGGGGAAGAACGCGAACTTCATCGGCACCGAGGCGTTCGGGCGCGCCGAGATGAAGCCGCGCGCCATCATGCCTCCAGGCTCCCATTACGAATACAACGATGTGCGCATCAATCGCTTCGCGTTGTCGCTGTTGCGCATGTACAAGAAACCGATTCCCGACGTCTTCCGCGACGAGGTCATGAACCCGATCGGCGCATCCTCGACGTGGAAGTGGGTGCCCTATGCGAACGCGTACCTCGACATCGACGGCAAGAGAATGGCGTCGGTCAGTGGCGGCACTCGTTGGGGCGGCGGCATGTGGATCAGCACCTACGACATGGCGCGCTTCGGGCTGCTGTGGCTGCGGAACGGCAAGTGGGGCGCCAAACAGATTGTGTCGCCCGCGTACGTGAAGATGGCGACGACGCCGAGCGCGCATGGGCCTGACTACGGATTCCTGTGGTGGCTGAATACGAAGCAGGGTTTGTGGCCGGGTTCGCCAACCAACGCCTTCCGGGCCGTCGGACAGGGCGGCAACATCATCTACATCGATCCCAGCCACGACCTCGTCGTCGTATGGCGCTGGAGCGGTGCACAGGCCCAGGGCTTCCAGAAAGTCGTCGCCGCCATCACGAGCTGAGGCCCCACTGGACGACCTTCGCCGCGAGCTCGAGACTCGAACCGCCGGGGAAGTCCGATTCGATCGGATTTCCCGGGCGCTCTATTCAACAGACGCCAGCGTCTATCACATCGATCCCAAGGGCGTCGTCCTTCCGCGTACGCGCGAGGATCTCGTCGAGATCGTGCGCATCTGCGCCGCGCGTGGCTGTCCGATCACGATGCGTGGCGGCGGCACGTCGCAGGGCGGACAGTCGATCGGCGCAGGGGTCATCGTCGATGCTTCGAAGTACCTGAACCGCATCCTCGAATTGAATGTCGAAGAGCGCTGGGCACGCGTCGAGCCCGGAATCGTGCTCGACGAGCTGAACGCGCAGCTGAAGTCCCACAACCTGCGGTTTGCACCGGACATTTCCACAGCCAGTCGCGCCACCGTGGGCGGCATGATGGGTAACAACTCGTGCGGTGCGCGCTCGGTTCTCTACGGCAAGACCATTGATCATGTGCTCGAGCAGGAAGTGGTGCTGTCGGACGGCACGGTCGCGCGCTTCGGGCCGGTGGCGCCGTCGGACCTCGATGCAAAGTGCGCGGGAGACAGCCTCGAGGCCAGGTGTTATCGCGCGGTGCGAAAACTGGCGCTAGATCATGCCGGTGAAATCGATCGGCGCTTTCCGAAAGTGCTCCGGCGAGTCGGTGGCTACAACCTCGACGAGTTCGCCCACCCGGAGCGGCCGTTCAACCTCGCGAAGCTGATGGTCGGATCAGAGGGCACGCTGGGGGTCGTTCTCGAGGCGAAGGTCAATCTCGTGCCCCTGCCGAAAGCCAAGGCCGTTCTGGCGATTCAGTTTGCCGAGTTGCTCGAGTCCCTGGCGGCGACGCCCGTGATTCTTCGTCATGGCCCATCGGCGATCGAGGTGATGGACAAGTTCATCCTCGATTACACGAAGCAGAGCCCGGCGCTCGATGCGTTGCGGCGCAGCTTCATCGAGGGAGATCCCGGTTCGTTGTTGTGTGTCGAGTTCTACGCCGATCGCCCCGAGGATTTACCTCCTCGGCTTCAGGCGGTGGAGCAGGATCTTCGCGGGCGGGGGCTCGGCTACCGCTATCACCACGCGTACGACTTACCGGGGCAAGCCAAAGTCTGGAGCCTGCGCGAGGCAGCGCTCGGGCTGTCGATGGCGATGAAAGACGAAGCCAAGTCGCTGTCGTTCGTCGAGGACACGGCTGTTTCGCCGGACAAACTGCGCGACTACATCGACGAGTTCCTTCAGCTCATTCACAGGCACGGAACGTCGGCGGGCATCTACGCGCACGCGTCGGTCGGGTGCCTGCACGTTCGGCCGGTCGTCAATCTGAAGACGGAAGAGGGCGTCAGGAAGTTCGAGGCGATCGCGAACGACGTCTCGGACCTCGTGCTGAAGTACGGCGGGGCGCTCTCCGGGGAACACGGCGACGGCTATCTTCGCAGCCCGTTCATGGAAAAGATGTTCGGCCCGGTGCTCTACCAGGCGTTTCGGACGGTGAAGCAGACGTTCGATCCGCACGGAGTCTTCAATCCGGGAAAGATCGTCGACTCGCCGCCGCTGACCGCGAACCTTCGCTTCGGCGCCGGCTATCAGACGCCCAAACCCGTCACGTTCTTCGACTATTCCGAATACGGCGGAATGGCGGGTGCTGTCGAGATGTGCAGCGGGCTGGGCGCCTGCCGGAAGAAGCTCGAAGGCACGATGTGCCCATCCTACATGGCGACGAAGGAGGAATCCGACTCCACGCGCGGCCGCGCAAACGTCCTTCGACTCGCGATGGCGGGTCGAATCGGCGAGGCCGGACTTGGCGACGAGGGCGTGTACGAGGTGCTCGACTTGTGCCTCGAGTGCCGCGCATGCAAGGCCGAGTGCCCGGTGGGCGTCGACATGGCGCGTTTCAAGAGCGAGTTTCTCGCCGACTACTGGTCGCGCCATGGCGTGTCGCTCCATGCCCGCGTGCTGGGTAACGCCCGGGCGCTCGCCGAGTTGAGCAGCCGCTTCGCGTCGATCTCGAACTGGATGATGAGCAGCACACTGGGGAAGCGCCTGGGAGAGCAGTGGTTGGGCATCGACCGCCGCCGGGCCCTCCCGAAGCTGGCGCCACGCACGCTCTCGCGGACCGGACCCCGCGCCGCGAATGACTGCGACGTCGTGCTGTTCAACGACACCTTCACCAACTACTACGATCCCGAGATCGGCATGGCGGCGCTCGCCGTGCTTCGTGCGTCGGGGTCACGTCCCGGCCTTGTCGAGCACCATTGTTGTGGCCGCCCGCAGATCTCCAAAGGGCTGCTTGCGGATGCGCGCGCCCTGGCGGCGAAGAATGCCGACGCGCTGCATGCGCATGCTGCCGCCGGGAGGACGATTGTGTTCTGCGAACCGAGTTGTCTATCGGCGGTACGCGAGGATGCCCCCTCGCTGCTGCGCGGCGACGCTCAAAAGAAAGCTCGCGACGTGGCGGCTGCGTGCGTGCTTTTCGAAGATTTCCTCCTGCAGCGGCCGTTGCGGTTGAAGCAAGGCCCGCCCGAGATTCTCCTGCACGGGCATTGTCACCAGAAATCGATGGGGTTGCTGGGGCCGGCCAAGACCCTACTCGAGAAAATTCCCGGCTCGACGGTCGTCGATCTCGATGCGGGCTGCTGCGGCATGGCCGGCTCGTTCGGCTACTCGCACGAGCACTTCGAGGTGTCGCGGGCGATCGGCGAGCGGAAACTCCTTCCCGCCGTGCGCAACAGAAAGGCAGGCGCCGTCGTCGTCGCGGCTGGCACGTCCTGCCGCCACCAGGTGAAGGATTTTACCGGCGAAGACGCACTGCATCCCGCGGTCCTGCTGCAATCGTTGCTCCTTGATGGTGCCGAATGAATCTTGCTGTCATCTCGCTCCTCGGGCTCGTCGTTGCGATTCTCGTCAGTTGCTTCACCGAGCTGAACGTCGGCATCCTCGCGTTGGCGTTTGCCTGGATCATCGGCGTGTATTTCGGCGGCATGCGGCTCGACGCCGTGATGGCCGGATTTCCGGTGTCGCTGTTTCTGACGCTTTCAGGCGTGACGCTGCTGTTTACCCAGGCACAGCTGAACGGCACGCTCGACCGCATTGCTCACCGCGCGGTGCGTCTGTGCCGCGGCAACGTCGGGCTGATTCCGATCATTTTTTTCGTGCTTGGCCTCGCGCTGGCCTCCGTAGGACCAGGGAATATCTCGACAGCCGCGCTGTTGGGTCCCATGGCGATGGCCACCGCGGCGCGCGCCGGTATTCCTGCGTTTCTCATGATCATCATGGTCGGGAATGGCGCTCAAGCCGGCTCGCTGTCTCCGTTCGCGCCGACCGGCATCATCGTGAACGGGCTGATGACGAAGATCGGGCTTTCCGGCCACGAGTGGCACAACTACGGCACCAACGCGTTCGCTCATGCGTTCGTGGCCTTCTCCGGGTACTTTCTATTCGGCGGGCTGAAGCTGTTCCGCTTTGCCTACACCGATGCGACGCAGGAGGCGCCCGAGGCAGTGCGCCTCGAGTTCAAGAACTGGATCACGATCGTGGTGATTACGGCGTTGGTGGCAGGCGTGCTGTTTTTCGGGGTGAATGTCGGGATGGGGGCCTTTTTTGGCGCGGTAATTCTGGCCGTGGTGGGAGCTGCGGATCACAAGGAGGCCGTGAAGCGGATGCCCTGGTCGGTCATCCTGATGGTATGCGGCGTCACGGTATTGATCGCGCTGCTTGAGAAAACCGGCGGTCTCGACTTGTTTACGGCATTGCTCGCGCGGTTGGCGACGCCGGGGACCATCACCGGTGTCATCGCTTTTGTCACGGGGTTGATCTCGGTTTACAGCAGCACGTCAGGAGTTGTCTTGCCCGCGTTCATTCCAACCATTCCAGGGTTGATTGAGCGACTCGGCGGCGGCGATCCGATCGCGATCGCAACCTCGATGAACGTCGGCGCGCACCTGGTCGACATCTCGCCGCTTTCGACGACCGGCGCGCTGTGCCTTGCAGCCGTCGGATCTCAGGAGAACGTGCGCAGCGTGTTCAACAAGCTGCTCGCGTGGGGGCTGTCGATGACCGTTGTCGGCGCCATTATCTGTTACGTGTTCTTTTGATCACGGAACACGAAGGCACGAAGGACGGAACCTCGTGGTTTTGGCTTTCCGCTGGCCGGGAGCCTGGAGCCCGAAGCCCAGAGTCTATTGGCGTCCGCGAGCCGCGAGGGCGCGCTGCAGGTCGTCTTGGATTGCGGCGTCGTTCGGCGCCAGTCTTGCCGCCTGTTCGAACTGCGTGATCGCCTCGTCGAGATTTCCCTGCATCGCCAACGCACGCCCGATCAGATCGTACGAGCTGGCGTCGGCTGGATCGCGAGCGACCGTCTGGCGTGCTTCGGCGAGACCTCCGGCCAGATCGCCGCTGTCGATCAAGGCCGCAGCCAGATTGTGGCGCAGCCTGATGCTGTCGGGTTCGATCTTCAAAGCTTCGCGAAACGACTGTACCGCGTCCGTGAAGCGCCCAGCATCGGCGAGCGCGAGCCCCTCGTTGACGTAGGCGGCTGCAAGCAATGTCTTCGCCTGGCTGTCGTTGGGCGCCATTGAGAGGGCAACGCGAAGCTCGTTGATTGCCTGCGGCCACCTGCCCTGCAGCGAGAGCGCGTAACCGATGGTCCGGCGCGCCCACGGAATTTCCTCTCGCGACGGATGCTCATCCACCAGAACCTGCAGTGCCGCAATGGACTCGTCGAGCTGTTTCAGATTGAACAACGTAATGCCGAGGTTGTAGCGCGTCCGGGGATCGGTGCGCGCACCGATCCGCAGTTCGGGTAGCGCTTCCGTGTCGCGGTGAAGGCGGGCCAGTTCGCTGCCGACGGCGCCGTGCGCAAGATCGCTCGGCCATCGCGAAAGCGACGCCTGCGCCAGGCTGAGGCCAGACGCGTATTCCTGGTTGCGCGCGATGGTTCCGGCTCCGAGCACGATCGTAAGAGTCGCGACGATCAGCATCGCGTGACGCGACGAGGTCCTCTGCCTGATGGATTCGATGCCGTAGAGGCCGCACACGATGAGCGCGAGGATTCCCATCAGCGGCAGATACATTCTGCGTTCCGCGCCGACTTCCGTCGCGATCGGGATCACGCTCGATGCCGGGGCGAGCGTGACGAACACCCACACACCGAGGAAACCGACGGCAGGCTGCCATCGCAAGCACATCACCGTCAGGAGCAGCAGTCCGGCGACGGCAACCGCATAAGGCAGAACCGCGGCGAGCGTGACGGCGAAGGGCGCGCCGTAGTGCATCACCAGATCGCGCGGCCAGAGCACCAGACGCAGATAGCGCACGATCATCCGTGCCTGATTCAACAGATACGTCCACGAATCGACGGGGGTTGAGAAGCCCGCAGAGCCATGGCGCGGACCCGGCAAAATCAAGTAGAGCAGCACGATCCAGCTCAGCGCGAGCCCTCCGTAGAATCGCCAGCGCGCGCTCAACGCCTGTGCGAAGGAGCCAAAAACAAAAATCCGATCGAACAACACAACCATGAACGGCACGGTTGCCATCGTTTCTTTGCACGCCATCCCGGCCGCGCACGACAGGATGGCAAGCGCTCGCCATGTCGCCGGCCGGGGCGAGAAGTGGGCGCGGAGGCTCGCGTACAAGGTCGTTAGATAGCACAGCGCCATCATTGACTCGGTCCGCTGGGTCAGGTAGCTGACCGGCTCGGTGTTCAGCGGGTGCACCACCCACAATAGACCCGTGGCGAGCGCGAGATTCGCCGCCGCCGGCCCGAACTGCTGCTCGAGCCTTGGCAGCATCAATGTGCGCCGGACAATCCCAAAGAGAAGGAGCGCACAGGCCAGATGGATCGCGATATTCGTCGCGTGGTAGACGCGCACGTTCAGCTCGCCGAGCGCGAAATTTGCGGCGAAGCTCAACGCGACGGCTGGCCGGCCGGCGACGGGGGAGTTCATCTGTGGAGCGAGCGCCGTCGAGAGCGACCGGATAGCGGGATTGCCAACGATCGCCGTCTCGTCGTCGAAAACAAACGGCCCGGAGAGGCTGTTGGAGTAGGCGAGGGCACCCGCGAGAAGGATCAGCGCTATGCGCCACCAAATTGCCGAGGGGGCACCACTCGGCGCCGAACGCTTCGTTGTGCGATTGGGCCGGGGCACGGGAGAGGCGCCATTCTAGACGATCGACGATGGACGATCGACGATGGACGATCAGTGCGTCATCGCGTACAGCAGTATGTCCACTCCGAGGGCGTACCCGGTCACTGAAAACGTCTTGAAGTAGTCGGGCATCTCGGCTTCGCGCTCGTACGCGTCGCCATAGTCGGTGTTGTGCGTGATCATCACCATCACGCGCCCGCGATGATCGAGGATGGCGCGTGTATGCACCTCGGCGCTCTCGGAGCCCCGCTCCGATGTTTCACGGTAGTTGCGCCACAGGCCAATGTTGGGTACCTGCGGCACATGGTCGACGTTGAAGAGCGTGTGAAAAATCGTATGGTTGGGCGGTAGATCGACAATCGGATACTCGGCGGGCGACAACGCCTTGCCGATCTGGCTCTCCCAGTTGGACCACGCGCGGTTCCCCCAGAAATCATCGACCCACAGAAATCCGCCCTTCAGCAGATACGCGTGCAGCTGCGCCGCTTCTTCCGGGCTGAAGTACGAGCCGCCGGGCTCGCTCATCATCGTGAAGGGGCAGCGGAAGAGCGCCGGATCGGTCAGCCGCACCAGCACGGTCACGGGGTTTCCCTCGACGTCGTGGGTAACAGGCGATTTGGTCAGCTCCGCAAATCTGATGGACAGGTTTTCGTCGGCTCGCGGATAGTCGACAAACCACCCGTCTCCGTCGCCGTTGGGCCAGCTGCGGAACCAGACGCGACAGAACTGAAACCCGCCGTTGTAGCCGGTAAGATTGCCGGCGGCATCCACCTGGCCTGGCGGGAAGCGTGGTTGCAGAGTCCCAGGCAGCGATCCTTGCGGGGCGCCGTCGGCGGCGGCAACGGCCAGGCCGGCGAGCAGAAGCGTGGCAGCTTTCAGTGACACGTTCATACGCAGTCTACCGCAGGATGCGTGCCGGAGTACCATATCCCGCAGCCTTGGAGATCGACTTCATCCGCCATCCGCGCGCCCGGCGCTACATCATCCGCGTGCGGCCCGATGGGACGGTGCGCGTCACGGTGCCCCGCTGGGGATCGCGGCGCCACGCGGAGCATTTCGCCGCGCAACAGCGCCCCTGGATCGAGCGGCAGCGCCGCCACGCCGACGAAAACCGCCAGGCCGGCCTGCAACATTCACCGGACGACTTGAAGGCGTTGCGCCGGCGCGCGCTGGACGAACTGCCGCAGCGACTGCACGAACTGGCGTTGCAGCACGGGCTCAGCGTGGCGAAGGTCAGCATTCGGAATCAGCGTTGGCGGTGGGGATCGTGCTCGCCCAAAGGGCATATCTGCTTGAACTGGCGGCTTGTGCTGATGCCCGGCACCGTCCGCGACTACGTCATCATCCACGAACTGATGCACCTGCGCCGTCTCGATCACTCGCGAGTGTTCTGGAAGCTCGTCGCCGCAGCCTGCCCGGACTACAAGACCGCGCGCGCATGGCTGCGAAACAGCCGGCACCTGCTTCACTGACGTGAAGACGCTCCTCGCGACGAGCATGCTCGCTGCCGCCATTCTGTCCGTGCATGGCCCGGGGTTGACGGCAGCGCCTGATTGGGATCTCACGCAATACTTCGTCGAGCGGCAAGCATGGCCGGGCTTCGGCGAGGCCCTTCACAAGCTGGACTACTCGCTGGCGCGAACATATTGGAAGGGCGATGAAGGGCAGTTCCGCCCGTTGTCGATTCTGCTGCTCGCCATCCAGTACGAATTCTTCGGCGCCGACGTGCGTTGGTGGCATGCGGCGAGCCTCGTGCTGCACTTCGTCGTCGCGCTCCTTCTCTTTCGCGTGCTGATCAGGAGATTGCCTGTTTCGATTGCCTTGACGCTGTCGACGCTCTTCAGCGTGATGTTCGCAAGCGTCGGCCTTGTGCACGTGTCGTGGGTC
The DNA here is from genome assembly GCA_023717525.1 of Vicinamibacterales bacterium. Taxonomy (GTDB): domain Bacteria; phylum Acidobacteriota; class Vicinamibacteria; order Vicinamibacterales; family JAMQPK01; genus JAMQPK01. The sequence continues at coordinate 13,258 of JAMQPK010000217.1, read as the reverse complement.
GGTGGATACATGGCTGGATGTGCTTTGATGCTTGCCGCGGCAGGGTCGGCGTGGACGCAGTTCGAGCGGCTCCAGACGTCGCGTACCGCGTGGGTGCCGTACGTAGCGCTGATGACGCTGGCGACATTCTTCTTCGAAGTGTTCGTCGTGTTCTCCGTGATTCTCGCGATTGCCTTCTGGATGTTGTGCGTCCGGCGCGACGGCAAGGTGTCGGGGCATCTCGTCGCGCTGTGGTTCGTCCCCGCCGCGGTTTTCGCCGCGCTCTACCTGCCCCGCATTGCCATCGCTCCGAGATTCCTCTTTGTCGGCGATCTGGCAGGCGCCAATGTCCTGGATCCGCAGCACCTTGTGGCGTATCCCCTGAGCGTCGCCGAGTACTTCGTCCGATGGGGTGTCTCGACAGCGTTGCCGGCTGTGCGGCCATTCAGGCCGATCGCGTTCACGTTGAACCTTTGCATTCTTCTCGGGCTCGCGATGGTGGTCTGGAGAGATACTCGTCAACGGGGACTTTCTACGGACACCGCTTCGCGGCTCGCTATTCTCGGTGCGCTGCTCCTGGGTTACGTCGCCGTCATTCGATTCGGTCGAGTCGCCACCGATGACACGCATCGCTACATGTATGCGCTGATCGTGATTGCCATGATGGGAGCGCTGTTCGAGTATCCCGGCCTGATCGATCGCACGCGGCGTGTGCTCGTCGGCTTGCTGACGGCGCTCGCGATTCTGAATGGGGCCATTGCCGTCGGCGTCACACGGCAGATCGGCCGCGACGGCGAAGCCTACGTGCGATACCTGTCGTCGGTCGATCGCTTCGTGCGAGAGCACAAGAGGGAATCCGGGTTCTCGTTCAGCGTCGAACGCGATCCGGAATTCATCCCACCCGTGGTATTGCTCGAGGGCTATCCCGATCGGCCCATTCGCGTGAGCGAAAAGCAACTCTGGCAGACCTTCGCCGGAGCGATCGACGATCCGTCGAGGGCCGCGTACTCGTTGAAATGGGACGGCAGGGCGCTGGTGATTCGGTAGTCGATTGGCAGCCAATCTCTAGTATCGATAGAGCACATCGAAATACAGCCGGTTGGCCCACGGCTCGCGCACACCCGCCGGCAAGCTTGGGATGAGCACCGCGCCCGGTAGCGTGCGGTCGAGCGTCCGGCCGCGATACCACGTGAACAGAAGGACCACATGATCGTGCACGGTGCGGGTCACCGCGAATCGATGCTGAAGTACGTTGCTCGGAGCCCGCCAGTCGCTCTCTCCGAGCGCGGACATGATGGCGTCTTGCTCCACGCGGAAGAGATGCCAGCCAAGCCCCCAATCGCCTCGTTGTTGCTGTCGGCCAGCATCCAAGCGGAACGATGTGCCGGTGTCACGGCTAGAGACCGCGCGAAGGTTCCGTTGATACTCCACGGAGGCGGTCACCGGAAGGGATTCCCACGGCGTGATGAGCGCGTGCTCGACAATAACATTCGCATAGCGGAAGCTGGATGCATAGAAAGCCTGTCCACCGATTGTGATGATCGCGTTCGTGTTTTTGACCCCCACATTCGAGCCATCCAGCTGCGAACGCAGGACGAACTCTGGTCGTCGGAGGTCCATGCCGGTAAGCACGAGGCGCGTCGTCCCCCGTTTGCCAAGTTGGAAGCCGGCGATCGCTTGGCCGCCGATGACGAGGGTGTCAGGCCCGCTCGGTTGCTCGTTCACGACGATCTGCATCCCCTGAATCGAGGCATTCTTGAAGACGCCCGCGTGGGTGAGGTCACGAGAGAACCGTTCACTCAGCCCTTCAGGATAGAAGTCCACGTCGAACGTCATGGAGGAACGCAGCCACGTATAGGGAAACTTGCCCGCGGTGAGGTCGAGCCCCGGCACGCGGGCGGGGCGGTAGGACACATAGGCGCGATCCCACGTGGTGACCTTTCGCCCGAGGTTACCGCCAAGTGTCTGATAGACCGAGTTGGGATCGTTCAGTTCCCCGGCACTCAACCCGAAGACCGCCCGCAGACCGGGCGCGAGCCGGCCCTCCGCGCCGAACCGCAGGCGAAGCCGGCCAATCGTACGATCGGGGCACCCGTCGCAGTCGCCCTGATGCAGCGTCGCGAGCCGCACCAGTGAGTCCGCGTAGAACTCGAAGCGTTGTGGGGGAGTCGCCTTCGTCCCGTCGAGCGCATCAAGGCGCGCGGACAGACGCATAAGCACCGCGTCTCGCTCCGCAAGCTCCGCCTCGAGTATGGTGATCCGCTGTCGTTCAGCGGAGATCAGATCGCGGAGTGTCTGTTCCGTGTCCTGTGCGGCGACCGTCGAAGTCACTCCGAGCAGGTAAACGAGGGCAATGAGACCACCGAACTTCATCCCACGTCCTCCAGCGCAAACGGTCCAACTGTCATTCTGTTATCCGCATAAACGGATAACAGTTGGTCAAAAAAAAAGACTCAGCAACATCCACCGCGATCCCGGTTGGCGCGGGCGCGTGTGGCGTCCTGGGTCATCTCTGGAACATCCCGAAAACAACTCGCGAGGCACTCCAACAGCTTCCGATGAAACGCCGAACGCGCCCGTGCCAGTTGATAGAAGTTCCAGGAGCGTTCTTCCCGAACCGTCACGAGTCCCGCTCGCAGGAGATACGCCAAGTGCCGCGAGACCGTGGGCTGTGGCACATGCAAGATACTCACGAGATCGCAGACACACAGTTCCCCGTCACGGATCACCGCGAGAATCCGCAGGCGCACGGGATCCGAGAACGCGCGGAACATGAGATCAACATGGGTCTTCGTCGCGGAAGGCATCGAAATCGCGCCCTATGATATTCGGGTAGCCGGATGACCGCAACACCTGAATCTCGTTACACCGCCGCCACCAGGGGGCGGTCATCACCTACCCGCTGGAGGGCCCGTTTTGTGTTCGATCGGTATAACATTGTCTCTTCTGCGGTCGATCACGAGCTTTCGTTCGACAAACCCTCCAAATGCCGGAGTGGTGAAACTGGCAGACGCGCGGGACTCAAAATCCCGTGGGGTTCACTCCCCGTGAGGGTTCGATTCCCTCCTCCGGCACCAACTCAAAAGAACTTCCGCGTGATATTGAATCCGATGAACCAGTCCTCGTTCGTCAGGCCGCCGCGGGAAATCGGTCCGAACGTCGTAGCAATGCTATTCGAGATATTCAGCTGGAACATGTGGCCGCCAGCGCGCTTTTCGAGCGCAAAGCTCATCTGACCCTCACCCGGCTTATATCCGCTCACCCTCGGCGAGCCTTCGAACACCACATAGAGTGTTGGCCGAAGCCTCACGCGCGCACCCATACCCATGAGAAACGTGTCGTTGTCATCAACCAGTTCAGATGGCAGCACGTTGCTGTTGTTCACCCACACCGGCTCGAGATACAACGCGGCATACCCCCCAATGGTGCGCGAGACGACGGCGCCGAGTGCGGGGGAGTACCTGTCAGTGAAATTGTCGGTCCCGTCAATCGTGGCGAGCGCTGAAATGCCGAGTGGAGAGTGTTCGCCCTGCGCGAGCACCTCGCGCTGGCCGAAGAACGCGATCGTCCGGTCGGAGGTTCTATTGATACCGATCTGCGTCTTCGAAAGAATCCCGAAGCGATATTCCAGGCCGATCTGCGCTCCAGTATCGAGTCCAAAAAAATCCGACGCGAGATCGCTGAAGCTCCCGTCGCCAAGTGGCCGAGTGAATCGGTGGGTCACCCGGAACGCGCTCTTGAATTTGGGAAGCCTCAGGTTGGTCGGCAGCGCCACGAGCGTGAAGTCCGGCTGGGCAATGTTGAGTTCGAGATCGGGATTTGGCGCCGGGGTCTGGGCGCTGGACGGCGCCGCGCCTGCCACGAGCAACAGGATGAAAAAGATACTCAGCGTGCGTATGCTCACGATTCACCTCAATTGTTGAGAGCGCCGAGCTCAATCCATCGGCGAATCACCATCATTTGTCCAACGGTCAGAAATGGCCCGCTGCCACGAGGCATGCGCTGGCCGGCGATGTCGGCGTTTCCCTCGAGTTTGTGGACGATATAGCTGCTGTCAGGATCGTTCGGAATCACCAGCGTGGCGCCGCCCTTGCCCGTGCTCCCGCGACCCACGAGCTGCGCGTAGCTGCGGCCTTCGAGCAGTACCAGGTTCCCCGATGGGTTCCGGCCCGCGTCGGTATGGCATTCGATGCAAGCCTGACGGCCCGCAAGATCCCGCGCGTTGAAGATATCTCGCTGAATCGACGCGAAGGTTGGCTCCAAATTAGGAGTGGGCCCCGTAATCGTACTGAGGTTCTCGTCACACCCCGCGAACAACATCGACGCTCCAACGACGCACACACTCATGACAAAACGCCTCATGGCGATCTCCTCCACAAAAAGACTGTGCCGCCGCCCAGAGCAATCATCGTGCCATAAACTTTGAAATCAAAGCATTCGTTCTATCTAGCAAAAGCAGTCAAAGTGAGAGCGTTCATAAAGAATCATGTCGTGGAGAGGACACAAGATCCCGGATCAATGACGAAGCGATCCGGAACTCAGGATCGGGATCCTGCGAATTGGATGTCTTTCTTATCGCGGCGAGATGTAAGGGCGCCGCTGTTTGAACAGCGAGAGGTGCTGCTGCAGGATGGCCGTCATCGCCGAAGGCGGATTCAACGCCAGCGCTTCTTCGCCAAGAGTGATCGCACGGTCGAAGTTTCCAGCCGATGCATGGGCGACAGCGGCGATGTCCAGCGCGTTCGCGTCGCGGCGAGTGGTAAGTTCCACTGCGTGCTCGGCTAGCCGGACCGCTTCGCCGGGGTTCCTTACCGCTGCATCGGGGGCGGCAGCCAGCAACGACGCCAGCGAATCAACCGCCAGGACCCAGTCGGGGCTCAGAGAGACGGCTCGCCGAAGTCGTGCGGCAGCCTCGACGCCATCTCCCATCGCCCGGGAGATGAGGCCGGCATTCAGGTGAGCCTCCGCCAGATTGTCGTCGAACCTTGCGGCGTCACGGAAGTGCTGGAGCGCGTCCTGCGTCTGCCCGAGGCGAAGCAGCGCGACAGCGAGATTGTTGTGAGCCAGTGCATAGCTGGGCCGCAGCTCGAGGGCGCGCCGGTAGTGCGCGACGGCTTCGTCTAGGCGGCCCGCGCCGGACAGTGCGGTGGCAAGGTTGTAGTGGGCCGGAGCGGAGTTGGGTTGAAGCTGCAGCGACGCGTCGAAGTGCACCGCGGCTTCGGCTGGCCGTTCGAGCAGCATGTAGAGCACGCCGATATCGTCGCGAAGAGCAATTCTGGACGGCTGCCGGCGGATCAGTTCCTCCAGACCAACGGCATCGGTCGCCATCCACTTGGCGAGAAATAGCCGATTCAGCGTTTCGCGGTCGGTCGCGTCTTTCGTCAGCACCTGCAGCCAGAAATCTCCCATCTCCTCCCTGGATTGCTGGCCCCACGGAACACGGACGGGTGGCTGCGTTGGGTTCCGCGTGTTGCCGGCTGAGTTGTCATAGATGTAACGCATTTCGACGCGCGTGCCGCTGGGCAGCGGGAACGGATTCACGTAGCGGTAGACGTGCTGCCACCGCAGGTCCCAGTCGCGAATGTAGATCAGTTCTTTTGAACTGCCGTCCGGCAGTAGAGCCAGTCCGCGCACCTCGCGGGCGAGGTAGTGTGCGTGAGGCTGCACGGCCTCGACTTCGACGTCCACGGGCAGCACAAACGAATCGGTCACCTCGTAGTTGGCATCTCCCGGAGGAATATCAATGCGCTGATTGGAGAGACGCATCATCACCGGCGTCCGGTCTGGTGGATCGTCGGTGAAATAGAGACCAATCGATGGGCGAATCACTTCGGGCTTTCCGCTTGGAACCATGTGCATCTGCACCACGAGATCGCTCGCCGGTGCGAGCGACCAGGCGAGTCCCTTGGGCAGCAGCGGCGCCGCCTGTCCAGGCGTCCATCCAAGGAAGTGACCATCCGGATAGACCGCCGAACGAAGGATGACGCCGTCGTATCCTGCTTCCGGGTCATCGGCGTCGAGTCGTCGTGACGCTGCTGTGGCGTCGAGGCGGATGTTCGCGTGATGCACGCTCGAGTTGCCAGGCATGAACTCGATGCCGCGCACATAGCGTCGGGTCTTCACAGGAAGCGGAATCACGAAGACACGCGAGACGTCTGGTCCGCTCGCCGGCAGCGTGTAGGACTCGGGGAACGACACGACAAGATCCGGAATGCCGAGCTGCCATCCCGCTTCCCATCGAGGAGTGGCCGGCAGGTCGCGTGGATTGCCCTCTGGTGCTCCGGCTGCTGCCCATCTGCCAATTACGTCGATTTCCGACTCGCTGAGTGGATCCAATCCAATGAATTCACCATGCCCGGGCTCGACTTTCCATGGTGGCATCCGCCGATTTCTGGTCAGCAACGCCATCTGCGTCGCATGTGGCCGAGCCGCGTCGTATGTCACAAGACTGAATGGCGCAGACCCACCCGGATGGTGGCATTGAGCGCATCGAGCGAAGACGATCGGAGCGATGTCCCTGCTGAAGGTCTGGGCGTTCGCCGGATGAGGGGCGAAGACCGAGAAGCCGAGCAAAAGACCGCTTACCTGCTTGTACATCAAAGTGTTAGAGCCAAAATTAGCGCAAAATTGTCTGACGGCGCAACGTTCCTAGTAGAGAGAATGAAAGGCGAAAATACGCGCTTTTTTGCCGCTTTTCGTTGCTTTAGTGGCCATTTCAGCGTTATACTGGCGGGACGTTCTACGACAGTTTCGTGCCTTCATCAAGCACCTCATGACGGGGGAACCACTGTGACATTCGAGGTCGGAGACAAGGTCATTTACCCCAACCAGGGGCTCGGCGTTGTAACTCGTATCGAAGAGAAAACGATTCTCGGTACTACCTGCGGTTTCTATCACCTGCGGATCGTCGCCAACGAGACCACCGTGCTCGTACCCATTGACAACGTCGACGGCGTCGGCCTTCGGCGAGCGATTGGCGATGCGGAAGTCGAGCGGCTGTTCAACGCGCTCGGCAACGGCAAGATCGACAACCACCAGAACTGGAAAGGCCGCTTCAAGGACAACTCGGACAAGATGCGGACCGGCTCCATCTACGACGTGGCCGACGTGCTGAAGAGCCTCACGCTCCTCAGCCGGTCGAAGAGCCTCTCGTTCCGCGAGAAGCGCATGCTCGACAGGGCCAAGTTTCTCATCATCTCCGAAATCTCGGAAGTGATGCGTGAAACCGCCGAGTCGATCGAGGGGCGCGTCGAGAAAGCGCTCGAGCGCAGCTTTACGACCCGCACCCGCGCGATCGCCCGGGCGAAGGCGGCCAAAGCCGTGCCCGCGCCGCGCGCGGTTGCCCCCCGGAGAGCCGCGAGGGCGTCGTAGGAGCTTCGCTGTAAGTAAGAAGTAAGAAGTAAGAAGTAGGAAGTGGGCGGCGATTTTCCGATCGCCGCCCTTTTTTTATCTAGCGGTTCCAAGTTCTTGGTTTCAAACCTATCTCAGCACAGAGAGCACGGGGGCACAGAGAAACGTTTTCGAAGACAATTTTCTGTGTCTCTGTGTCCTCCGTGCTGGGATAGAAAGCTCTCTCAAATGTTCAGGTTAACCTTAGAACCCTAGAACCCTAGAACCGCCGAAACTGCAGTACCCTCCTCCAGTCAATGTCGACCGTCATCGCCGCCATCCGCTCGCTCGCCGCCTATCTGGCGGTATCGCTCTACGTCGCGGTTGCCGCCCCGATTGGGATGACGCTCGCCATTCTCTTACGGTGGAAGGGCATCCTGTACGTACTGGGGCACTGGGGCGTAGCCATCGGGACATCGCTCGCGGGTATCCGCACGCGCGTGGCCGGCCGGCAGAACATCCCCGCCGGACAGGCAGTCGTGTTCTGCTCGAACCACCAGAGCAACATCGATCCACCGATCCTTTTCCAGGCGCTGCACAGCCGGCTCCACGTGCTCTTCAAGAAGGAGTTGACGAAGCTGCCCCTGCTGGGCAGAGTCTTTTTGATCGGCGGCTTTGTGCCAATCGATCGCGGCAGTCGCGAACAGTCAATGGCCGCCATCGAGCAGACTGCAGCGTCGCTGCGACAGGGAAATTCGTTCTTGACCTTTCCCGAAGGCACCCGCAGCCGGACGGGCGCGTTGTTGCCATTCAAGCGCGGGCCGTTCCTGATGGCACTCAAGGCGCAGGTACCGGTCGTCCCCGTCGCTGTTCAGGGGGGGGCGACATCGATGCGAAAGGGCAGCCCGATCGTGCGGCCGGCCGTGGTCAGCGTGCGGATCGGAGAGCCGATTGTCACCGCCGGCATGGAGCTGTCCGATCGCGAGCGGCTGGCAGATCAAGTGAGAGCCCGAGTCGAGCAACTGCTCGCGCTTGGACCCGTTGACAGCTGATGGCAGTTGCGTTCTATGCGCTCATTTGCCTGATTTGGGGCTCCACGTGGCTTGCGATTAAGGTGGGGCTGGTCGGCGTTCCACCCTTTCTGGGAGCGGGCCTCCGTTTTCTGCTCTCGACCGCGATCATCGGTGCGATGGTCGTCATCCGGCGCAAGCCCTTTCAACTTACCCGCGACGACAGGATCTGCGTGTTCTCGCTTGGCGTGCTCGTGTTCTGGCTGAACTACGCCGCGGTCTATTGGGCAGAGATGCGCATCTCGAGCGGACTCACCGCGATTCTGTTTTCAACGATGCCCTTGACGACGTCCCTCCTGAGCGCGTACTGGACGCGAAGTGAGACGCTGAGCGGCAGGAAGATTGTCGGCATTCTCGTCGGTGTGTCAGGCACCGTGATGCTGTTCTGGCCGCAGGAGCGCCTGGGGTTCGCGCAGGCGCTTGGGATGCTGGCCGCGCTCGGTGGCAGCATCTGCGCGGCCATCAATCTGGTGACGATGAAGAAGTACGGTGGCCATAGCGACACGACCGTGCTGAACTTCCTCGGAATGGGCCTTGGCACCGTCTGCCTGCTGAGTATGAGCGCAGCTCTGGAAAGCTGGTCCGACGTGTCCTGGAGCCGAAGCAACGTGCTGGCCCTGCTGTATCTGTCGGTGGTCGGATCCGTGATCGCGTTTTCGGTTTACTACTACCTGCTGAAGAAGATGGACGCGACGATTCTGAGCCTCAGCACGCTCGTCATCCCGATTGTGGCGCTGGCGCTGGGCCGCGCCTTCCTCAACGAGACCGTCACACCGCTGGCCCTGGCGGGCATCTCGACGATTCTTGCAGGCGTGGCGGTGGCGATTACTGGGCCCCGAGGATGAAGGACAGCTTCCACGGCACGAGCTTCGCGCCGTCGGTCGCCACGATGCCTTCGTCGAGCTGCACGTACACATCCTGATATTTCGCGGCTTCGTCGGCGTTGATGCGGATCTCGAGCGAGCGCTTGGACCCGTCGTACCCGACCTGAGTGGCGTTGGCGCGCTCCGATGTCACCTCAACGGGCGGCTGTCCCGGCGTCGCGACCGATTGATAGTGCCAATGCACGCGGCCCTTGAAGCTCTCGGGGTTCATGTCGCGCGAGAACTGCAGCCGGACGACCGCTTTCAGGGAAACGCCGGTCTCGCCTTCCTCCGGGTCGCTGAAGATCACCACCGGTGGGGGGCCTGCCACGGGCGCGGGCGCTGCCTCGGTGCTGCGCATGCTGGTATCCGGCGTCGCAGTGGAGAACTGCTGTGCTTCGATCCAGACGAGGCCGCGTCCTTCGCGCACGACGCCGATCACCTCGAGCCATCGGCTGGTATCGACACGCTTGTCGATGTCGAGGTTCAGATCCTTTCCGCGCGGGCGCATCCCCGTAACCCACACTCCCGCGTCCGCGGCGTGCAGCACGAAATCCCACTGGCTACGTCCGGGGGCCTGCGGCATTTCGCCGTAAAGATTCCGGCCGCGGAACTGCCCGGTCACCTTCACGCGTTGTCCGACGTATCGTGACGGTTCCAACGCGATGAGGCGGATCGACGGTGAACTCTCCTCGGGCTTCACCGGTATGGCGTCGGTGACGACGAGCGCCACGACCTCGCCGGGTCGTGGCCACTCGCCCTCGGCGGCGTTGGACAACAGGCGACCCAGTCCCAGGCTCTGAATGCGCGGGTCGTCGCGCTGAAGACGTCCCACATCCCAGAAGCTCGCCCGCACTTCGACCGGCCCATCCGCCGGTGAGGGTCCATTGAAAATCAGCGGAATGGCGCGCTCAACGCTCGCCGAGATGAGCACAGCCTGATCGCGCGTGGCGAGATTGCCCCGCACCACGACCGGCTGTCCCTGAAAGAACCCTGCAAACGTCAGCAACGCGGAAACCGTGGCGGCCCGGCGGGCCTGCACGGTCTGAGCGGAGGCCGGCGCAGCCGTCGTGGAGAGAGCCACCACGACTGCGACGATAACGCCAGCCAATCGTTTCATCATGCTTAACTGAGTGATTTCTGACCAGCCCTCGCCAGGACAAGCGACAGCGCCAGGAACAGCAAAGCTGTTGCGATGGTGCCCATGCTGCCTCGCGCCTGGAACAGTCCAATTTTACCCGTTCCCACGAGAACCGCATACAGGATGCCGATAAGCGACCCGCCGGCGATCAGGCCCGAACTGAACAGCGTGCCAGCGCCTGCGTCCGACTCGCTGCTCGTTCCGGTGCGTTTTTCCACATACCACCGCACGAGGCCGCCGGCCATGATGGGCGCCGTCGTGGCGATGGGCAGGTAGGCGCCGACGGCGAACGAAAGAGCATGAACGCCGCACAACTCCAGCGTGATGGCGACGAACACACCAGCGAGTACGAGCCCCCATGGCAGGTTGTGACTGAGCAGGCCGCGGATGATGGTGGCCATCAGTGTGGCCTGCGGCGCGGCGATGTCGCGCGACCCGATGCCGAACACGCGATGCAGATACAACGTGGTGATACCGATGACCAGCGCCGACGCGACCACGCCGATCAACAGGCCTAGCTGCTGAGACCTGGGCGTGGCGCCGACGATGAAGCCGGTTTTCAGATCCTGAGCAGTGGCGCCCCCGTTGCACGCCGCGATGCACACGACCGCGCCCACGCAGAGCGCGATGGGCGCATAGTAACTGTCGGTCCAGCCCGCGGCGACGAAGATCAGGCACGTCAGAATCAGTACGGCAATCGTCATCCCCGACACCGGATTCGATGACGATCCAATGAGGCCGGTGATCCGCGCGGAGACGGTGACGAAGAAGAAACCGAACAGCATGACCAGGACCGCGGCGAGGAGGTTCCCCTGCGTCGGCATCCCGGGAGCAATCAGGAGAAAGATGGCAAGGGCGACCGACCCGCCGAGAACGACGGAAATGGGGATGTCGCGCTCGGTTCTCAACTGGCTGACGGTGCCCGCGCTGAACTGGCGAAGGCCATCGATGGCCGACGAAAGAATCGTCGGAAGCGCGCGTGCGAGCGAAATCAGCCCGGCGGCGAGGACGGCGCCGGCGCCAATATAGCGGGTGTAAGCGCTCCAGATTTGATCGGCGTCCATCTCCGAGATCAGAAAGGGCCGGCCGCTCGCAGGATTCACGGCGAGATCCGGGCTGATCGGTGGAAACGGGATCGTGATGTAGGCGCCCAGAATCGAGATCAGCGGAGCGAGCACCAGCCACGACAGCACGCCGCCCGCGAACATCTCTCCCGCGATGCGCGGGCCGATCACGTAGCCAACGCCGAGATACTCTGGCGACACATCGAGGTCGATCGTGGCGTTGGGGAACTGGCTCGTCGCCGGCGTGGTGTAACGGACGTTGGTGAGAAAGAGATTGAAAATCCACGAAGCGGATTTCCACAGTGCCCCGAACGCGACGCCGGCGAATACCATTCTGGCCAGCGCCCCGCCCTTCTCGCCCGCCAGCAGAACTTCGGCGCAGGCCGTGCCCTCGGGATACGGAAGCACGCCGTGCTCCTTCACGATCAGCGCACGGCGGAGCGGCACCATCATCAGGACGCCGAGCACACCGCCGGCAAGTGCAAGCATCGTGATCTGGTAGTAGTTGAAGTAGGCCGGTCCTTCCGGCGCGAGAAAGATCAGCGCCGGAATGGTGAACACGACGCCGGCCGCCACCGATTCGCCGGCCGACCCGATCGTCTGGACGATGTTGTTCTCGAGGATGGTCGATCCGCCCAGTTTCTTCAGCACTGAGATCGCGAGCACGGCGATGGGAATCGACGCGCTCACGGTCAGCCCGGCGCGGAGGGCCAAATAGACCGACGAAGCCGCGAAAATCAGCCCCAGGAGCACGCCGAGCATCACTGCCCTGAACGTGAATTCGGCGGGCGCATCCGTGGCTGGGACGAACGGCTGAAACGCTGGAGGTGGTGGCATTGGCGGGGAAGTTTACCGTAGCGCCCCCCGGCGTAAGCTAAAATCGCTTGTGAAATTGGCGATCAAGCGAAAACAGCTCAGCGACCAGGTCTCCGAGCTGACGACCAATCGTCTGTCGGTGTACCTTCGGTGCTTGAACGCGCTCGACGCCGCCGATGTCAAAACCGTGTCGTCGCAGACGCTGGCGCAGCAATTTCATCTGAACGCGGCGCAGATTCGCAAGGACCTTGCGTACTTCGGAGAATTCGGCGTGCGCGGCGTCGGCTACTACGTCAAAGACCTGAAGCGGCACCTGCGCCAGATTCTCGGGTTGGAGCGCCGGTTGAAGGTCGCGATCCTTGGTGCCGGTAATCTGGGCCTCGCGTTGTCCGATTACCCCGGCTTTCGTCAGGAGGGGTTCCAGATCGTCGCGCTCTTCGACGCGCTGAGCACCAAGGTCGGTCAGCAGTCGAGGGGTGGCGTGCCCATCTTCGACATCACGGAATTACGCAAGATTGCGGCGCGCGAAAAGATCGCGATTGCGGTAATTGCGGTGCCGGCCGATGCCGCACAGCACGTGGTGGATCAAGTCGTCGCGGCGGGGATCAAGGCAATTCTGAATTTCTCGCCGGGCACGTTGCGCGCGCCCGCGGACGTCAAGCTGAAGAGCGTCGATCTGACGGTGTCGTTGGAGTCGCTGTCGTTCTATTTAGCTCACGAGGAAGAGGAGTGACACACGACATTGAAGATTGAAGATTGGAAAATTGGAACATTACGCAGAGACAACGTAATGGTTCAATCGTCAATGCGTCAGTCTTCAATGCGGGCCTTATGAGAAAGCGAAGCCAGCGCTTGTCGCACGTTGACACCAGGGGCCGTGTTCGCATGGTCGATGTCGGAGGTAAAGCCGTGACCGAGCGCGAAGCGGTGGCTCGCGGGCGGATTACGGTCGGCCCGGCCGCGCTGCGTGCCATTCGTGCCGGCAAGGTAAAGAAA
>JAMQPK010000200.1 GCA_023717525.1 Vicinamibacterales bacterium | reverse complement strand
TCGAGGCTGTAGCGGCGTGTGAACTTCCGGATGGTCAGGACCGGACCCGCAACAGCGCAAGGCGGGAACATCGCCGCCACACGGGAGCCGTCCTCGAGTCGTGCATCCAGGAGCGGTTGTGCCTCGGAGATCTCGTCGCCGCACGCCCGTGCGATGTTCTTGATCGCGACCGTCAGGTTTCGCGTCTCGAGGGTTCGATCCGGCACAGCCTCGATGGTGCCGTCCCGCTCTACGAAGATGTGCCGGCCTCCGTCGTTGACCATGACCTCGGTGATCGTCGGATCGCGGAGGAGATCCTCGATCGGTTTCAGGAACGGCAGAATCCGGTCAAGGCTGCTCACAACTGCCCCCGTGCCACCTGGTCGAAGTAGCTCGTCTGAACGTCGAGGTAGTGCGGCTTCAGGTAGCAGAACTGCGGAGGCATCGGATTGAGGCCGTCGTACGGCAACGCGATGGCCTGCCCGTTCTGCAACTCCGTGAAGACGCGCGGCGAGAAGATGTACTCGTGGTGCGGCGCGTAGCTCTTGCTCGCGCTCACCGTTTGCTTTCCGGCGGTGGCCCTGCCCGTCAGCAGGGAGATGTGTGCGCTCTGGCCACCTTCGGACAGTGTGTAGTGAGCCTTGAGACGGTCGCGCCGACCGCACAGATCCGCCGCGGCGCGCGCGGTGAATTCGTCGCTGGTGGCGAGGAACAACTTGGTCCGGAAGCACTGGAGCAACGTGCGCCAACTCTCGTCTCCGGGCAGCGCAGAACGCAGCGAACTGATGCTCTGAGTCGCGACGATGGGAATGAGCCTGGCCTGCCGCGACAGCGCGAAGGTGCGCTCGTCTCCGGTCGGGTCGGTTTCGCCGACGGTCGCGAACGCGTGGTATTCGTCGCACACGAAGAGCAGATCGCGCCAGATCCGCTCAGGGTGCGCCGCGATCTTTGGGATGCGCTGGATGACTGCGCGCTGGAAGTCCAGCTTCAACATCACGCCCACGGCGCGCGCCAGCCCGGGGTTCAGACCGACCGGGAAGTTCAGCGCCAGCACACGGCCCGATTCGAGCAGTTCTTCTAGCGGAGGAAGGGGCTTCGGCTCTCCCGGCTTCGGCGCACTGGCGTAGACGCTTCGTGGAGGACAGAACGTCCGGTGAACGGCCGGATTCTCGTCGAACAGCGAGAGGAAAACGACGATGCCTTCTGTGATTGAGGACCGCAGGCGATTGTCGAGTCGTTTCCAGCCGTACGTGAACCATCGGTCCACCGCTTCGATCTGATGCTTCCGATCGAGCCACGCGGTCCCCTTCGTTCTGCGTACCTCGTAGGGAATCGCGTGTTCCTGTAGATGTGATTCGAGGTCGGCGCTGTACTGCCGCGCCATGTGTTCTGGACCCTCCTGGAACCAGTCCCTCCAGCCCGCGGTCGCCAGATCTTGCAGCTCGTAGTTCGCGAGCGGCACGACGACCACTTCCGGCGGCTGACTCAATGCGGCCTTCAGCTTTGTGATCTCTGCCTCAATCTTTCCGTCCTCGAGGACGTAGCGATACACCTCGGCGAGGGTCGTGTAGCCGTCCGCAAGGCGCCGAAGCAGGATGACGAACTTGAGCAGATCCGTGTACGCCTGCTGCCAGAACGGCTCCTTGGACTTGCCGAACAGGTTGTTGACGAGCGTCGAGACCGCATAGGCAACGGCGTACGGATCCAGGTCGTTGTGGAGCGGGTTGTAGCAGACGTCGCCACCGAGGCGGATCTCGGTGTAGTCCGAGGCACGTCCGGCACGAGTGAGCATCCCGTGTACCTGTTGGCAGAAGTCGCCCTTGACTTCGAGGACAAGGCCGCCAATCTTGCGCTCGGGGTCGCTTGCCTTCCAGCGGAGGAGTTGGTCGGTGTACGGGAACATGCACGCTGATGTTTTTCCAGTTCCAACGGCACCAATCACCATCACGCCCGTGTAGAGCCCGCGCTGAGGAATCGTCAGCCACGAGGGCTGCGGTGCGCGTCCGTTCGTCGTCTCAAGATGACTCTCCCCGAGCACGAGCGCGGGTGCGGGTCGCCGTTCCGGTGCGACGTAGGCCGGCAGCGACCGCTGTTTGGCGCGAGC
>JAMQPK010000170.1 GCA_023717525.1 Vicinamibacterales bacterium | reverse complement strand
TTGGATAGTACGAGCGGCGGCGAATATCTCGGACTCGGCTCTCTGTCACGTCATCGAGAGCGCGTTCAAATGCTTCGGAAAGGCGGACGGCGTATCGATCAGCCCGATCGATTCGATACTGGCCGACGGCAAGGGCGGGTTTTGGCTCGGGGGGCAGACAGCGCTTGTCCACTGGCGTGACGGTGTGTTCGAGACGTACCCGATCGAAGCGCTCAGATCCAACGTGGGACAGCACGGGGTCGTGAGCGTGGCCCTCGGTCCGGATGGAACCGTGTGGGTCGGCATGCTCGCGGAAGGGCCGGGCCTGGGACTCGGACAACTGAAGGGAGGAGTCGTCAAACCGTTCGTGACCCCCACGTTTGATGGAAGCACGGTTGAGGCCTTCGCCATGACCTTCGATCGCGACGGCAACCTTTGGGTCGCCAGCCGAGGCAAGGGGTTGTATCGGATCCAAGGCGACGTCGTCGACCACTTTGGACGTACCGATGGCCTGTCCAGCGATGCGGTGAACTCTGTCTTCGAAGACAGGGAGGGAATCCTGTGGGTCGCGACACAGAATGGAATAGACAGCTTTCGAGATCCACGCGTGACGACCTTCTCGGCGTTGGAAGGCTTGGGGAAAGACGCGGCGACAGGGGTTCTGGCCAGCAGGGATGGCTCGATCTGGGTTGCCAACGACGGCTCGCTCGACCGCATCGCCAATGGCAGCATCTCATCCCTTCGCACAGGCGCTGGTCTTCCGGGTCATCAAGTCGCTTCCTTGCTCGAAGACCGCGCCGGCAACTTGTGGGTGGGAGTGGATGACTCGCTTTATGTGTTGAAGGACGGGCGCTTCCAACGCATTGCTGGCCTCGATCACAAACCGCTTGGACTCGTGGTGGGAATCACCGAGGACATCGATGGGAACATTTGGGCGGCGTGTGCAGGAAATCCGCGAAAGCTCGTGCGCATCCGCAATTTCGAGGTGCGCGAAGAATTCCCCACGTCGCAGGTCCCGGCGGCCCGCACCCTTGCACCGGATCCACAGGGAGGGATCTGGATGGCAACCACGACCGGCGACCTCGCGCGCTTGCGCAATCGCGCTGTCGAGAACTTCGCGCTGAACCTTAAGGGCAATCCGGTCCTCCGCCGGATTGTCGCCAAGGCAGACGGCTCCGTGCTTGCCGCCTCGGAAGACGGGCTCGTCGGATTGCGGCAGGGCAAAGTGCAGCGCATGACGACTGAAAATGGCCTTCCCTGCAGTTCGGTCTTTTCATTCGTCGAGGACAATGAGAAACGGTGGTGGCTGCATACCGATTGCGGCGTCCTCGAGTTGGCGGACTCCGAGCTGCAGCGATGGTGGTCCGATCCAGGAGCTCTCGTGCAGACCCGCATCTATGACCGATTGGACGGGGCTCAACCCAACGCACCGTATTTCAACTCGGCGGCGTACTCCCCGGATGGACGCGTGTGGTTTCCGAACGGACAAGTCGTGCAGATGGTGGACCCGTCTAGGTTGTCGCGAAAGGCGCCGGCTGCGTCGACGTACATCGAATCCGTCACCGTGGACCGAACGGAATTTTTGGCGACCGGGAATCTTGGACTGGCACCGCATCCACGTGACTTGCAGATCGATTACACCTCGCCGACGTTCACGGTTCCGCAAAAGGTACGGTTCCGCTACCGGCTCGACTCATACGACAGCGACTGGCATGACGCGGGCACGCGCCGGCAGGCGTTCTACACTGACTTGCCGCCGGGCAACTACACGTTTCGCGTGATCGCCGCGAATGGCGACGGCGTCTGGAATGAAACCCCCACTACGCTGGACTTCTCCATCGCTCCGGCGTACTACCAGACGAACTGGTTTCGGGCTCTCTGCGCTGCCCTCTTCCTGGCAATGTTGTGGATGGCCTATCGGTTGCGTGTCCGGCACTTGCAGCGACAGTTCGAGATGACGCTGCTCGCCGAGAAGAAGCTGCGGGAAAAGGACGATGCGCTGGAGACGACGCGGACGGAGCTCGCTCGCATGTCGCGCCTGACGACGCTGGGCGAGCTGACCACCTCGATCGCCCACGAGGTGAGCCAGCCCCTTGGCGCGATGGTCGCGAGCGCCGGGGCATGCGCGCGCTGGCTGGCAGCGGACCCGCCCGTGATAGCGGAAGTGCGCTCGGGACTCGACAACATTGTCGCCGACGGCAAGCGGGCGCGCGATGTCATCGCGCGGATCCGGGCGCTCACGAAGCGGCAGGCGCCGCACATGGATTTGCTCGATCTCAACCGCGAGATTCTCGAAGTGCTCGCATTGACGGAGCAGGAGCTGCGCAGC
>JAMQPK010000141.1 GCA_023717525.1 Vicinamibacterales bacterium | reverse complement strand
CGACGGCCCCATTCTGGAAGCGCGCAACGTGACGATGCGCTTTGGCGGCCTGGCGGCCGTCAAGAACCTCAACATGCGTGTCGCTCGCGGGACCCTCTATGGCTTGATCGGACCGAACGGCGCCGGCAAAACGACGGTGTTCAACGTGCTGACGGGCGTGTATCGCCCCACCGAGGGAGAAATCGCCTTTGACGGCGTGAACGTCGGGAGGATGAAGCCCTACGAGATCACCAAACTCGGTGCCGCGAGAACATTTCAGAACATCAGGCTCTTCGCCGACATGACGGTATTGGAGAACGTGATGACGGCTCATCATCTGAGAACGCGCCAGGTACTTGGCGACGCCGTCATCGGAACCAGGAAACACCACGCCGAGGAAGGCGAGACGCGGCGGAGGGCGCTCGACTTGCTGAAGATTTTCGGCCTGGAGCGGCTGGCCAATGAGGCTGCGACGGGCTTGCCCTACGGAAGCCAGCGCAGGCTCGAGATCGCTCGGGCGCTGGCGACCGAACCCAAGCTGCTGCTGCTCGACGAGCCGGCGGCCGGTATGAATCCGCAAGAGGCGCTGGATCTGATGCGCCTGATCCGGTGGATCCGCGACGAGTTCAAGCTCACCATCCTTCTGGTCGAACACAATATGAAGGTGGTGATGGGCATCTGCGAGACCATTCAGGTCATCGACTACGGCGAGGAAATCGCCATCGGCACGCCGGCCGAGATTCAAGCGAGCCCGAAGGTGATCGACGCGTACCTCGGTGGCGGCTGAGCAATGATGCTGACTCTGAAGAACGTCAACGTCTTTTACGGCGCCATTCACGCGCTTCGCGACGTCTCGATCACAGTGAATGCCGGCGAGGTCGTCACCCTGATTGGGGCGAACGGCGCCGGGAAATCGACGACGCTGCGCGCGATTACGGGCCTGTTGACGCCGAAGACGGGCACCATCACATTTGAAGGGCAGGAGATTGCCGGGCTTCCGGCGCATCGGCTGGTCGCACGCGGCATTTCCATGTCGCCCGAAGGCCGGGGCATCTTCGCGAATCTGACGGTTCTCGAGAATCTCGAGATGGGTGCCTATCTGACGAAAGAGAAGGCCCGCGTCACACGGGATCTCGAGCGGGGATTCATGTTGTTCCCGCGGCTGAAGGAGCGGATCAAACAGCGCGCTGGCACGCTGTCGGGCGGCGAGCAGCAGATGCTGGCGATGGCCCGCGCACTGATGTCACGCCCGAAGCTGCTGCTGCTCGACGAACCCTCGCTGGGGCTCGCACCGATCGTGTGCCAGACCATCTTCCGCACGATTGACGAGATCAAGAAGGAAGGCACCACGGTTCTGCTGGTGGAACAGAACGCCAACGCCGCGCTCAGGCACTCCGATCGCGGGTACGTGCTCGAAACGGGCGCGGTCATCCTCGAAGGCGCTGCCGCGAGCATCGCGAACGACCCGCGCGTGCGTGAGGCCTACCTCGGCGAATGAGTCAGGACGCTGATCTCACCGTCGATTTCGACCGTCGCCTGACGGACCAGATTCCGGTCGTCGATCCCGTGGTGACGCAGGGCGGCATCGACGTCATCCTCCGTCATCCGTTCCTTCCTCAGGCCGTGGCGATCAATCCGTCCGTCTCGCATGATGATCGTGGGCGATCCTTCGATGACCGGGTCGAGTGACGGCTTCAGGAACGACAACCACGAGCCTGCATATTCGAGGGCGGCGATCGGGAGAATGCCGGCCATCCCTTCCGAAAACGGTACGTCGCCGAAGACGACGTCGCCGATCATGTCGCTCACCATCAGGGCCACGAGAAGATCGAACGCGGTAAAGTTCCCGATTGAGCGCTTTCCAAGGACGCGAATCATGAGAAGCATGACGAAGTAGAGCGCGACGGCTTTCCCCGAGGTCATGGTGAGCGCCTGTGGCGTGTGCATCGACGTCCCTCCTGGCTATCGCCTGCGGTGTTTCAGGAACTCGAAGACCATCGGCAGCAGCGAGACGAACACGATTCCGATGGTGACGAGCGAGAAATTATTCTTCACTATGGGCACGTTACCGAAGAGCACGCCGGCGCCCATGCACAACGTCACCCACGCAATGCCGCCGCTGATGTTGTAGAAGAGAAACGTGCCGGGCTTCATCGCCGCGGCCCCAGCGACAAACGGCAGAAACGTGCGGACGATGGGCACGAACCGCGCCAGCACGACCGCCTTTCCGCCGTATAGCTCGAAGAACTGATGGGCTCGTCGGACGTGTTCGGGGTTGATGAATCGGCTGCGGAACGCCGGCTCGGCGCCGAGCAGCCGTGCGCCAATTCGACGGCCGATGGCGTAGTTCACGCCGTCGCCCGCGATGGCCGCCGCCATCAGCAGGCCTGCGGAGAGCCACGGATTCAAAATGCCGGTAGCCGACAGGGCGCCCACCGCAAACAGCAGCGAATCGCCGGGCAGAAATGGGGTGACGACGAGTCCCGTCTCTGCGAACACGATCGCGAACAGAATGCCGTAGACCCACGTGCCATACTCCTGCACGAATTCGAGCAAGTGGCGGTCGATATGAAGAACAAAGTCGAGAAGATGGGTCATCAGGCGACGCGACGGGCTATTTCTTGGCTGGCGGAGGGATGTCCTTAATAATGAAGAGCTTTTCGCCGGGGCTGATGAGCCCGAGTTCGCGCCGCGCGATCTCCTCGATCGCTGCGGGGTCTTCCCTCAGCCGCCTGGCCTCCTCGCGGAGCGCAGAGTTCTGAGCGCGCAGGCGGGCGAGGTCGAAGGTCAGCTGATCATACTGTTTTTGGGCTCGCCGCGTGGCGACGAGGCCCTGCTCGCCGACCAGGGCGTCCACGGCGAGCACGCAGACGACGAAGAAGAGCAAGCCCGAGACCGCGCGACGCCAGCGTTGCTGCGAGCGGCCAGCCGTGAGAAGCGATATGGTCTGCCGGGTGGACATGAAAGTGCTAGAGAACATGTACAGCATTTTCCGTGGAAGTACAAGCAATTTCTGGGGGGAGAACGATGGAAACGGGGTGCGTAATGGTCTTTACCACCATAGGGAGTGGCGTCGACGCGCGAGCGCTCGCGTCGATTCTGGTCACCGAGCGTCTCGCGGCTTGTGTGAATGTCTTCGGTGAGATGGA
>JAMQPK010000092.1 GCA_023717525.1 Vicinamibacterales bacterium | reverse complement strand
ATTGCCCAGTTCGTTCGGAAGACGGTGGGAGGCGCATCATGAAGCGTGTGCTCATGATCGCCTTTCACTTTCCGCCCCTGGCGGGTTCCAGCGGAATTCAGCGCACTCTGCGATTTGCCAGACATTTGCCGGCTTTCGGCTGGCAGCCGCTCGTACTGACTGCAATGCCAGGCGCGTACGAACGCATTGGCGACGATCTTGATCAGGACCTTCCGGCCGGGCTCGTGGTGCGAAGGGCGCTGGCCTTCGACGCAGCCAGACACCTTTCTTTCCGTGGCCGTCATACAGGGTTGCTCGCCCGCCCGGACCGTTGGATGACCTGGCAGTTCGACGCGGTGCGCGTCGGCAGTGGAATGATTCGCGAGTTCCGGCCAGACGTTCTCTGGTCGACCTACCCGATCGCAACCGCGCATCTGATCGCCGAGAAGCTGCATCGGAGATACAAAGTCCCCTGGATCGCTGATTTTCGCGACCCGATGGCACAGGTCGGCTATCCGGCGGACCCCAAGACACGAGCCGCGTTCGAACGTATCGAGGAAGTCGCGTTGACCAATGCGGCGCTGTCCGTCTTTACGGCGCCGGGCGCTGCGCGAGAGTATCGCGCTCGCTACCCAAAATGCTCCGGACGCGTCCGTGTGATCGAGAATGGATATGACGAAGAGAGTTTTCTCGCCGGCGAAACTGACGCGGCGAAGCTCGGGCCGCTGACTCCAGGTGCAGCCACGCTGCTTCACAGCGGAATCGTGTATTCCTCCGAGCGTGATCCTTCGCACCTGATGCAGGCGCTGAGCGACCTGAAGCGGGCGGGCGCGATCGATGGTGGCCGACTTCGGGTGCGATTCCGGGCCCCGCTCCACGACAATCTGTTGATTTCGCTGGCGCGCCGATTCAACATTGAAGACATCGTTGAGGTGTTGCCGCCGGTCCCTTATCGTGAGGCTCTCGTTGAAATGCTAAGAGCCGACGCCTTGCTGGTCCTGCAGGCGTCCAATTGCAATTTGCAGATCCCGGCGAAGCTGTACGAGTATTTCCGTGCGCGGCGCCCGTTGATCATATTGACGGACCCGGATGGTGACACGGCGAAAGTTGCCCTCGACGCGGGCATCGCACGAGTCGCGCGCCTGGATCGCGCCGACGACATCGCAGCATTGATCGACGACTTTCTCGAGGAGCCGAGATTTGGTAGCGGCCTGTTGCCAAGCGAAGATGCGGTAAGGGCGGCGTCGCGCGAGGGGAGGGCGGAAGCCTTGGCGGGCCTGCTGAGCGAGGCGGCGCTGTCGTCCTCAGATCGGCGCAATTTCACAACGGAGTTCGCGACTCAGGCGAGCGCAGGCGTAACCATGGCCTCGACGCTGAACCCTCTGGTCTCTGTCGTAGTTCCGACGTACAACTGCGAGAAGTATCTTTCCGCGGCGCTGGATCGTGTATTGAGCCAGGACTACGCGCCGTTTGAAGTCGTGGTCGTTGACGACGGTTCGACCGATCACACGCTGGACGTGCTCGCTACGTACGAAAACCGCGTGCGGGTCTTTCGGCAGTCCAATCGCGGACCCGCCGCCGCCCGAAATGTCGCAGTACGCGAAGCGCGGGGTGAGTTTCTTGCCTTTGTCGACGGAGATGATTTGTGGCTGCCGGGCAAGTTGTCAGCCCAGATGGCTTACCTTGAAAAGAATCCGGAATCGAAGGTCGTGTATGGGTCTTGGTACGAATGGTACCCGGACAAGGATGGCAGTTTCCCCGAACAGATCTTCGAAATCGGCGACGAGAGCCTCGCCCTGGAAGAGGCGAACTCTGGTTGGGTCTATTCAAAGTTGCTGATGGATTCGATCATTCACATTATCTCGGCGGTTATCGACCGCTCGGTGTACGACGCGGTGAACGGATTCGACGAGAGCCTCGAATCCGGATCTGACTACGACTTCTGGCTGCGCGTCTCGCGTAATTTTCAGGTTGCGAAATTGCGCCGCAACGTTGCGGTCTATCGCCAGAATCCAGCTTCGATTACGAGTTTTCCTCGGAAGGACGACAACGCGTATCGCCTGCTGAGGCGGGCGATCGATACGTACGGATTGGAAGACGGGATGGGAAACGGCGTTGATTCCAGAATGTTTGCGCGTCGCCTATCGAGCCTGGCGTTCATGCATGGGTATCTTCACTATCGAAAGGGCGATCCCCAGATCGCTTCCTCGTCGTTTGCAAGGGCTTGGCGCGAGAATCCGCTGTACTGGAAGGCAGCCGGACTCGCCGTTGCGGCGGGTATTAAGTCGCGCCTCATCAAGGCGGGCCTGATTCAGTCGCCAAGCGGCTGGTCTCGAGCCGATCGGGTTCGCGACTAGGCCAACTCGGGTGGGAAGGGCGAGGTCCTGCGCGCACGCAGTCGCTTCACCCACGCCCAACGGAAGCTCGTAAGGTGATAGACGTCTCGCGCGTTGTTCGTCCAGCGCTTGTGCCAGTCCATAAACCGGCCGAAGAATTCGACTCGCCGAATCCGACCCTCTTCCCAGATTCGCGCGAAGACTTCCTCGCGCATAAGAAAAGCGGGCGAGAGGGTCTCGATCGTCTCGTCATAGGTAGTCTTGAGAACGACAAGAGTGCTTTCGCTTTCGATGCACAAATTCGCCGCAACGACCTTGCCGGAGAAGTAGTAGCGGTAAATGCATCCCCTGCCATTGGCGCAGAATCGTTCAAGCATCTCCCGGTAGAAGCGGCCTTGTGCATTGCTGGAGTGGATCGCCGTACCGCCGGACGCTTTCCAGCCGGAGCTTTCGAGAATGCCGTAGTCGTCGATCGCATCGGCTACCGACGCCGAGTCCCGAAGCACGTCGAGTCGAACATCGACGCCGTCATCGAGCAGCTTGCGGCGCTGCCTTCTTGTGTTTTTCCTTAGATTCTTGCCGCGCGCCTCCCAGTAATCGGCAAAGTTCCCTTCGACGTCGACCCAGGCTGTCTGGATATAGTCTCTAACTGAAAATGTCGCGGTAGCTTTCGGCCGTGGATACATCGCTGAGTCAAGCTGCGTAAAGCCAACCGACAATGCAGTGATCGGAAGCTGTCGGGTCAAGGTCTCAAGGGCCGTTTCGACAGTGAGGTTGTCGTCAAGGACAATCGGACCCAGGGGGAGTTGCGAAGGTTGAAAGGTGTTCCTTCGACCCCGGGTCGGCGGGGCGAGGATCGCCAGGGCGTAGATCT
>JAMQPK010000054.1 GCA_023717525.1 Vicinamibacterales bacterium | reverse complement strand
GGCTACTTTCAGACGTTCTTTCTGTACTTCGTGTCGCTCGCGATCGCGAACGTCGCCGTCGCAGTCTCCGCGCTCGGTTATCTCGCCGGCTTCTTTCCGGCGTTGACAGCGACGCCCCTTGCGACCTGCGTCGGCGTGATCGGTCTGCTGTGGCTCACGTCCTTCGCGAACTTCGGCGGGCCGAAACTCACCGGGCGCATCAGTGCGATCACGGTATGGGGCGTGATCCTGCCGGTCGGTTTCATGGCTTGCTTCGGTTGGTTCTGGTTCAAGGGCTCGACCTTCGCGCAGGCATGGAATCCGAACGGTCTCAGCATCATGCAGGGCATGGGTTCGAGCATCTCGCTCACGCTCTGGGCATTCCTCGGACTCGAGTCCGCATCGCAAAACGCCTCCGCGGTCGAGAATCCGAAGCGCGACGTGCCGATCGCGTGTCTGTTCGGAACGCTCGGTGCCGCGGCTATCTACGTGCTGTCTACGACGGCGATCCAGGGGGTCGTATCCAACGCCGACCTTGCGGCCTCGACCGGTTCGTTCGGAGCGGCGTTCGCGCAGATGTTCAACCCGACGGTCGGCTCGATCGTCATGGGTCTTGCGGTGATGGCGTGCGTGGGCTCGCTGTTAGGCTGGCAGTTCACGCTCGCGTCGGTCGCGAAGGATGCGGCAGACACCGGCATGTTCCCGCGCATCTTCGGCAAGGTGACGGCCAACGGCGCGCCCATCGCGGGCATGATCATCATGGGCGTCGTGCAAACGCTGCTCGCCCTGATGACGATCTCGCCCGATCTGTCGTCACAGTTCTCCGCACTCGTCAATCTCGCCGTCGTGACGAACGTCGTCCCGTACATTCTCGCGCTATCCGCGCTCACCGTGATCCTGCAGAGCGCCGGCGTCATCGGCGGCGCTTATACGCGCACGATCGCGATCAGCGTTGTCGGCATCTCGTACAGCATTTATGCGCTGTACGCATCAGGTGTCCAGGCAGTCATGGGCGGCATGCTCGTGATGGGACTCGGCTGGCTGATCTGGCTGTTCGTAGCCCCACGGTTCGTGGCGACCCGCCGTGCCGCCGCGCAAGCCGACTCGCAACCCGCCGCGACCGCGCGCGCGGCGTGAAACACCAAGGAGATCGAACATGACAAACACCAATCCATTTGGTCGTCGCTCGAAGCCGCTTGCGTGGGTGCTCGCGGGCGCCTGCACGCTGGCAGCACTCGCCTTCGTCGTGCCGGCGCTCGCAGCCCCGGCGACCACGGCGGTTTCTCAAGCGCCACGCCCAACCTCCACGCTCGATCGCATCATCAGTGCCGATCGGATCACACTCGGCTATCGCCCTGATGCGGCGCCGATGTCGTATCGCGCTGAATCGGGAAAGCCCGAGGGGTATTCAATCGCGGTCTGCAATCGTGTCGCGGACGCGCTCAAGCGGACGCTCGGGCGTCCGTCGCTCGCCGTCGAGTGGGTACCGGTTTCGAACGGCTTCACAGATCTCGCAGATGGTCGCGTCGACCTCATCTGCGGCGCCGACGAGATCACCCTGGCGAATCGGGCGCATGCGTCGTTCTCAATACCGATCTTCCCCGGCGGCGTCTCGGCGCTCGTCCGCGCCAATAGCGATGCGGCGTTTCGGGATGCACTCGAGGAGCGACCGAAGCCGTATGCACCGCTGTGGCGTGGCACGCCGCCGAAGTCGCTTCAGCATCGGACGTATTCGGCGCTCGTCGGCTCTGACACGATGGAAGCGGTGAAGGTGCACATCGCGGAGCTGCATCTCCAGGCGAACGTCAAGCCGGTTGCCGACTACGATGCCGGCATTGCCGCCGTGCTCGATCGGGGCTCGGACGTGCTGTTCGGCGACCGCGAAAAGCTCCTCGAGGCGGTGCGACGCAATCCCGCCGGAAGAAACCTGCTCGTGCTGTCGCGGCGCTTCACGTTTGCCTTGGTTGCTCTCGCGACGCCCCGCAACGACGACGACTTCCGGCTGGCGGTCGATCGCGCGCTATCGGAGGTCTACGCGGTCCCCGCGTTTGGCACGCTGTTCACTGACAACTTCGGCGTACCGGATACGGATACGGTCGCTTTCTTCAGAAACGTCGGCGTACCGACCGCCGCGCCGATCCGCGAACCCCGCTGAACGCACATCCATCGAGGATCGGTTCATGGGCCTCAGCAACACTTCTCTGCCGCACGAGATCGCGCGCACCTTCCCGGTCCTGGTCGTCGCCGAAATCGTCGCCGACCGCGCCGAGGCTCGCAGCGCCCAATTGATCGAGGAACGCCTGCTGACGAAGGATCTGCACGTCGTGCGGGCGAACTCCCTGTTCGATGCTGAGACGGCGGTGGCTTCCGATGCCGGTTTCAGCTGCGTGGTGCTGTCATGGGGACTCTGTGTCGAGCAACTCGCGCACGGCTTGCGCGTGGTCGATCTGATCCGCCGTCGCACGGCGGGACTGCCGATTCTGCTCGCGATGACGCGCGAAGATCGCAGCCGCGTGCCGCTCGCGTACGTCGAGAACATGGACGGCTTCATCTGGTTGCCCGAAGACAGTCCGGACTTCATCGCCGGCCGAATCGAAGCGGCCGCTCGGCGGTATCTCGACAGCATTCTGCCGCCGTTTTTCGGCGCGCTCGTGAACTTCGCCGAAACGCATGAATACTCATGGCATACGCCCGGGCACACCGGTGGCACGGCGTTCATGAAGTCCGCAGTCGGCCAGACGTTTCTCAAATTCTACGGCGAACAGATGCTGCGTTCGGATCTGTCGGTCTCGGTTGGCGCGCTCGGTTCGTTGAATGATCACAGCGGCCCGTGCCGGGCGGCAGAGGAACACGCCGCGCGCGTGTTCGGCGCGGATCTGACTTACTTTTCGATCAACGGCAGCTCGGCCAGCAACCAGATCATCCTGCAGTCCGCCGTGACCGATGGCGACGTCGTGCTCGTCGA
The DNA here is from genome assembly GCA_023717525.1 of Vicinamibacterales bacterium. Taxonomy (GTDB): domain Bacteria; phylum Acidobacteriota; class Vicinamibacteria; order Vicinamibacterales; family JAMQPK01; genus JAMQPK01. The sequence goes on along the minus strand of JAMQPK010000054.1, from coordinate 843 downwards.
CCGCAACTGCCACAAGTCGCTCAACTACGCGCTCAATCTTTCCGGTGCGATTCCGGTGTACCTGAAGCCGCGGCGCAATGCCCGCGGCCTGATCGGCCCGGTGCCGCTATCTGAGATGAGCCCGCACAGCGTCGAGCGGAAGCTCCTCGACAGCGCACTCGTGGCCGACAAATCGCGACCACCGGTCATGGCGGCGTTGACGAACTCGACGTACGACGGGCTCTGTTACGACGTGCGCGCGACGACCGCCGCGCTCAGCCAGACGGTCGATCGCATTCATTACGACGAGGCCTGGTTCGCCTACGCGCGTTTCAATCCGCTCTACGAAGGCCGCTACGGCATGCATCGTGGCGAACGCCGCGAGGACGATGCGACTGTCACCGTCACACATTCCACGCACAAGCTGCTCGCGGCGCTCTCGCAGGCTTCGATGATCCACATTCGCAACGGCAAGGTGCCGGTCGATCGTGCGCTCTTCAACGAATCCTTCATGATGCATACGTCCACCTCGCCGCAGTACAGCATCATCGCGTCGACCGACGTCTCCGCGAAAATGATGGCGGACGCCGGCGACTACCTGACCGACGAATGCCTCATCGAGGCCATTGCGTTCCGGCAAGCGATGGCACAGCTGCACAGGGAAATCACTGACCGCAAGTCGAAGGACTGGTGGTTCGGTGTATGGCAACCCGATCAGGTGGATGGCATTCCGTTCGTCGACGCCAATCCGGATCTGTTACGCAGTTCAAGCGCTGCCTGGGTGCTGAAGCCGAACGCCGAATGGCACGGCTTCGGGGACCTGGGCGAAAACTACTGCATGCTCGACCCGATCAAGGTGACGGT
>JAMQPK010000032.1 GCA_023717525.1 Vicinamibacterales bacterium | reverse complement strand
TCGTGCCGTAGTAGCCCATACCGATAAACGATTTGAAGCGAAGGTTCTTCTGACCGACCGCGCGCACCCTGTCCATGTATTCGTGCTCGGGCTCGGCTGGCGGCAGGTTCAACGGCCGTTTCAGGCGGATGTGGCTCGGCACAACGGCGTCGACGAGCGCGTCGAGTGAACGCATGCCGATCGCGCGGAGCATGTCGGCTTGCTGCTTCTCATTCGGGCCGATGTGACGCTGTTCGAATCTATCCGGAGAGTCTGGGTGCATGTGTCCTTCTACTTCACCAGGGCGGCGTACTGTTCGCTTGAGAGAAGGGAATCTAGCTCCGTCGGGTTGCTCAGCTCGATGCGCATCAGCCAGGCTCCATGAGGGTCGCCGTTCACTGATTCCGGTTTGGCCGTGACGCTCGTGTTGGTCTCCACGACCGTCCCGGACACGGGGCTGTACAGCTCGGACACCGCCTTCACGGATTCGATCGTGCCGCAGCTCTGTCCCTGAGTCACGGCGCGGCCCACTTCAGGGAGCTCGACAAACACCACGTCGCCGAGTTGCTGCTGCGCGTAGTCAGTGACACCGACGCGCCCGATCGATCCGGACACGCTGATCCACTCGTGATCCTTGGTATATCGATAATCTGGCGGGTACATGGTCAGCTCTTTTCTTGGCGAGGGCGCTTGTAGAATTTTGCCGGAACGACGCGCGCGGGCGTGCGGCGTCCGCGAATGTCAATCTCAAACTCTGAACCGATTGCGTTGGCTTCGATCGGCAGATACGCGAGGCCGATCGCCTTCTTCAGAAACGGCGTCTGTGTGCCGCTGGTGACGATGCCCTCACCTCCAGGCGCGTATGCGGCATATCCGTGGCGAGCGATCCCTGGTGCGGTCATCTCAAAGCCAACCAGCTTGCGCCGCAATCCGGCCGCCTTTTGGCCCTCGAGCGCGCTGCGGCCGATGAACTCACCCTTCTTCCAACCAACGATCCACTCGAGATCGGCCTCGAGAACGGTCGTGGTCGCGTCGATATCCTGGCCGGACAAGTGCATGCCGGCCTCGAGCCGGAGTGTATCGCGCGCACCCAATCCGACAGGTACGATTCCCGCGTCTGCACCGGCTTCGAGGATGGTGGTCCAGACCTTGTCGGCCGACTGAGGTGGGACGAAGATCTCAAATCCATCCTCACCTGTGTAACCCGTTCGCGAGATGATACTGCGCACGCCGGCCACTTCGCCGTGAGCGAACCAATAGTACCGGATGGCGCCAAGGTCCACGCTCGTGAGCGTCTGGACGATCCCTTTAGCGGCCGGGCCCTGCACTGCGAGCAACGCATATCGCGAGCTCGAGTTGACCACCGCCACATCCCCTGCATCACGCGTGTGTTCGACTATCCACTTGTACTTCGCCTCGATGTCTCCCGCGTTGACGACAACCAGGTAGTGGTCACCGGCCTGGCGATACACAATGAGATCATCGACGAATGTGCCCTCCGGGGTGGTGAGGGCCGAGTATTGAGCCTGTCCAACGGCGAGCTTCGCCACGTCGTTGGTCGCGATCTTCTGAAGCGCGGCCAATGCGTCCTTCCCCGCCAGTTCGATCTCGCCCATGTGGCTGACGTCGAACAGCCCGGCCTTGGTCCGTACGGCCATGTGCTCGTTGACGATGCCCGAGTACTCGACAGGCATATCCCACCCTGCGAAGGGCACCATTCGAGCACCAAGGCTGCGATGGCGCGCGTTCAAGGGTGTTTTCCTGAGCTGATCGGTCGAAGGTTGGTTCATTGAAGACGCGGGAGGGACCCGGAGCTTCAAGGTACTATGCGGTTCGGCTGCGGTCAAGGACGTACGGGCCGGCATCCCGTTCCATACCAGCCCGTACGAATTCCTACTTGCGACGTCTGTTCAAGGGGCTGCCCGGACGAAAGAGCGCGCCCGCGACAGCAATGACAAGTGTTGCGGCAACGATACAGGTGCTGGCGGTGTCGCCCTTCGCAACGATCTCCGCTTTCAGGAGCATTGGCAGCCCGGCGCCAAGAACAAGGCCCGCGAGAGACACGGCGATCAGCATCTCACCAAGCACGCGTAGAAAGAGTTTGGACATCTGGGCATGCCGCCTTTAGATCGGAAGTGCGAGACAGGAGACAAACTGCCACAGATAAGCCTGTGCGCGCGAGATCCACTCCCAGTGGCAGAGATCTTCAGCCCAGTCCGAGAACCACCAGTGCACATTCTGGGCCCAGTCCATGCATTGTGTGTACTGACTCCACGCATCGAGGAGTGACGTCTCGTACAAACCGACGCAATCCTTGAACATGTTGTCGGGCAGTCGCCGCACGCTCCGGAGTTGGGCGCGGTGCTTTCTGACAGTGCGGTTTGCGACCCGCGGGACCGCTCCGGGGTCGCCATCGAGCATCTGAACGAGACCACCGTCGATGAGTGTGCTGAGCATGACAGGACTCTCAGCTTCGGCCTCGTCACGACTTTCCAGCACCAGACCAAGACGCCGGAAGGATCGAACAGCCGGCGAGCCCAGCAGGAGTCCTCGCACCGCGTCATGCGCGGCCTGTTGGTCCTCGCCCCTCGGATCGAGACGCACTGTGCGTTTGCCGCGCCCGACAAGGTAACCTGCCTGATCGCGAACGATTGTGACGCGATCTCTTCCCTGCGTGATGCGCAAGGTGAACGTGCCAGACGAGTCGAGTGCCTTCTCGAGGAGAAAATCGCCAGCCTTCACCGTAAACTGTGCGCTTCCATTTGCGTCCATCGTTGTACTGAAGTCGGCGTTCGACAGACTGTCGTGCTGTGCAGTGATCCGGCGCTGCTGCCGTCCTTCCTGTGCCGTGCCGACGGCTGGGGCCATCGTCACGCCGAGCGTGACGATGATGACCTGGGTCGTCCAACGCATACGTACCTCCCGTGTGCAAGGGACTGGCGCACAACCTCGCACGTGTTCGTGCCCCGCTACCGCCCGTCCGATTCGCCGGTTGCGTCCGGCGTAAGACCTCCCGCTCTCTGTGTGCATCGCAAATAGCCCTGAAGGGTGTGATAGCTGATGCCGAGCTCGCGACACGCTGCCCTTTTGTTCTGTCCATTGCGCTCGAGCACGAGCCTGACGTAGCGGCGACCCCAGGCGCGAAGAGTGTCGTGACGTTCCATTGACACCTGCAGCACGGCACCGTAGGGCGATTTCAGGAGCCTTGGAAGGTCATCCACCTGGATGGTGCTCGATCGCGCAAAAGCCACAGTTCGCTCGATAAGGCGTTCGAGCTCTCGCACGTTCCCAGGCCATTCGTAGGTCAGCAATGCGTCAGCCGCAGCATCAGAAAGCACGAGAGACCGGGTGTGCCTGTGGCGCTCGAGAAAGTAGCCTGCCAGTTCGATGATGTCTTCGCGTCGCTCTCGCAGCGGCGGCACGTAGACCTCGATGCCCGCCAGGCGATAGTACAGATCGGCTCGAAACGCGCGGGCGTCGACGAGTGTCGCAAGGCGTTTGTTCGTCGCGGCTACCAGGCGCGTGTCGACGCGGTATGCTCCGTATCCCCCAACGCGCTCGACGGTGAGGTCCTGTAGGGCCCGCAAGAGCTTGGCCTGCGCCGCCAGAGACAGGTCGCCGACCTCATCGAGGAAGAGCGTGCCGCCGCTCGCGTGTTCGAACTTGCCTTTTCGGCCCCGGACACCAGTTGCGGTCCGGTCTTCGATGCCGAACAACTCGGCCTCGAGCAGTGTCTCGACCAGCGCCGCACAGTTGAGCGCAACGAAGGGTCCGCTGCGGCGCGTGCTGATGTCGTGAATCTGCCTGGCGACCAGCTCTTTTCCAGTACCACTCTCACCTTCGATGAGAACGGTAAAATCGGTGGGCGCCACTCGTTCGATGTGATCGCGAACGGCTCGCATCACCGCGCTCGATCCGATGAGCGGTGCTGCACCATCTCGAGGGTGCCGTGGCATCGGAAACCGGGGTTGAAGCAGCGTGTCGGTCATTGGCGTCTCCGCAAGAGTCGGTTGAAGGTCAGGACGTGGAAGCGCCAAACAAGCCGCGTGCCACGGCAATGCGCCCAGGTTTCTGTGAGATTCCCCGAGTCGATTGGGTATCACTTTCCCACTCCGTCGGCCCCTTCGGAACCATCTCCTCGTGCGTAGGAACTACCCATGGGTCGGTCGTTCCCCTCCCCAAATTGGACTTGTTCGTCGAAGGCGAGGGCGCCGCGGTATCGGATGCGCTCGCGATCGAGCAGGGCGACATGGCAGCGGAGAATTCGCGCCTTCACCCGATACCGTGTCACCGGTTCGCCAATCTGCAGCTCGACGCGCATGCCCGGCAGCAGCCGGCAGTCAGTTTCGACCAGCGCACCTCCCTCCGAAACGTCAACGATGGTGGCGTTGCGACCAGGACGCAGGCGCCCGTTAGCGATATCGAGGTGTTCGACAGTGGAGATCCGGGGCCATGCCCTTCGTTCCCTTTCTAAGGCGTCCGCCATACGCCGTCCTGGAAGTCGAAACGAAGAACCCGCGTCCGCGCGGTGGTGCCCAGCACACGGACGGCCATTTGAGTAGCATTCTGGCCTCTGATAAACAGTGTTCCCGACGTGGCCGAGCCGTTGGGGTTGAAACTCAATAGTGTCGAGCTTCCGATCTGGACAGGGTCGCCATGGTTGAGGGCCTCACCCGGATCGATGTTGCCAGCTTCAGGGTGGATGCCGAAGCTGACGCCGGGAAAATGCTGGTCGAGGCGTAGCTCTGGGGTGATCGGCGAGTCGATTCCGCGGCCGATATCTCTGACCAGCACGCCGTTGTGGTTACCGTCGAGGTAGCTCCTAAACCAGTAACCGTCGTTTCTCGATACAAACTGAATGGCCACGAATGCGGACCGCTTGACGGCCTCCGCGCGCGTCAGCGCCACTCGACTGGACATATACGCGGCAGCGGCCGATACGCGCGATCTGTCGATTGTGGAGTGTGCCAGCGGCACGGCTGCTCCAAACATGATGGTCGCGATTGCCGTCGCGGCCATCAGATCGATGAACGAGTAACCCCGAGCCACGGCTAGCTCGCGGGATTGACGGTGATGCGGCTCTTGAGTTTCAGGAATGTCTTTTCGCCGACACCGCGCACGTTCATGATCTCTTCGATCTTCTTGAAACCGCTGTTCTTCAGCCTGTACTGGACGATCAACTCCGCTGCCTTCGGGCCGATGCCCGGCAGAGTCGCGATCTGTGTCGCCGTGGCGGTATTGAGATTGATCAATTGAATCGCGGGAGCAGCGGGCGTCGCGGGAGCGTGCTTCGTCGCCGGTTCGGGCGGTTGACCACCCTGGGCGGCCAACGCCGCCGAACACGACAATGCCAGTGCGCTGATGAGAACGATCGCTGACGATTTCATTGTTCCCTCCTTAGTATGTCGAGCGCGAAATGCGCAAGTGGCCCTGGCAGACTGCACTGTGTGCGCTCCGGTGGGGTTGGGCACCGGATTGCGTTCCAGGCCCAGGGCCGCTTGCTGTCATGGCAAAGCTGGGACCGAATCGTGCGCGACAACGGCGCTTGGCTATCTCGCTGGAGATGCTCAGGTTCCGCGTGGTCGGCGATATCTCTGACGCACAATGCCTCGTCATGCACGCCGAAAGTGACTACTCCGGTTGCGTTCAGGCGGGCCAAAGTTGAGCTCCGGGCGAAGACCCTCGCAACTAGAGTTGACGTGCTTCAAGGAAATTCTTACCGACCGTCTTTTCTGATTGAGTTCGCGAAAGGAAACAATACAAAGCAGAAACGTAAGTTTTGTTTGGACCTGCACGTGGCACTTCACTTGCACATGTGCCTGGTACTTCCCCGTTCGATCACAGCTCCCCCCAGCTGAATAGCACGCAA
>JAMQPK010000028.1 GCA_023717525.1 Vicinamibacterales bacterium | reverse complement strand
CATGCGCCCGTTGCTGCAATTCCGGGAAGGACAGGCCCATCGTCTCCAGCCGTCCCTGTTCATACAGATACTCCGGCACATAGCCGCTCGCCAGGATCTTCCAGCTCAGCGGCACGCGCCCCTCATTGACGTGGTCGTTGGTCCAGATGTTGGTCGTGCAGTTGGTCGTCAGCGTGTTGTAGAACTCAGGTTGCGTCCTCAGCGCGTTGATCCTGTGCATGTATTCCAGGAACAGTCGCTGCACAACCTCGCTCGAAGCCTTGGCCCGGTAGATGTACACATCCTCGGGCGGATCGCGGCGATAATTGGTGCGCAGCCGGATGGCGTCCCGCTCGTTGGCCACGACGTAGACGAGCTCGTACTGGCGGAAGAAGCCTTTGAGCGTCGAGTAGCCCTCGCCTTTCGGCTTGCGTACCTCAATGGAAATGGTGAGATAGTCGTCCCCGGCGAAACCGAAGCTCACGAAGACATGGGCAATCGCCGGACCCGTCCAGTAGGAGGTCACGAGGTCCACCGATCGCAGTTCCCGCACGTCGAAGGACTTGTCGTAATAGGCGGGGGTGAAGTCGGTCTCGCTGCGATAGTCGAAATTGCGGATGTTGTGGACGGTGACGCGATCGCCGGCAATCGTGGCGTACGGCAGCACCGCTACCTCCGGCTGCCAGTCACGTTCGTTGGTTGGCTCAATGCTAGACCACAGGACTACAAGGCCTGCGCATAGAAACCCATATACGCCGAGCGCGCGCCAGCGCCAGCGGCGCACGAAGAGCGAGATCAGCGTCCCCGCAGCAGCCAGGGAGAAGCCGACCACCAACACTCGACGGGCCAGGACGTTGCTCGGCCCCGCATACTCGAGCAGCAACGCGCCCCAGACTCCGATCCCGGCAACCAGCAGAGCCAGGGCAACAAGGCCGGCACCCTTGGCGATTCGAGCGGGCAAACGTCGCAGGGACATCGTGGCGGTCGTTCGAGTCCTGGCGCTGCGCGTGGCTCAGTCAGACCCGCCGGCACCACCCTTCGTCCCGGCTTCCGGTAGGACTCGCCAGAACGGCCCCTCGACCTCCTCCAGCGGCCGGCCGGGTTCGTTGGGCTTCAGGCCGTATCGAATCATCGCGATGAGATCGGCGCTAGCCCTCGGGTTTGAGACGAAGTAGCCGTGTCCGAACCGGTCGGTCGTCCCGCGAATCTGAATCACATCGAGGAAGCCCAACCGGGCCGTCAGCTCGACCTGCTCCGGAGTCAGTACCGAAGTATCGACGCGTCCCAGCCGGGCAAGGCTACCGAACAGCCAGCCCGACGTGGCGAGGGCCTTGTCGTCGGGCGAAACGTAAATGGTGAGGTGGAACGGGCGCAAGGCCTGGAACACCGCATGCGGGTTCGGCGTCGCGCCGTATGGGATGTCGGGATCGGAGATTATCGCCAGGATCTTTTCCGGAGCGACCTCGATGTCCAGATCCGGTGCCATCAGGACGACGTTGCCGAGCTTGAAGCGCCGGGGCAGCGTCATCTGCTGCATGTACGATTCGAAGGAAAGCTCGGACAGCGCGGTGGCGAGCACGTCGGTCCCGCGACTGTGGGCCAGGATATGAATTCTCTCGAGCCCCGGCGTGTCCGCGATGGTGCGGATCGCCTTCCGTAAATGCTCGACCGCGAATGTGCTCGATTCGTAGTCTTCCTGGTAGCCGAACAGGATGCCGCGCTTTCCGCCCGCGGGCCAGGTGAAGATCGCGCAAACGAACTCGCGGCCCAGGAAGTGGCACATCTCGCCCATCGTCAAGGCCGCTTCGCTGAAGGAATTGCTGACGCCGTGGATGTACAGCACCATCTCCTTGCGCGGGCTCAGGGCCAGGCGACGCGCGACCTCGGCCTGCAGCGCCCGGTTGGCCGCTTCGTGCGTATCGACGACCGCGGGAGCGCGCGTCAGCCCTTCGGGCGTCACGGCAACCGCATAGGGAATGCGCGGGTAGCGCCCGAGCTCCTTCGTCGGACCGAGCTTGAGGTCCGTCG
>JAMQPK010000023.1 GCA_023717525.1 Vicinamibacterales bacterium | reverse complement strand
GTCCACGACGACCACGCGGTCGCTCGTTCCTGCAAACAGCCCGCGCGGCAGGCTCATGATATTTTTCTCGGGAATGCTCACGATCACCACATCGCCCGCTCGAGCCGCTTCGGGGACGGTGACCGCGGTGGCGCCGGTCTCCGCGGCGAGGCGCTCGAGTGTTTCTGGCCCTCGCGAGTTAGCGATGGAAACGTCGTGCCCCAGCCCGGCGAGGTGGCGTGCGAGGGTGCCGCCGATGTTGCCTGTGCCGATAATGCCGATCTTCATGTTCGCTCCTTTGACTTCGACCGTCGCGACGAGTCCGGCGTAGGTGCGGTACAGCTCCCTGGCTATTCGGGCTCCCTTCGATGCGAGATCTACACCTTCTCGAGACCCGCGTCCTGCGCGGCGAGCCGTCCAATCGCCGACCAGTCGAGCGTCTCGCCCCCGTGCGCGAGCAGCGTCAGGAACCGGTCGTGCAGCACGGAGGCGAACGGCATGGGCACGCGAAGGCTCTCCGCCGCGGCGAGGGTGAGACGAATGTCCTTGTGCCCCAGCGGCGCGGCGAACCCCGGAGGCTCGAACTTCTCCTCGGTGATCAGCCCGCCATAGGTCTTGTACACCGGCGCGGTGAACAGCGTGGACGTCAGGAGATCGAGATAGCGACGCCGATCGATGCCGGCCTTGCCGACGAGCGCCATGGCCTCGCCGAGCCCCTCGATCACGGAGGCGATTAGGAAATTGCCGCTCAGTTTGACGAGGCTCGCGGCCTTGGGCTGATCTGCGATGGGAAACGTCTTCTGCCCCATCGCGTCGAAGAGGGGCAGACAGGCGTCGACGGCGTCCGGGGCGCCCGCGGCAACGATGAAGAGCTTGGCCGCAGCCGCCGCCTCGGGCCGTCCGAAGACCGGCGCGGCGACGAAACGCTGGCCGGCGTTCGCGTGCGCCACGGTGAGCCTTTCCGCAAGCGCGAGGCTGATGGTGCTCATCGAGACGTGGATCGCGCCCTTGCGAAGGCTCGCGATCACGCCCTTCTCGCTGAAGACGACGCTTTCGACCGCGCTGTCGTCCGCGAGCATCGTGACCACGGCTTCGCCTCGGCAGGCGTCCGCCACGCAAGGGGCGACGCGCGCGCCGCGCTCGACCAAGCCTTCCGCCGTGCCGGCCGTGCGATTGTAGACGGTGACTTCATGACCGGCCCCGAGCACGTTCGCCGCCATGCCCGAACCCATGCGTCCAAGTCCGATGAATCCAATCTTCACCGCATCACCTCCGTTCTGCGCCCTGCGGCGTCAATTGAGCATGTTGGGATGGACCATCTCCATGAACTGACGGCTGTCCCGGTAGTCCACTGCAGTGGTTGTACTGTCGCGGCCGCTCGTTACGCGCCGATTTCGGATGTGCAGCGTTCGATTACGCATGTAACGCCGGTGCCGGTAACAAATGCAACGCGATGCGCCGACCACGAAATCGCGTGGCAGTCGATCGCGCGCTCAATGACGCATGGCTCGTGGATGCTCGAACGGAAGGAGATACATCATGAAGCGCTCGCACAAGTTGGTAGTTGCCGCCCGGACCGATGAGAAGGGGCCAATCCGGAAGATGCTGTCGCGGAGGTGAGTACCCGTGTTCAAGTCGTTCTTTCCGCGGCCCGGGCTGTTCTTCTCGTCAGCGGTGATCTGGATCGCCATCGTCATCGCGCTCTGGTACGGCTGGTTCGAAGGAGCCGGCGTGCACTTCGGCTTGCCGAGCGAACCTGCAGACGCCGAACCCGTGCTCGGTCTGGGCTATTTCGTGACGCCGCATTTTCTGTGGTTCTATGCCTATTGCGCCGCGGCGTTCGGCATCTTCACCGCGTTCTGGTTCAAGATCTCGCCGCATCCGTATCAACGGTGGTCGATCGTCGGATCGGCGCTGATCCTGTTTGTCACCTATTTCAACGTCGAGGTCTCGGTCGCGATCAACAACTGGCGCCGGCCGTTCTTCGACGACGTGCAGACCGCACTCTCCGGCAGCGGGACCAAGACCGCCGCGGATCTCTACGGATTGATCCTGATCTTCGCCCAAATCGCCTTCGTCTGGGTCACGGTCTATGTCGCCACGCGATTCTTCGTCAGCCACTACGTCTTCCGTTGGCGCACGGCGATGAACGACTACTACATGTCGCGCTGGCACGAGGTGCGCAGCATCGAGGGAGCCGCTCAACGCGTTCAGGAGGACACGATGCGGTTCGCCCTGATCGTCGAGGACCTCGGCGTTTCC
>JAMQPK010000048.1 GCA_023717525.1 Vicinamibacterales bacterium | reverse complement strand
GCCGAAGATCCGGGAGCAACCAGATCGATTGATAAGTCACGATGCCGGCAAGCGTTGCGGCGAGAGCCCAGGGAACGAAACCCGTGGTCAACATCGGCAAACGACCCGCGCGGGCCTGGGGCTGCGGCAGCAGGCCCGCCTTCGTTCCTTCGCGAAGAAGCGACCCCGCGCGGACGTCTTCGGCACACTCGCTGCACGAAAAGAAGTGCTCTTCGAACGCATAGCGTTCGATCTCCGACATTTCGCCCAGGAGATAGCGTTCCGAGGCGAAACCCTTCATAGCCTCCACATGAGTCATGACGTCACCGTGCCCTCTGCTGGCCGTACCGCTCGCGGAAGCGGCTCTTGGCTCTGTGCAACAGCACACGAAGGTAGTTGCGGTCGATATGCAGCTCGCGGCAGATGTCGTCCTTGTCGCGATCGTCGAAAAACAGCCATCGAAGCAGCTCTTTCTCCTTGTCCGGCAGTGTCGCCAGCGCGTCCCGCACGCGCTCGCGCTCTTCGTCGGCCATCAACGACGCTTCGGCGTTCGGCGCACGCTCGTCGGCTGCGTCGTGCCCCTCCTCGAGAGACGTGGCCTTCGCTTCTCGACGGTATGTCTCGAACAGGATGTTGTTGCAGACGCTGTTGACAAAGGCGCCCAGGCTCTCCGCCCGCTCCAGCCCGCCTTTCTGCCGAAGCGTCTTCAGCACGCGGGCGAACGTTTCCTGTTTGGCGTCGTCGATGAGCGACGCCGAGCGGAGGCGCGAGCGCAGCTTCAGCGACAACAGATCGTCGAAATACCGGACGAAATGGAGCTCCGTTTCCGGATCTTCGGCGATCAACCGGTCGAGGTACTCGCGATCGAATTCGTAACGAACCAATGGCTGCAATGTCTGTCATCGTACTCACCCCCGGACCGAGGCACAACGGCCGCTCCGCCGATTTCCACCTATCTAGTGCACGAGTGTCCTGTTTCGTTTCACTTCTTGTGCAGATGTAACGATTCAAGGCCACCCATCACTATCCTGGAAACGGCAGCCATGGAGGGCAAATGATGATGTCGCAGAACTTTGACTTCGAATTTTCAGAACTGACCGTGCTCAGCCGGATTGCGTCGGCGCAGCGGCAACCGAACGTGCTGATCCATTGCAGCGAGGATGCAAAGGCGTTCGTCGCAGGCCAGGCCGTGGAGTGGTGCCAGGCCCCGTTTCACGTCTGCAGGCTGCCTGGCCCCCTGAATCTTCCCGAGCGCGGCGGCACGGTTCTCCTTAACGACGTCGCACTGCTCACACTGAATCAGCAGATACAGCTATTTGACTGGATGTCCGGCCATGTCAACGCCCATGTCGTGTCGATCACGTCTACCGACATTTGCGCGCTGATCGAGGACGGAGAGTTTCTGGAGGGTTTGTATTACAGACTCAATACGCTCCTGGTCGATGCAACGGAGGACGGGCCGCTCGCCGCGTCTCGCCGGTTGGCCACGAACGGCCGGGATTCGTTCCCTAGCGCGTAGCGGCGCTAACGCTTCACCGGCACAAACACGATGGAAACCGGTTCCGGCACGTCGGTCAGCGTCCGCACTGGTGTGATCCGCCCCGTATTCGCATCGACGCGGTGCACGACGACCGTATTCGAACCCTGATTCGCCACCAGCAGGTAGGAGCCGGTCGGGTCGAACGTGAAGTATCTGGGGGTATTCCCGCCCGTCGGCACGTGTTCGACAAGCGCCAATTTCTTGGTTGCCTTATCGATGGCGAACATGGCAATGCTGTTGTGACCTCGATTGGACACGTAGAGAAATCGTCCTGCTCGATCGATTTGAATTTCGGCCGTCGTACTGCTTCCCGCAAATCCGGCCGGCAGGGTCGAAATCGTCTGGAACTCCCCGAGGGTCCCCGCCTTCGCGTTGTAGGTGAAGGCGGTAACGGTTGACGCGATCTCGCCATTCACATAGACGGCGTCTGCCGCTGGATGGAAAGCCAGGTGCCGAGGTCCGGTGCCGGGCCGGAAAGCGGCGAATGGAGGATCGTTTGGCGCCAGGCGGCCTCTTGACGCCTCGAAGCGGTAAACAACCACCTGGTCCAGTCCAAGATCCGCCGTCAACGCAAACCGGTTATCGGGCGAGGGCAGGATGAAATGCGCGTGCGGGCCCGCCTGGCGAACTGGATCAATACTCTTTCCCTGATGCTGATCGAACGCTGTCGCCTCGCCGAGCTCGCCGTCCGGGTGGATCGGCAGCACGACCACGCTGCCACTCCGATAATTCGCCACTAACAGCATCCGGCCTGTCTTGTCGATCGAAAGATGGCAGGGTCCTTCGCCGCGCGAAGACACCTTGTTCAGAAAGGTCAGCTTTCCGGTCGTAGGCTCGATCGCAAACGCGCTGACGGTGTTGTTCTTTCCAGGCAAATCCTCTCCCTCGTGCTCATTCACGGCATACAGAAAACGCCTGTTGGGATGGACAGCCAGAAAAGAAGGATGTGGGGTTTCGGCCGCAAGGCCCAGCGATGCCAGCGCGCCAGTGGCCGGCTGAAATCGATACGCGTAGATGCCCTTGCCCGCGGTGCGATTGTAGGTTCCGAAATAGACGAAGTATTCCGCGGGGGAGACCTGGGCGGCCCGTGCCGGCATCCCCGGCGCCGCCGTCGATGCCAGCGCCGTCACGACCGTCACCGTTCGCAGAAGTCGCGGCAGCATACTCAACGCGACCACTTCTGCACGCGCCAGTTCTTGATGTCGACCACGTAGATGTCGCCACCGTCTGGCGTGACCGCAATCGCATGAGCGAAGTCGAGCTCTCCGGGGCCGTGTCCGAAGTGACTGAGTTCTCCGAGCACCTTGCCTTCGGTGCTGAGCTTCGTCACGCGGTTGTATCGGCCGTCGCACATGTAGATGGCGTTCTCCTGCGCGGCATAGTAGACGTCCCATGGCTGGCCGAGATCGGTCCACTTGGCGAGAAACTTGCCGGAACGATCGAAGACCTGTACGCGCGAGTTTCCGCGATCGGCGACGTAAATGCGCCCCTGCGCGTCCATTGTGACGCCGTGAGGCAGCGTAAACTGGCCGTCGCCATTTCCCGCCGTGCCGAAGTGACGGACGTAGTCGCCGTCATTCGTGAATTCGGCAATCCTCGAATTGCCATACCCGTCCGATATCAGCATGTTCCCGTTGGCCAACGGCCAGAAGTTCGTAGGACGGTTGAAACCCGTCTTGCTGTCGTTGCCGTTCGGGCTGCCCTGACGATTACCGAGAATCATCAGTAATCGCCCTTCGGGGCTGAACTTGAAGTTGACGCTTCCATCGACGTCGCCGAGCCAGACATTTCCGTTCACGTCGATCTTCAATCCGTGGGTGCCGCGGCCCGTTCCTTCCGTCACGCGGACGGTGTCGTGGTTCCATGCCTGCAGCATCTTTCCGCTTTTGTCGAACTGCATGATCGGCCACGCGCCGCGGTTCGCCACCCAGACGTTGCCCTGCCGATCGATGTCGACCCCGGTTCCCTCGCCGAAGTTATAGCCCTTGGGCAGCGTCGGCCAGTTTGGCACGAGCCGATGAGGCAGCGCCGGACCGTGTTGAACGTGCGTGAGCGCTTCGGCGATTTCAGCAGGATCTGTCCCGCTTGCCGGTGGTGCCGGCGCACCTCCACCGCCGGGCGCCGCCGCCCCACGCTGGCCCGACACCTCGACGGCGACGAGAACGAGAACGATCAGGAGAATCAGAATGGATGTTCTGGTCGTCATTGCCCCTCCTTGTAAAAATACGCCGGTAGGCCGTTCTTCGTGTCTCGCAGGATCCCGGTGATGTCGCGGCGGTCGGCGAGTGAGAGCGACGAGTAGATCGTGTCTGTCTCCTTGCCCGACAACACTTCCCACAGGCGCTCGTACACGTGGCCCTTCGCGGTCACCGGCAGAGACTCGAACGCGTCTGTGTAGATCATGTAACTGCACGGGTACCGGAACAGCCTGTGTGTGAGTTCGAGGTCTCGCAGCGAACGCCCTCTGGCGTCACGCGGGCCTCTCGCCGAAAACTCCTGCGCGAAGGCTAACGATCCCCGGACAGCAGACGGGAGCGGCGCCTCTCCCACAAAGAGCATGTAGTCCACAACGTCGCGCGCCGTTTTCCGAACGTCCGGCAGTTTCATGCCAGGTCGCGCGCTTTCGTGCGCAGCGACGCGCGCTTCCCAACCCAGACGGATCAGGAGATTCGTCATGTGCACCTGATGATTCAACACCAGCAGCGCGACGACGTCGCTCGTCGGTGTCAGATAGGCGCTCGTGTCGAACGCACTCGTGCCCGCCGCAAGCTTCGGCGCGACATCGGCGCGGACGTAAGAGCGCGGCACGTGCGTCACCGGCACATTGCCGAGATGCCGTTCGGGAACCTGCGCCCCCGTGACGTACCATCCGCCCCACCGATCTTCGATTGGCGTCCGATGGTCTGTGGGCCACCCTTGCGCGTATTCGTTCGGGTCGTCTGACAGCGGCAGCTGGCTCATGACAAACAGCCCCGGCACGCCGAGCGTCTGCGGCATCAGATGGCACTCGAGACAATCGGTCCGGCGAACGAACTGGGCCTTCTGCTGAGGCGCCTGCGCGATCGTGTAGAAGTGAACGCCCTGGGTCGCGTCGAGGACCGTGGCTTCGACGGTATCGGCGCCCTTCGACCAGCTGACGGCGACCGTGTCGTTGAAATAGATCGCCCTCGGCGTCGCCTTGCTGATATGCGCACGCTGAAGGCTGTTCTCGGAGAAGACGAGCGTCTGTGACGCCGGTGAGATGTCGAGTGCTTTCAGCACCGACTGCAGATATCCGCGAGGCGGCGCCTCGAAGGCGAGCTGGAGCTCACCTTTACCGATGCGCTCGTTCAGCCTGAAGATGGCGTCGTGGGTGGGACGGGTCGAATACTGAATAGCCGGGTGATCGCGCGTCAGGAGGAAGACGCCGCTGTCCTGTGCCAGGGCGGCCGCACCACTCAGGACGACTACCGCAACCCTAGCGATTGTAGATGCGGACGCGGAACAGCGGCTTCGACTTCTCGTCGGCACTTTGCTCGAACACCTGCTCCGTCTTCTTGGGATCGTAGTCTCGCCACAGCCACGTGAGGCAGTCCGGCAGCTCCGACACGGCAAGCGCCGCATGGTGCGTGTGGCCGCCGAAGCTGAAGTGAAAGTCGTAGCCCTTCAGCTTCAGCGAGTTTGCCAATTGAATGTTCTGCAGGGGCCAGCTTCCGGAGTTGGCTTCCTGATCTTCAGATCCATCCTCCATCCACACACGCAGGTTGCGTTTCGGCTCTCGCCGCACTTTGAACGGATAGATGTTGCCGCCGTCGGCCTCGCCGGGCTTCCACTGGATCGCGGTGAAGCTCCCCACCACCGTGTAGACGCGGCTGAAATCTTCCGGATGATTGTAGGCGACGGTAAATGCGGCGATGCCGCCAGACGATTGCCCTTGAATCGCGCGGCTGTAGGCGTCGCGACGGATGTTGTACTTCGCGTACACCTCCGGCAGCAGCTCCTCGCGGATGAACTGCGAATACTTGTCCGACACCGTGTCGTAGAGGATGGAGCGCAGGCTCTTGCCGTCCAGCGCCCCGGGCGAGACGAAGACGTGAATCATCACCGGGATCTTCTTGTCGTGAATCAGATTGTCGGTGACTTCCTGCAGCCGGTAGAGGCTGGGACAGAGCCGGCACTGTTCTTCCACATTCCGCGTGTTGTATCGCTCTCCGTCCTGCCAGACCATCAGAGCAGCCGGCACGGCGGGATCGTACTGGGCCGGCACGTAGATCCAGTAGTTGGACTGCATGCCGCCGTACAGCTTGCTGGTGTGAACGAGCTTCTCTGAAAGACGCCCTTGAGGCACTCCCGGGCGTGCGTACGAATCGGGCGTGTACGCCGGAACGTCGTAGGATCCACCAAACCTTGCGCCGGCAACCATGTAGTGGAAGCGATGCGCGGTCCCGACCCGCAGCTGGCCGACGTGGAACCACAGATTGCTGCCGGCAATGCGCCGCATTGGCGGAGCAACCGGCAGGTCGTCGACAACCAGCACGGGCGCCGTGGCGGCCTCCACGGCCCAGACGAAATCGGGACCGTTCGAGTTAAACGCTTCCCCGCTCTTGATCGGGGCCTCGCCCAGCTGCTTGACCAGCGCTTCACGGAACTCGGGAGAATCGGGCTGCGAGCGCGACATCGCCAGCAGTTGATCCATGGCCGCCCGCTCCATGGCCTGCGCGGCAAACGGCCAGACGATCGCCAGCAGCGCGATGGCGAGCGCGAACCTCAGATGTGAAATTTCAAATTTCAAATTTCAGATTCTCCTAGAGGTCCGACAGATACCCGAGCTTGCCTGTGCTGTCGGCGAACTGCTCGGCTGGAATCCCCAACTGGTTCATCATCGACACGTGCAGGTTGGCCAGCGGCGTTTCGTTCGGATACGTCACATGCCGGCCGAGCGTGAACAGTCCATTCCCGCGCCCCGTGATGACGGTCGGCAGGTCGTCGTGATCGTGATCCTTACCGAGTCCGCTGCCATAAGTGACCATGGTGTGGTCGAACAGCGTACCGTCGCCGTCCCTGGTGACTTTCAGCTTGTCGATGAAATAGGCGAACTGCTCCACTTGGTACCGGTTGATCTGAATGCACTTCTCGATCTTTTCCTTGTCGCCGCCGTGATGCGTCAGTCCATGATGGGAATCGGCAATCCCAATCTCGCGATAGGCGCGATTGCTCTGCTCGATGGCCATCAGGAAGGTGACCACGCGCGTCGAATCGGTCTGCAACGCCGCGGTCATCAAGTCGAACATGATCCGCGTATGCTCGTTGTAGTTTTCGGGAACGCTGGCGAGCGGTTTCTCCAGGTCCGGATTGGTCGCGTTTGTCTTTTCGGTTTTCTGGATGCGCGTCTCGATGTCTCGCACCGCATACATGTACTCGTCGAGCTTCCGCCGATCGGAGGCGCCCAACACGCCTTCCAGGCGTTTCGCGTCGCCGAGCACGGAATCGAGCACGCTCTTCTGGTATTTCTCCTGGCGGGCGCGAACCTTCGGGTCGCGCTCGACGTCGCCGGCGCCGAAGAGCCGCTCGAATACCGCGCGCGGACGAATTTCCGGCGGATTCGGTGTCGAAGGCGTGCGCCAGGAAATGCTGTTGCTGTAGGCGCAACTGTAGCCGTTGTCGCAGTTGCCTCCCTGAATCCCTTCCTCGCATCCCAGCTCGAGCGATGCGAACCGCGTCGCGCTGCCGATCGCGCGCGCCGCCTGCTGATCCATCGAGACGCCCGCTTCCAGATCCTTGCCGAAGGTCTTTTTGGGATGCGCACCTGTCAGATAGCTCGCGCCCGCACGGCCGTGATCGCCGGGACCATCGCCGAGGGCGCGGCCACCGTTAACCGTAAGCCCGCTCAAAATGCTGAAGTCGTTCCGGTACTTCGCCAGCGGCTCCAGTGTGCGGGGCAGCACATCGGGAAGCTTGGCAATCAGCCCCTCGGACTTGATCTTCCAGGAATCCACCTGAACGCCGTTCGGAAAGTAGAGAATCGCCATGCGCGAAGGAGCCGCCGTGGCCGCAGCCTTCACAAGCGCGGGCATCATGGCATCCAGCACGGGCAGGGCCAGCACGCCGCCCATACCTCGGAGAAATGTGCGTCTCGGGAGTTGCTTCTTGAAAATCAGGTTCATGGCTTGGCGACCTCCACACTCTGCATCTGAAAGGGTTTGCTCTTCACAACTTCCATGACCAGCGCCGAAAACTTGTAGTTGCTGGCGGCAACCTGGCGGCTGATCGCATCGACCGTCGGCCTGTCGAACCGCTCCAGCCCGCGTCCAAGGCTGTAGGTGAGCAGCTTCTCGGTCACATTGTGCACGAACGCGTCGGATTGTCCCTTGAGGATTTCCTTCAGTCCCTTCGAACCGGTAAACGTCTTGCCGCCGGGTAGCGTGCCGGCAGTTTCAATCGGGAACTTGCCGTCGAGCGTGCGCCACGCACCCACGGCGTCGTAGTTCTCGAGGCCGAACCCAAGCGGGTCCATCAAATTGTGACAAGGCGAACAGCTCGGATCGCGTCGATGCTGTTCCAGGCGCTGCCGCAGCGACACTTCGGTGCCGACGTTCGCCTCGTTCAACGACGGCACGTCCGGCGGCGGCGGTGGCGGAGGCGTCCCCAGAAGATTCTCGAGCACCCACTTGCCGCGCACGGGTGGAGACGTTCGCGTTGGATAGGACGACACCGTAAGGATCGCCCCCTGCGTCAGGACCCCGCCCCGCTGCTCGCCATCGAGCGTCACCCGCTGAAATTCTTCGCCATCGACGCCAGCGATGCCGTAATGCCGGGCCAGCGGGCCGTTCACGAAGGTAAAGGGTGCGTCGATGATATCGAGAATGCTGCGATCTTCCTTGATGATCGCTTCGATGAACATTGCCGTTTCACGCCGCATCGCATCGAGCAGCTCGTCGTCGACCGTCGGAAAACGCTTCGGATCGGGCTTGGTGCGCCCCAGATTGCGGAGCTGCAGCCACTGGGCCGCCCAGTTGTCCACGAGGTTGTAGGCCTTGGGATCGGCGAGCATACGGCGCACTTGCGCCTCGAGGACCGCCGGCTGGCGTAGCGTGCGATCTGTGGCGACGCGCATCAGCTCCTGATCCGGCATGCTGGCCCACAGAAAATACGAGAGCCGCGAGGCCAGATCGATGTCGCTCACAGGGTACGCGGTGTCGTTCGCGATACGTCCCACCGCCGGTGCCGGCCGAGCTTTCGGATCGGATTCGATCCGGAAGAGAAAATTCGGCGACGCAAGAATGGCCTGAACCGCCAGTCGCACACCTTCTTTAAACGTGTCGCCCTGCTTCTGGGCGAGCGTGATCAACTGCAGTTTGGACGCGATCTCCTCTTCGGTGACGGGCCGCCGATAGGCCCGCTCGAGGAGGTTTGTCACGATGCTCCTGGCACACTGCGGCGTCGTCTGACCGCAGATGAAGATCCGCTTGTAACTCTCGGGCGGCGCTGTGCTCGGATTGAACGGACCGACGATGTCCAGATAGTCGACGAAGAGTCCGCGGCGCATGTCGGGGTTGATGTTTTCGCGCGGATCTTTCAGATTCGCGAGCTCGGGATAGGACGCACGCAGGAAACGCTCGCCGGCTTTCACTGTTGCGCGGGCTGTGAACTCCCCCTGCGAGTACCCAAACGAACCAGTGCCTTCAATGACTGTCGAAATAACAGGCGCACCATCGACCGTGAAGATCAGTTTGCGTGGCGGCGCCGCCTTGCGGGCCGCCTCGTCGCGGGCTTTCAACTCTTCCGCAGTGGCCTCCCGCCGTGGGGGAGCGGCTCCTCCGGTCGCTCCGCCGGCCTTCAGGCGTTCCAACCGGCGTTGTTCGAAGAGCTTTCTCCTCTCTTCGGCCAGACGTGCCTTCTCTTCATCTGTCACATCCGCGTTGTCTCCGCGGAAGTTCGCAATCCGGAGACGGAACTCGTACTCGCCGTCGACGGGAAACGTGTAATTTCCGTACATCGCGCCGCGAAGCGAATACGGCAGATAGATTCCAGAATTTCCAGACGACAGCACATCGTTCGCATCGGGCGAGCGGCGGTTCAGCAGACGAACGAGCTTGGTCGGCTTGGGCGGCAACGCTTCCCCGTACACAGCCAGGCGAGAGATGTCTTTCGCCGTCTGCATGTATTTTTCCATCAGCAGCGGAGACACCGAGAGGACATCGCTGTTGTTGTCGAAGCCGTAGCCCGAATCGTCTACCGGGAACTCGTCGGCCGGCCGGGCCGCAACTCCCAGCAGGTCGCGAATCGTGTTGTTGTATTCAGTCCGGTTCAGTCGCCGCGCTGTGACACGCCCGGCGACGGAAGACTCGGCGCTCGCCGACGTTTCCGAAACGCCCGGCAGCTTCTTGATCCAGCCCGTGACCGCCGCCAGATCCCCGGCCGCAAGCGGTGCGGCTGGCCGCGGAGGCATCTCGCCTTTCGAGAGCTTGTCGAGGACCTTCTGCCAGATGTCTGGGTGGGCCGCCGCGGCAGCCGGGTCCCGGAACGGCTCCAGGCTGAGGCTCCCGCTGTGCAGCTTGTCGCTGTGACACCCAAGGCAGCTCTTCGAGAGCACCGGCAGGACCGCCTGCTGGAACTCTTCCGGCGTCGCCTGAGGTTGGGCCTGTCCTGTGATGGTCCGTGTCGCGAGGCCGCCGCCGATGACCGCGCACACCACGAGCCCGACGCCAAGTTGAGAGCTTACTTTCCAGTTTCCAGTTTCTCGTTTCAAGTGGCCTCTATCTGGCTAAAAGGACAGCCTCATTCCCAACCGGAACTCACGCTCATCATACTGCCGTCCGAGGCGGTTGGTCGTCGTGATCACGCTGAACCCGTTGAGGTTCCGCACCGTGCCATCCGGATTCAACTGGAGATTCTGGACGTTCGACGCCGGATTCGAGAAGTGCGCCGTGTTCGAGACGTTCAGCGCCTCGATGCGAATCTGCAGGTTCATATTCCGCTTGATGCCGAACGTCCGGAAAAGGCTCAGGTCCAGATTGGCGACCCCGGGTCCGCGGAGTGTGTTGTAGCCGGCCGTTCCGAACCGGACTTCGGTGACGGCCCTGAATGCCGTGGCGTCGAAGTACTGGCCGACGTCGCCCAGAATCTCGACATCACTCTTGACCTGATCGGCGGTCTGGTTCGTGCCCGTGCCGGCGTTCAGCGACGCGTTGCTGCCGGTCACGGTGAACGGCGTTCCGGATCGCGCGGTGAAGAACCCGTTCATCTGCCACCCGCCCACAATCGCCGATGCGACGCCGGGGTCGTTCACCCATTTCTTGCTCGTGCCGAAGGGCAATTCGTAGATGAACGAGGCATTGAACAAGTGCGGGTTGCTGTTGGACTGCTCACCCTTGTTCAGATACCAGTACTCGGGTTGCGGAATCGTGCCCGCCCACCAGTCGATCGCGTTCGCAAACGTGTAGGCCACGGTGTACGACAGGCCGCTCGACATCCGTTTGTTGACGCTCGCCTGGAACGAGTCGTAGTCGACTCGGCCATACGGACCCTGAACGTTGATCGCCGACGTGGTGAGCGCCCTGTATGGCTGGCTCGCAGTGCCGCCGCCGAGCTGGCCATAATTCGCGTTGAGGCTCCGCGTCATGTTCTTCTGGCGATTTGCCACATAACCCAACGTCATGCTGTGACTGTGCGGCAGGAGCTGCTGCATGCTCACATTCCACGACTGGATGGTTCCGCGCTCGAACGTGTCGCGGTAGGTCGTGAGCCCGGCGTTAGGTTTCACGTGCCCCACCGTGAGATCGAACTGCGGCACGATCGTCACGCCCTGGTCGAAAGTACCGATGTTGGTGTACGTGTTGGCGCCAGTCTCCGTCAGAATGATCGTCGCCGGAAACGCCTGTCCCGGGGGCTGCTGATTGCGCCCCGATGTGTCGCTCTGCGGATTGCTCGAGTAGCCCACGCGGATGACCGTCGATTCGGTGGGACGATACGCCCAGCCCAGCCGCGGCGTAAACAAATCTTTCTCGACGCCGATGCCGCAGGTGCGTGAATTGCCGGCCACATCGCAGATCAACAGCTCGCTGGTCGTGAAATCAAAGACCTCGAGGCCGCGGTCTGCCCGTCCCGACAGCGGGTAGTATTCCCAGCGCACGCCGACCGACACCGTCATCTTGCGGTTGAGCTCGAACTGATCGCGGATGTAGACGCCCGTCTGCTGAGTGCGAAGCGTCGCCGGCCTATAGTCCAACGTATTCTCGATGGTTGGTACCTCGCCGATCATCGGCGTCATCGACTCGGACGTCCTGGAATTCATCTCTCCCAGCAGAAAATCCGCAAACGCGTTGAACTGGTTGGGCGACGCGGGCGAAAGAGCCGTGCGCCCGCCTGTGAAGGTGAACGATGGCGTCTGGGTCTCGTAGTGGTTCTGATGAAGCAGCTTCCATTCCCCGCCGAACTTCACGTTGTGATCGCCTCTAGTCCAGCCGAAGTTCATCGAGCCGCTCCACTGCGGGTCGCGGTAGGCGCGTGGCTCGCCGCCGCCCGCGAGGCGATAGCTGGACGCGGTGACCGTCGGGATAGCCGTACTGCGCGAGCGAGGCGGCTGGCAGCTGTTCTTCACCCCCAGCAGCTCGCCCCAGCAATCGTCGGTGTGGGGGCGCGCAAGCATGTCGGTGCGCGTGAAGCCGAACACACCATCCATCACCATCGTCGGCGACAACGTCGACGTGACGGCCAGCGAATGGCTATGAACGGTGGAGTCCCAGATGCGGCCCTGGAAAATCGGGTTCGGACCCGGGACGATCGACGGCAATTCCGGCGCGCTGTCTTCGTAGCTGTCGGCATAGCCGAGCCGGCCGTTGACGTTCACCCGCGAATTCGGCGTCCACGTGATCTTACCGTCGTACTTGTTGTAGTCGGTGTCGTAGCTGTTGGTGGCGAAATAGTTGTTCGAGAACCCCGGCAGCGTCGGCGCGACCAGCTTGCTGATGAAGTTCTTCGAGATCGGGTTGATGCGGTTCGCCGGAATGTAGTTGCACGAATCGAACGCCGGATCGGTCGTCGACGTCATCCCCGGACAGTTGGCAAAGGCGAACGGCGTTCGACCCGTGCCGTTAGCCGCGCCGGTACGCGGATCGTAGAGAACCGTGCCTGTGCCCGCGAAGTTGCCATCGCGCATCGCCATCGTCGGCACGCTGCGAAGACCGTTGGCGCCGGAATTCGAGAACGCGTTGCCGGCCTCGGTCCGCTGACGGGTTCTCTCCACGCTCGCGAAGTAGAAGATCTTGTTTCGAGCGATCGGGCCGCCGACGGTACCTCCATAGACGTGCGTGCTGCCGGTGCCCTTCGGATCGCCGGCCGGCAGGAAGAAATTCTTTGCCTTCATCCCGTAGTCGGTCGCGTACTCGAACAAGGAGCCAGACAGGGTGTTCGTTCCGCTCTTCACCTGGACGTTCACCGACGCGCCGCCGGCCATCCCCTGGTCCGCGTCGAAACTGTTGGTGACGACGCTGACGGTCTCGATCGCCTCGAGGCTTGGGCTGTAGGCCTGGATCTGCTGGAAAAACTGATTGATCTGGGTCACGCCGTCGAGCCGGACCACGGTGTTGCTCGGCGGTTGGCCGTTGACGGTGATGGCCATCGCCCTCGTCGGATTGTTGCTCCCGCCCGACTGATCGTAGTTGGGCTGCGCGACGCCCGGCATCAGCGCGAGGGCCGTCTGATACGCACGGCCGCTCGTCGGTATCGTTTCGAGCTGATCGCTGGTTGTCAACGACTGCACGGCGGCGCTCTCGGTCTGAAGAACGACCGACGTGCCGGACACGACAATCGACTCCTGCACTGTGCCGACGCTCAGCCGCGGATCGACGCGAAGCGTCAGGTTTGGCCTGACCGCGATGTCGCGTGCCGTGTAGGTCTGAAAGCCCTGTAGTGACGCGACAATCTGATAGGTGCCAGGCAACAGGTTCGCGATGTTGTAGCTGCCGGTCTCGTTGGTCACCGTCTCGCGCGTCAGATTGGTCGCCGTCTGCGTCACGGTGACGGTCGCGCCTGGAAGCGCCGCGCCCGTTTCATCCGTGACGGTTCCGGTGAGCGCGCCATACAGCGCCTGCGCCGCCGCCTCTGTGGAAATGGCAGACAGCAGAACCGCCAGGAGAACAACGCCACCACACCTCTTCATAGCGCTTCCGCTCATGATCACGCCCCTCAAAATGGTTTGAAACCCTAGGAATTTTCGTCGAATTGGTCGATTTTAGTGAAGCGTGATTCTAACTGAAACCGGGGGATTTGAACACTGGAGCTTCTCCGCCTACTTCGACAGTTCGGCCGTCCGGGCAAACGCGCTCGCGAAGCCGTTCAGCGAGATCTTGAAGGCCGCTGCTTGAACTCCATCGCCGGGTGTCGTCGTCACCGTGAGGACTGCGCCCTTGCCGAGCGCCCCGAGCGCCGAGCCCTCGAACGTCACCATCACGAGGCAGCCAACGGCCAGGCAGGTGCGAAATGGCAGCGCAACGCCAGGAGAGTCATCTATCTGAAGGCCCACAGAGCGATCGACAGCCAGCCCAAAGGGCAGCACAATCGTGCCCTCCGCCTTGCCGGCGGTGACCGCCCGCAACTCGATCGCGACGACCAGCTGGTGGCTGTCCTTGTCAGCCTGCTGCTGCAGCATGCCGCAGCGCCGCTGATTGTTCTGCAGGGTGCACACCACACGCCAGTCGCCGTGTGTCTCCTGCAGCTGAGTGGCTCCACCAGGAAGGGTAGGCGGCGCCTGTGCGAACGCCGTGGCGGCCGTCATCAACCACGCGGCAACACTTATGACCCTGCGCATATGCATATGAGTGTCGCCCTACTCAAATCCCAGCGCCAACTGGAAAATGTGACGCGTCTGCTGGCGGGCGCGGCGCCCTTCATACCATACCGACACCCCGAACGCATTGTTCATCAGGGTGAAACCGATCTGGCCGGCGGCCGAGTCACGCGCGAAACGCAGCCCTTCGATGTCGAAAGGGTCGCCGGGCGCATCGAGGAAGGCGACGGACCTCGCTGTGCGACCCGTACCGAGCTCGCGGCGATACGACGTCGAAAAGAACGGTTGGAAACGGCCCGCGTTCCTGCTCAGCCGGACGCCCGCATCGGCCTGAGTCGACGCAATCGACTGAGCCGTCGCGCCAAGCGAAAGACCGCCGGCTCCCGCTTCCTCCCACGAGGCCAGGCCGTAGTGCGAATGGCGCACGCCGGCCGAGGGCTGGATGTTCCAGGATCCCAGCATCGCCTTCACGCGTCCTTCTCCCCAGAAATCTGCGGTGTAGCCGGATGGAGTGCTGGCAGCCTCGCGGTCGACTCCCCCGAAGAGTGGCTTGCCCGTGGGGGCAATGGCCATGAAGTACAGACGCCTTCGCGCTTCGTACGCCGCGCGCGCGACGCTGACACCGCCGTCCACTCCCCAGCGATCCCTGGCGTATCCAATGTATGAGATCGCGCGTGGCGACGAGAACTCGCTCGACTCGTCGACGCCGTCGAGCAGAAGCCGGCCATCCGCATAGCTCCCGCCCACGCCCACAAGCCATCCCTGGCCAACGCTCCAATCTGTCCCCATCGCCAACCCCTGAAGACTCGCGTGACCTCCGTGCACAGGACCAGCGTCCAGGGACGAACGTTCTGCCATCAGATGGAACCATGTCCGGCGACGATGACGCGTGTTCCAGAATCGGGTTTCACTCGCCGCGATCCGATTCGAGATCTCGCCGCGCACGAGATCGGTGACGGCCTCGCCGTCCATGGCCGCGAGCTGCGTGGCCGACGCATGAATCTCTCCGCCAATCTCTTCAAGCGCCACCCCCAGCCCTGCGTCTTCAAGCGCCGTCAACTCTCGAACGACTCGCGCGAGATCGCCCGTCGCGCCGGCTTTCGCGCGGTCGAGCGCGCCCGAGGCGGCGGCGCCAGCCGGGCCGGTGGCATAGTCTTGAAGGGGAAGATCCAACCGCAGGAGCGTGACGAACAGCGTCGCGCTGTCCTGCGACAGGTACGGTTCGAGCGTTGGCACCAAACTTCTGACCGTGGCGGACCCTGAGAGCCCGGAAGCCGCGTGCAGCGCCGCGTACTGTGTGACGCGGCCGTAGTCGCCCGAAATCGGATCGACGACAATCGTCGCGCGATCGATGGCCGCCTGCCCGGGCGTCACGATCGCGAAGTTGCTTCCGGCCGCGTCGACGACCGTCCGATACTGCGAACCGGGATTGAACGCAACGTTGCCACCCACCCGCAGATTGCCCACGACGAGGCCATCACTGGTCAGCGATCCACCGATCGCGCCCGTCGCGTCGAAGGCCCCGCCCGCCTTCACGACGACTCCACCGGCCACTGTGCCGTCGAATTTCAGCGTGCCTTGATCGATGAACGTCGTGCCCTGAACTCCATGCGCGCCCGTGAGGCGAAGCATACCGGCACCAGTTTTCGTGACTGTCCCCGTGCCGAACAACGTGCCGTCGAACGCGCCGTCTGTTCGCTGGTCGAAGATGAGCTCGGCGTTGTCGACGATTCCACCCTGAAGACTTCGTGTGTCCCCTTGCACGATACCCGAGGAAATCAGCGTTCCGCCTGAGTAGCTGTTGGCACCCGTCAGCACAAGCGTGCCTGTGCAGGTCTTGATAAGGGATCCCGATCCGGAGATCGAACCGGACACCGCCGTCGTGTCGGCTCGACTGAAGACGAGCGCACTGTCGTTGCGGATATCGCCTTCGATGCGTCCGCTCGTGCCGCAGTCGCCGATCTGCAGCGTGCCGCTCCGAACGACCGTGCCGCCCGAATACGAGTTGTCGCCGGTCAGCATCAACACGCCGGCGCCCGCCTTGGTCAACCCACCCGCGCCCTCGATGCCGCCCGCGAGGTGAAACGTCGTGCCGCCAACAGTGTCGAACGTGCCGCCGCCCGATCCCAGGGTTGTCGAGCGCGCAGACGTCAGATCGCCTGTGGTCTGCAGCATGGCGCCGTTCAACGACAGCGAGCCTGACGCGGCGCCGAGATTGGCGTCCGACGAGACAGACAGCGCTCCACCGTTAATGTGCGTGCCGCCTGCATAGCTATTGGCCGCAGTCAACGTGACGAGCCCGCTCCCTTCGAGATAGAGTCCGCCGCTCCCGACGATCGGCACTCCGATGGCCGCCGTCACACCCGAGTCGGTGTGGATGAGCGTGCCTGTCGTCGCCGTATTCAGCTCACCAGCCGGACCCTGTGCGAACGCGTAGCTGCTTGCGAAGCTCAGGCCGGCAACATCGATCTGGCCTTCAACCGTGACCGTGCCGCCGGCGCCGCCGAAAACCGCGGCCTGACCGCCCCATGCCTGATTGCTGAAGCCCGCTGCGTTGGTCCAATTCGCGGCGCCCGCGGTCCACACCCCCGAGCCGCCGTTGACCACACCATTGGCGCCCGGACCCGCGCCGTCCCAGTACTGCACGGGATCGGATGCCGCCAGCGAGACAACAAGGTTTACTTGCCCTGGACTCGCGGCGTTCAGTTGATACGAGTAACCCACTGGAAGCATGCCAAAACCCAGATCGTTATCGGTGAAAGCGCCCCCGTAGTCGATCAAGCGATAGGTGCCAACGCCGAAGCCCGACAGGCCCGAGACATTCAACGTTCCGTCCAACGTGAGATCGCCGGTCACAATCACAAGGTCGTTGATGCCGCTGCCAACCACTCCAGCCGTCGCGAGCTCGTAGTCGAGAATCGACCCGGGAAGCAGGTTCAACGCCCCGACCGTCAGCGTGCCCGGAGAGAGGCCAGGCGCCAGGGTTCCACCGGACTCGATGGTGACTGGTCCGGCAATCGTGCCAACACCGCCGAGCGTTGCGCCCGACTGCACGGACACGGGCGTGCTGCCGAGCGATCCGTCGACAGCCAGCGTGCCAGCGCTCACCAGCGTCGATCCCGAGTACGTGTTCGCACCGCTCAGCGTCAGCACGCCGGCTCCGAGTTTGGTGACGCTTCCGGTACCCGAGATCGTGCCGGCGTACGTGCCCGCCACAGATTGGTCGAAGATCACGGCGGAGTTGTTCGTGACGTTCCCCTGAAGGCTGATCGTGTTGGCCACCAGTGTTCCCGCCGAGACGGTCCAGCCGAGCGACAGCAGATCGCTGCCGGTCAGTGTCCAGGTGCCGCTCTCCTCCTTACGGAAGTCTTCGAAGTTGCGGTAGGTGCCAGTCGCACCGATCGTACCTACATCCAGAGTGCCGCTGCCGCTGCCCGCAAGGGTGAGCCGATCGCTCGTTCCAGTCCCAGCATCGAACACCGCGTTGGCCACAGCCGTGTCGTGCAGCCGCATACGATCGTCGCCATCGCCGAATCCGAATGTCGCACCGCCGGTATCCAGATTGCCGACGAGCGTCAACTGATCGACGCCGTCGCCAAGATCACCGTTGGCGCGAAGCGTCGCACCGGCATTCACATTGATGGTGCTTGCGCCTGCCGCGACGCCGATGATCGACGTCTGCGTCGCGCCAGTGGCCTGCACGGTGCCGTCGATGTTGAGCACCCCGCTGCCCATATTGATGACGGGCGTTTCCAGCACCGTGTCAACGTCAAGCGTGCCCGCCGTCACCGTCGTGGCACCTACGCTGTTGATCGCAGCGGTAAGTGTGGTGGTGCCACTGCCTACGTGCGATAGCGTTCCGGCGCCGGTGATTGTGTTGCTCACCGTGTCTGTATCGTTCCGGTTGAAGGCGAGCGTGGCGCCAGCGTCGATCGTGACGTCGCCTGTTCCGAGTGTGCCCGTGGCGCCGCCTGCACCGATTCGCAGCGTGCCAGCGGAAATGGCTGTCGCTCCGCTGTAGGTGTTCGTGCCCGTGAGCGAGGTCGTCCCCGTCCCGCTCTGCGTCAGGCTCCCCGTCCCCCCGATCGCCGCCGCCACCGTGATCGCGTTGTTCCGGTTCACCACCAGCGCGCTGTTGTTCGT
>JAMQPK010000241.1 GCA_023717525.1 Vicinamibacterales bacterium | reverse complement strand
CGCTATCAGGACATCTCCGCGACGGACATTCCCGAAGTGACGGAGGATGACGGCACACGCGCGCGCGTCATCATCGGAAATTTCTGGGGCCAGAGCGGACCTGTCGAAGGCGTTGCGGCCGACCCGCGCTATCTCGATATCTCGGTACCGCCAGGCAAGAAGAAAAAGATTGCGGTAGACAGAGCGAACAACGCGTTCGCCTATGTGTTTGCGGGATCGGGCACGTTCCGCGATGCGTCGGATCTACAGCCGGTCAAGACCGAACAGGTCGGCGGCGCAGATGATGGAGCGATCGACGAGGTCAGCAACCGCTCGCTGGTACTATTCGACCGCGGCGACGAGATCGTCGTTCAGGCCGGTGATGAGGGCATCAGGTTCCTGCTCGTTTCAGGCAAGCCGCTGCAGGAACCGGTCGCGTGGCGGGGGCCAATTGTGATGAATACGAATCAGGAACTGCAGCAGGCCTACGCCGAGCTGCGGGCCGGTACGTTCATCACCAAGTAAAAAAGGGGTCGGGTGCCTTTTTCCGACTGGCACCCGACCCCCCTGGTCGCGTCCCCCCGTACCCTAACTCTTCGCTTTCCGCTGACGCCGCACTTTCACCCAGAACCCGCCAACGACCGCCATGGCAATCGCGACAATCCAGATCATCTAGCAAGCCTCCTGTAAGTGTTGCCCGACCGAAACGGTAACGCAAAGCGGCTGCCACAAGCTGGCGGGCACAACCCTTTATAAGCTAGGCGTTTATTGACATTTACAGCCCTGCACAGACTGAAATCAACGCCGGTTTTCCGCCGGCCGATTACAGAAGTGTCAGACCCAGCGGCGCGCGATCAAGCCTGATATATTTCGCACCAATGTCCCGCTTACTCGTCGTCGAGGACGAAGCCCACATCGCCTCCGGCCTCCGCTTCAATCTGGAGGCCGACGGCCACTCGGTTGTCCTGGCCGACACGGGTGAAGCCGCGCTGGCCTCCCTGGCGGCCGATGCCGCGAACATCGACCTGGTGGTCCTCGACGTCATGTTGCCCGGCATCGATGGCTTCACGGTGGCTTCGCGGATGCGGGCGAAGGGCTGGCTGATTCCTGTGTTGATGCTGACGGCTCGCGGCCGCGCCGAAGACGTCCTGAGCGGCTTCGAGGCAGGCGCCGACGACTACCTGCCGAAGCCCTTCGAGCTGTCGATTCTGGTTGCGCGCATCAACGCCCTGCTCCGCCGTCACGCGTGGCACAAGGCCGCCAGAGATGCCGCAAGCGGCCCGGCACGGTCTGCACCTTACACGTTTGCCGGCAAGACCGTCGATTTCGATGCCCAGGAGTTGCAGGTGCGCGCCAGGAAGTACCCGCTCACGCTGATGGAAGCGAACCTGCTGCGCTACCTGGTGCAGCACGAGGGCAAGGCGGTCTCGCGCAAGAACATGCTCGAAGACGTCTGGAATCTGCACGAAGACACCGACACGCGCGCGATCGATCACTTCATCGCGCGCCTCCGCAAATACATCGAAAAGGAACCCTCGCGGCCGAAACACCTGCAAACCGTCCGCGGCGTGGGGTACAAGTTCGTGGCGTCGCCGAAATAGATTCTTTTCCGCTTGACTCCACCAGACCGCCTGGCATTATCATTCACCCTAATGGGTGAACATTTAGAAACGTCGCTCGACCAGGCGTTCTTCGCGCTGAGCCATCGCACGCGCCGGCGCATGCTGACGCAGCTCGCCGGGGCACGAGAGACGCGCGTCACCGATCTCGCGCGCCGTCACCGGCTGTCGCTGAACACCGTCTCGAAGCACGTCGTCGTGCTCGAACGCGCACGGCTCGTGAAAAGGCGCGTCGTCGGCCGCGAACATCTGCTCCGCGTCGATCCGGGGCGGCTCACGTCAGCCGAGCGATGGATTCGCTATCACCGGAAGTTCTGGACCGACCAGCTCGATAACCTTGCGAAGTTCTTTGAAGCGAAAGGCGCCGCCCATCATGAATGAGCCCTCCCTTACCGTCGAACGCGTCATTCCCGGCCCAATCGATCAGGTCTTTGACGCCTGGCTCGATCCCGCATCGCTGAAGCAGTGGATGCGGCCAGGCACGGCCTCGCTCGATACGGCCGAAACAGATCCGGTGGTCGGAGGGAACTTCTCGTTCGTCTTCAAGAACGGGCCGAACACGATTCCGCACGAAGGCGAATACCGCGAGATCGACCGGCCCCATCGTCTTGTTTTCACCTGGAAGAGCGAACCGGCCGGCGACACGCTCGTGACGATCGTTTTCACCAGAGTCGCTCAGCGGCAGACGAAGATCACGCTGACGCACGAGCGCTTCAAGACCGAAGCCGCTCGCGACAGCCATGTCAACGGCTGGGGCGGCATTTTCGACAAGCTTCAACAAACCATGGAGGTGCAATGATGGCGATGGCGAATCCGTTTATCGACGAGTTGGCGCGCGAAGCAGACACCACGCGGCGGGTACTCGAGCGCGTGCCGGCGGACAAATTGTCGTGGAAGCCGCATCCGAAATCGATGTCGTTGGGACAACTCGCGCTTCACGTGGCGCAGACGCCTGGTCAAGTGGCAACGCTCATCACTGAAAACCAGAGCGAAATCCCGCAGTTCGTTCAGGCCGAAGCGAAGTCGACCGGCGAGTTGATGACGGCTCTGGACCAGAGCGTCGCGACGGCCAGCAGCAAGCTCTCGGGATGGACTGACGCCGGCATGATGACGGAATGGACGCTTCGACGCGGAACGCAGACGCTGATGGCGCTGCCGCGTGTCGGCATGGTGAGGTCCATCATGCTGAACCACTGGTACCACCACCGCGGACAGCTCGTGGTGTATTTGCGGCTGCTGAACGTGCCCGTGCCGTCGGTGTACGGACCGAGCGCAGACGAGAACCCGTTCGCGTAGGTCAGGCCGGGAGGACGCGGTCGAGCTTCGCGATTATCAGGGCAATACCGTCGCGAACCTCGCCCACGTCCTTCTTGAGGGCAGCGAGGTCGCTATCGATGCGCGAGAAGCGCTCATCCATCGCCATCAGCCGTATGTCGAGCGCCACAAATCGCTGATCGACCGCGGTGAACCTCGCATCGATCGCATCAAAGCGCCTGTCGATCGCGATGAACCTCGCGTCCATCGCCACGAAGCTGGCACCCATCGCAGTGAACCGCAGGTCGACCTCAATGAATCGTCGGTCGATGAGCTCGGCCTGCGCTCGAAAATGCTGTGCGATGCTCTTTCCGCTCAACTGCCCCTCGAGTACTGCCACGCGTTCGTCCAGAGATGTCTCAGTCACGAACCCGTTTCAGTGCGAAATGCGTGCCGCCGTCCACCAGGGCGACAGCCGACGACGACGCTACCATCGTCGGCCGGATTTGCCAACTGACTTCAGTGCGTGGAGCGCAATTTCTGCGATGCGGAAGAAAATTACGGGCGGCAGTCGGCGGCGAGCGGCGTCAGCGCGATCATGTTGATGCGATCGCCCGGTGTGTTGTTGCGAATCAGCAGACCTTGCACGCGCACCTTCTTTCCCCGGTGCGGTGCAGGGTCCGGAGACGGATACAGCAACTGGACGGTCTGACTGCCAAGCGCAGCAGCTGCCGCCTGCTGCGGATCGAGTGCAGGATCATCGAGACTGCTTGGCAGGGGATCGGTGGCGCTCGTCACGAACCACGTCGACTTGGGATCTTGTGAGAGGCACCCAATCACCTCCACGAACATCCCGGTCTTCATCGGCAGCGGACCTTCGCGCGGCAACATACGAAGAGCGGCGAGCATCGTCTCGTCGCCTGTCAGGTCCTTCTCGCCAGGAGGAAAGCCGTTCTGCTCGAGCACCGCCGCCAAGGCATCCAGCTTGTCGGCGTCACTCACCATGCCTGCCTGCTTCGGGGGCATGGTCTCTCTCATCTTGCGGAAGAGACGGTCGACTGTGCGTCCTCCCCAGTGCAGTTCGAAGATCTCGCCTGCCAGGGCACGGTCCCTGTCCGCCGCGTGGCAACGCACACAGTGCGTCTCGAGCACGGTTTTGCCACGCTCGACCTGGGCCTGGGTGAAGACCCCCTTCCATATGGCGGGCGGGTCGCTCTGCGCCCAGGCCGAAAGGGCGAAACCGGGCAGCATGAGCAAGATAAGGGCGGCGAACAGCGGTTTCACTGGCTATACTTATATATCCAAAATTGACGACCAGCCAACGCATCTGGCTCGGCGGTTTGTCGCTGCTGGTGGTGGCCACCTCGGGAGCAGTGCGTGCCCAGGTGTCGCCCGAACAGGCGACGCTGAATCGATATTGCACGAGCTGCCACAACGACAAGCTGAAGTCTGGCGGGCTGTCGCTCAGTGCGATGAGCATCGCCGACCTGAACGGCCACACCAACGAATGGGAGAAGGTGGCCAGAAAGCTCCGCGGCCGAGCCATGCCGCCCATCGGGCGGCCGAGGCCGGACGAGGCGACCTACGACGCCCTCGTCAACCACCTCGAGACCACGCTTGATCGCATCGCAGCGACGGCCCCCCATCCAGGCCGTACCGAGACATTCCGGCGACTGACGCGGACCGAGTATCGCAACGCGATTCGGGACCTGTTCGCCCTCGACGTGGACGTGTCCTCTCTTCTTCCGGCGGATGATTCGAGCTTTGGATTCGACAACGTCACCGTCGGCAATCTCTCGCCGATGCTGATGGAGAAATATCTGGCATCGGCTCAGAAGGTCAGTCGGCTTGCCGTAGGAACGGCCGTGCGCGCTCCGACGACGTACACGGTGAATGTCCCTGTCGATCTGACGCAGGAGGATCACCTCGCCAACATGCCCCTCGGCACGCGCGGCGGGACAGCGTTCTCGTACACGTTCCCTCTCGACGCAACGTACGAGTTCCAGGTTCGGCTCTACCGCGACCGCAACGAGCACGTCGAAGGCCTGGGGATGACCGGGAGTTACGACCTCGAGCTGACGCTCGACGGCGAACGCGCGAACATCTTCACTGTGAAGCCGGTCGCCAGAACGCCTCACGTCGGCGGCGGCTACGAGATCGAGTACGACGACTCGTCGGTCGATGAAGGGTTCAACATCCGGATGCCGCTGAAGGCCGGCGCCCATCAGATTGCCGCGGCGTTCCTGAAAACTCCGACGGTCGTCCTCGAGACAGAGCGGCAGCCGTACCCTGTCGCCTTCAATCTCGACCGGCACCCGCGGACACAGCCAGCGGTGTATTCAGTCGCCATTACCGGACCGTTCGATGCGACAGGCGCAGGCGACACGCCGAGCCGGAAACGGATCTTCACCTGCCGGCCGGCGACACCTCAGCAGGAAGCGACGTGCGCGCGAACTATCGTCAGTGCCTTCGCTCGACGGGCGTATCGACGGCCCGCGACCGATGAAGATCTCAAGACGCCCCTGAAGTTCTACGAAGAAGGACGCGCCGACGGCGGTTTCGAAAACGGCATCCAGCTCGCGCTTCAAAAAATCCTGCTGTCGCCCGAGTTCCTCTTCAAGATCGAGCGCGAGCCGGCACCATCTGCCAGACGATCGACGATCGACGATGGACGATGGACGATCCCCGATCTCGAACTGGCCTCGCGCCTCTCGTTCTTCCTGTGGAGCAGTATTCCGGACGACGAACTGCTCGACATCGCCACGCGTGGAAAACTTCGCGATCCGAAGGTGCTCGAGAAACAAGTACGGCGAATGCTGGCCGACGAGCGATCTGCGTCGCTCGTCAATAATTTCGCCGAGCAGTGGCTCTATCTTCGCAACCTCTCGGCCATCGTCCCCGACTCGCGGAAGTTCACGACGTTCGACGACAACCTGCGGAAGGCGTTCAGGCATGAGACGGAGTTGTTCTTTGAAAGCGTGATGAAGGAAGACCGCAGCGTGCTCGATCTCCTGCGCGCGGACTACACTTTCGTCGACGAACGCCTCGCGAAGTTCTACGGCATCCCGGATGTATACGGCACGCAGTTCCGGCGCATCGCGCTGCCCGACGACAGCGTGCGCGGCGGGTTGCTCGGCCAGGGCAGCATTCTGCTCGCGACGTCCTATGCCAATCGCACATCGCCGGTGCTGCGCGGCAAATGGGTGCTCGAAAACATCCTCGGTACGCCTCCGCCGGCGCCGCCGCCAGGCGTGCCGCCACTGAAGGAAGCCAGGAGCGAAGATCGCGTGCCGACCATGCGCGAGCGCATGGCGCAGCATCGGGACAATCCAGCGTGCTCGTCGTGCCACATGTTGATGGATCCCATCGGCCTGTCGCTCGAGAATTTCGATGCGATCGGCCGCTGGCGTACGAAGGGCGAGGACGGCTCACCAGTCGATGCCGCTGGGGGGCTGCCGAATGGCGACAACTTCGAGGGCGTCAAAGGCTTGAAGCAGGCGCTGTTGAAGCATCCCGATCTCTTCGTGAGGACCGTCACCGAGAAGCTGATGACGTACGCGCTCGGCCGCGGTATCGAACCTTACGACGGGCCCGCCGTGCGGGCGATCCTGCGCGACTCGCAGACCGACGACTATCGATTCTCGACGCTCGTCATGAGCATCGTGAAGAGCACGCCGTTTCAAATGAGGAGCTCGGAATGATCATTTCGAAGATCGCTCTGCCGCGGCGCACGTTCCTGCGCGGCGTCGGCACCACGCTGGCGCTGCCGCTGCTGGATGCGATGTTCCCGGCGATGACCGCCCTGGCCGCTACGCCCGCCAACCGAGCCCGGCGACTCGGCTATGTGTACATTCCGATGGGGATGAACGCCGCCAAATGGACACCGCCGACGACTGGCGTACTCACCGAGCTGTCGCCGTCGCTGGCGCCGCTCGCGCCCCATCTCGACTACATCAATGTTCTGACGAACACCGAGCTGAAGCGGGCGTACGGCCCCGGCAATCACGCCACGGGAAACGCGGCATTCCTCAGCACGGTGCTTGCGAAGAAGACCGAGGGCAGCGACTTCGAGCTGGCGACCACGTGCGACCAGATCGCGGCGCAGTCGATCGGCCGCGAGACGGCTATCCCCTCGCTCGAGCTCGGGACGGAAATGCAGGCGCAGGTCGGCAATTGTGACAACGGTCTCGCGTGCGTGTACATGAATTCGCTGTCGTGGTCGTCGCCCACGAGCCCGCTGCCGAGCGAGGCCGACCCGCGGCTGCTCTTCGAACGGCTGTTCGGCGACGGCGCCAGCCCCGAGCAGAGACGTGCCGAACAACGGCGGAACGGCAGCATGCTCGATGCCCTGAGCGCCGAGATTTCGGGCCTGGGCAGGAAGCTCGGCGCGGGCGACCGTGCGAAGGTCGGTCAGTATCTCGAATCGGTGCGCGAGGTCGAGCGCCGTATTCAGAACGCAGAGAAGAGAGCGGCCGATCCGCTTGGCGAGGTGCTGCCGGAGTTCGATCGCCCGCTGACGGCGCCTGCCTCCTGGGAAGAGCACGTGAAGCTGATGTACGACCTCCAGGTGCTGGCGCTGCAAGCCGACCTGACGAGGGTGATCACGTTCCAGATGGCGCGCGAGGTCAGCACTCGCACGTATCCACAGATTGGCGTGCCCGAGCCGCATCATCCGACGTCGCATCACGGCAACGATCCCGTCAAGCTCGAGAAGCTTGCGAAGATCAATCAGTATCACGTGTCGATGTTCGCCTATTACATCGACCGGCTGAAGTCGACGCCGGACGGCGATGGCAGTCTGCTCGACCACTCGACCATCATGCTCGGCAGCGGCCTGGGCAACCCCGACGTGCACGATCACCTCAACCTGCCAATCATCGTGGCCGGCGGCGCCGGGCGAATGAAGGGCGGACGTCACATCAAATACGAAAAGCCGACCGCGCTCGCCAACGTGCACCTGACGATGCTCGACTGGGTAGGCGTGCATCTCGACAAGTTCGGCGACAGCGACGGCAAGGTCGACGAACTGCTTCAACCGGCGTCGATCTAATAAGAGGCCGCATGTTTCGACGCAGAGACGCAGAGACGCAAAGACGTTTGGGCGACAACCGCCAGCACGGGAGCGAGATGTCCCTGCAGCGGCGTGTTCGTGCAGCGTCAGTTTCGCTGCGAAAGGGACATTTCGCTCCCGTGATGGCGATGATCGTCCTGACGGCAGGCCTCTTTGCGGCGCCTGGACCAAATGGTGCCGCAGTCGATGGCACGACGCCGCTGCACCTGGCTGCCCGCGCCAACGACCTCGCGGCTGCCGAAAAGCTCGTCCGCTCTGGCGCCGACGTAAAGGCGGCAAACCGCTACGGCGTCACACCGCTAGCCGTAGCCTGCGAAAGCGGCAACTTCCCCATCGTCCGCCTGCTGCTCGACCATGGTGCGGATGCCAACACGGCGCTTCCCGGTGGTGAGACGGTGTTGATGGCGGCCGCGCGCACAGGCAGCCTCGACTCGGTGAAGCTCCTGCTATCCAAGGGCGCCGGCGTGAACGCCAAGGAGAGCGGCCGCGGCCAGACCGCGTTGATGTGGGCGGCGTCCGAGGGGCACACGGCCGTCGTGGAGACACTGGTCGCCGCCGGTGCCGACGTCAATGCGCGCTCGACGGGCGGATTCACACCCCTGTTGTTTTCTGCACGCGACGGACGTCTCGACGTCGCGAAGGTTCTGCTGGCCGCCGGCGCGAACGTGAACGATGCGCTGCCGCGCGAAAAGGGGACCGGCGTGAACGCATTTCTCCTGGCGTCGGGCAACGCGCATTTCGAGCTCGCGCTGATGCTCGTCGACAAGGGGGCGGATCCCAACTCGGCGCCGCTCGGATGGACGGCCCTTCACCAGGTCAGTTCCGTGCGCAAGGTCGGCTTGTACGGCAGCAACGACCCGGCGCCCGAAGGCTCTGGCAAGGTCGACAGCCTGGAGTTCGTCAAGCAGCTGGTCGCACACGGCGCGAAGGTGAACGCGAAAGCGACAAGACGGCCGAATAACCTCGGCATCACGGCCATCAACGCTATCGGCGCAACACCGTTTCTGCTCGCCGCCCGCACCGCCGATGCGCCGCTGATGCGCGTGCTCGCGCAGCTCGGCGCCGATCCGCTGATGCCGAACAACGACAACACGTCGCCGCTGCTCGTGGCCGCCGGCGTCGGCACCAACTCGCCGCCGGAGGATCCGGGGACCGACGCCGAGGTGGTTGACGCGATCAAGGTCGCGCTCGACCTTGGCAACGACGTGAACGCCGTCGACAAGAACGGGGAAACGGCGATGCACGGCGCAGCCTACAAGCAGATGCCGGCCGCCGTCCGCCTGCTTGCCGAGCGCGGCGCCAGGATCGAGATCTGGAATCGGAAGAACAAGAAAGGCTGGACGCCGCTGATGATCACCAAGGGTGTTCATCGCGGCATGAATATTCAGAAATCGCCGCCGACCGAGGCTGCCCTCCGCGAGGTGATGGTCGCCGCCGGTGTCGAGCCGGTAGTGCCGCCAGACAGTCAGATCGAGCCGCTGGACGGCAACGACCCCTACCCGTAAGTCGATCGACGATGGACGATCGACGATGGACGACTACTGCAGCGTCCACCCGCCGTCGACCATCAGCACATGCCCGACTACCATGTCGGACAGATGGCTCGAAAGAAACAACACCGCACCGATCAGATCTTCCGGCTGATTCCAGCGCCCGACCGGCAACATCGTCTTTGTCGCCCATTCCTTGTAGCCCGGCCGCTCGAGAATCACTTTCCGCGATTCGGTCTCGACGATGCACGGCGCGACGACGTTCACGGCAACACCGTGCTTGGCCCACTCCACCGACATCGCACGCGAAAGATGATGGACGGCGGCCTTGGCACCTGCGTACACGGAGCGCGACGGAAACGCCACGACGCCGAAGTTCGATCCGAGGTTGATGATCTTGCCGCCACCTTGCGGAATCATCACACGCGCCGCAGCCTGGCACGCGAAGAACACGCTCTTCACAGAAGCCGACATCGTCTTGTCGAACTCCTCTTCGGTCACATCGAGGGCCATCGAGTTGCCGGTCCAGCTCGCGTTGTTCACGAGGATGTCGATTCGACCGAACGTCTCCTTGGTCTTGTCGATCAGAGCATTCACCTGCCCGACGTCTGCCACGTCCGTCATCACAATCAGCGCCTTGCGCCCGAGCCGTTCGATCTCGGCCTGGACTTGTTTTATTTCATCCTGACGTCCGCTGGGATGTTTCGCGAGCACCAGGTGCGCGCCGGCCTGCGCCAGCGCCAGCGCGATGGCCTTGCCGATGCCCTGAGATGCGCCGCTGACGATGGCCACCTTGTCGGTCAAGCCGAAGGACGTGTAGTCGACACTCATTAGATGAGACCTCGTATGGTGCCGCCGATATCGAGCGCGGCGCCGGTGATGAATTTCGCCAGAGGAGACGCAAGGAACACCGCCGCATGGGCCACGTCCTCGGGATTGCCAATACCCATGGGCATCTGCCGATCTTCGAGGAACCGCTTCACAGACGCGTCCCGATCGAGGCCGTAGTGCTGCACGAGCTGATCGACGATACCGCCGGGCCTGGTCCACATCTTCGACCAGATCGGCCCGGGCAGTACCGCG
The DNA here is from genome assembly GCA_023717525.1 of Vicinamibacterales bacterium. Taxonomy (GTDB): domain Bacteria; phylum Acidobacteriota; class Vicinamibacteria; order Vicinamibacterales; family JAMQPK01; genus JAMQPK01. Next base: position 339 of record JAMQPK010000241.1, on the reverse strand, counting down.
TTCACGCGCACCCCAGGCGCGTATTGCTTCGCGAGCGCTTTGGTCAGGTACAAGAGCCCGGCCTTGGAGCTGCCGTAGTCCATGAATCCGGGCTCCGGCTGCTTGGCAAGGTCGGAGCCGGTGTTGACGACGGCGCCCGATCCGCGCTCTGCCATCTTCGGCAGAAGCGTTCGGCAGGTTCGCACCGTCCCCATCACATTGACCTGGAACGAGTGTGCCCACTGCTCGTCGGTCAGCGTCTCGAACGAAGAGGCGTTGCCGACACCCAGGTTGTTGATGAGAATGTCTGGCGGCCCGCCGAATGCCTTCAGCGCGACGCCAACCGCCTTCTCAATCCCC
>JAMQPK010000210.1 GCA_023717525.1 Vicinamibacterales bacterium | reverse complement strand
TGGCGTGCGCGACGCCGGCGTCGCGCTGCTTCAGCAGTTGAATGTCGGTATCGTTCACGAGGATGCAGTGGGCGGCGACGACCCTGCGACTCAGCAGGCCGATCGCGTCGAGGTACTCAACCGGCGTCTGATGGCGCTCTTTGCGCAGAGTCTCCACTTCGTCGGTCATCTCGGCTACATGAATGAGTACCGGCGTGTTCAGCGCGTCCGCCTCCTTGGCCACCAGGCGGAGGTGAGCCTCGTCGAGCGAGTAGGGCGCGTGAGGTGCCAGGGCCGGCGTGATCAGCGGATTATTCTGGAATGCGGCCACGAATGTCCTGGCGTACGCCAGACCACCGTAGGGCTCGGCAGCGTCGGGAGCCGGAAAATTGACGATGGTTTCGCCAAGGACGCCGCGAAGACCAATCTTCGTCGCTGCCTTGGCGACCTCGTCTTCGAAGTAGTACATGTCGGCAAACGTCGTCACGCCGCCTTCGATCATTTCGATCATTCCGTGAAGACCGCCCCAGTAGACAAGCTCTCGATCGATGAGCGCTTTCTCCAGGGGAAAGATCAACGTCCGCAGTCGATCCGGGACGTCGTCTCCCAGACCACGAAACACCGTCATCGAGACGTGCGTATGCGTGTTGATGAGGCCGGGCATCACGATGCCGCCGCCGGCGTCAATCGTCTTCGCGGCTTTATAGCCCGTCGCGATCGACGCCGGGCCCACAGCCACGATCTGGGAGCCCTGGATTACCACGGCGCCGCTTTCGATGACCTCGCGACGGTCGTTCATCGTCACGATGTGTGCGTTTGTGACGACGAGATCCGCGGGCGTGGCCTGCGAGCTGATGTCGCTGCTGTTCTGGGTGCAGCCGGTCGCCGCGAGCAAAGCGCCGGCGATGAAACAGAAGGAGAGGCGTCGGCGGATGGTGAGCATAGGCCTGAATCCTACACTTGGACTAGGCTATGGACGCATGAAAATGGAGGCCCAATGGTTCTGAGCAAATCCGAGCTTATCAGCGCGCTGCAGAAGGAAGTCCGAATACTCGTTCACCTGGCTGGGAAGATCGATCGAGCGCAGCTCGACTACCGCCCCACAGCGAAACAGCGGAGCTCCCTCGAGCTGTTGAGATATTTGAGCTATATGGGGCCAATGCTGATCGAGACCGCCAAGTCGAGCTTCGACCCGGCTGCCTGGCAGGCGGCCGCCGGGGACGCCGGCGCCTGCGGCTTCGACGAGATACTCGCGAGAATCACGGCGCAGTCCGACACGTATGCCAGTCTGCTGTCAGCGATGCCAGACGCCGATTTTCGAACCGAGATGACCGGGTTCGACGGGCAGAAGACGACCCGAGGCGCCTTCATTGTGCAGTACGTGCTGGGCGGACACGCGGCTTATCGCACGCAACTGTTTGTCTACCTGAAGGCGTGCGGCCGCGAGGAGCTCACAACGGCCAATCTATGGCGCGGCGTCGATCCAAAGCCGGCCGCGTGACAGGCAGCGAGAAGCAATTTGTGCCACCGGCGCGGCCATGAGCGTCAGAGCGACTGCGAATACCGGCCAATTGAATGACTGCGGCAGGATGGTCCTCGTCGCATCCAGTCCCTCGCCTACGGCGCGAAGGGAATCGGCCATAAATACGTAGAGCGCCAGTGTGATTCCGAGCCAGCTCACGGGCCACAACGTCGACGTGACGTCAAAATCACTGGAAGCGAACTGGCTGACTAGGGTGCCCCACACGATCATCAGCGCCGCGATGATCATCGGCGCAAGCACCGGCCCCCACCAGGGAAGGGGTAGCAGGAAGAGCACATCCCAATCGAGGAGTGACGAGGGCCAGCCGTAGATCGCTTTCAGAAACGCATAGTAGAAGATGTCCCAGACGCCGAAGGCAATCGCCGTGTACCCAAGCCGCGTGCGCCACGTCGATCCAGCGAGCGCGCCGACCGTGAGGAGCATGACGAGCGTGGCCGCCTCTCGGATCAGTTCGACTTGCTCCAGGATTCCCCGCATCGGCAACGGATTCGCCTGGTAGGGCTGGAGGCGGTCAACCGTCATTCGAAGGTAGTAGACGCTGGCCGCCTCGACCCATGCCATGCCAATGGCAAACGCCACGACGAGGATCCAGCGGTTGCGGGCTCCCGCGGAGGGTCCGTTCATTTCATCGCCTGAATGATGGCTTCCATGTGCGCGAGGTACTTGTCGAGGGCGCGACGGCCAGACGCCGTCAGTCGATAAACCGACCGCGGCACGCGTCCAGCGAAGGTTTTCTCGCAGGCAACATAGTTGGCCTCCTCCAGCTTCCGGGCGTGCACGCTGAGGTTGCCGTCTGTTGTCTGAAGAAGGCGCTTCAACTCGTTGAACGTCAGCCGCTCATTTGCGGCGAGCGCGCTCACGATGCCGAGGCGCAGGCGCTCGTGGATCAGTCGATCGAGGGCGAGCGGCCCTTTAGCGACCGTGGTTTTCGGAACGACCGGCGAATGCCCGGCCGGGTTGCGGGCTGTTTTACCCACCGTAGTTCCTCGCGATCACAATACCGAAGCTGATGTGGAGGGCGCCGAATCCGACGGCCATGAAGAAGTGTCCCCACTCGGTGGGCGCCACAAAGGCCAGAGCCCCGAGCACCATGAACGCAGCGCCCATGAACGGAACCGGTCGCACAGAGAATGCGCCGCCACTTGAAATGGCCGCACCGTAGCACAGCAACCAGCAGCCGGGGAGCTGCGCGAAGAGGCCGTGTCGCACGAAGACTGCGGTCAACACTATCCCGACAACGAGCGCCGGCACCAGGGCGAGCGCAAATCGCCGGACGACCGGGCCACGAATCGGCAAGTGATGGCGGCGCGCCTTCCACAAAATGGCGATGAAGCCGGTGGCGGCCGCGAGGCCGGCAGTCGCCAGCCAGACGCCGAGCCAGGCGCTCGTGGCACGCGGTGGGCCGGCCACGATCGTGGCTGCAAGCGCCAGGACACCCATCGCGACGCCGCCGAGGCCCGGCACCGCAGTGAAGTTGGCTGCGCGCGCCATCGTCTCGCGGATGAACTGCAGGTTCTCTGCCGCGTGTTCGTGCAGGCGAGGCATCATGTATACTTTATACCACAAAGTATGCGTCAACTTAGAGTGAAATTTATCCTTCCGGCCCTCACGGAAGCAACGAGCCCGTACTGGCGGCCGATCAAATACTCGCTGTTTCCGCCGCTCGGACTGGCCACGCTGGCGGCATTCCTCACCACGGATGACTGCGCGGTGCTTGTGGACGAGCATGTCCAGAAGCTCGACGTCGCCGATCGACCGGATCTCGTGCTGATTCAGGTTTACATCACAAACGCCTATCGCGCGTACCGCATCGCCGATCACTACCGGGCCAGAGGCGCGTTTGTGGCGCTGGGCGGATTGCACGTGACGTCTCTGCCGGACGAGGCGGCTGCGCACGCAGACGCGGTGTTTCTCGGCCCGGCAGAGCAGACGTTTCCTCAGTTCCTCGCAGACTTTCGAGCCGGACGCCCGCAACGGGTCTACCGGTCGCTCTCGGGGCGAACGCTGGATCGCCTGCCTCCGGTGCGCCGCGACTTGATCGAGCGTCGCCGCTATCTGGTGCCGAACTCGATCGTGGTGACACGCGGGTGTCCGGAGCACTGCGACTTCTGCTACAAGGACGCCTTCTTCGAGGGCGGCCGCTCGTTCTACACGCAGCGCGTTGACGACGCGCTTGGGGAGATCGCGCGTCTTCCCGGCCGCCATCTATATTTTCTCGACGATCATCTCCTTGGCGACCGGCGCTTCGCGCGGGCGTTGTTCGACGGAATGCGCGGCGCAAACCGCCTCTTTCAGGCAGCGGCCACTGTGGACTCCGTTCTACGCGGCGATCTTATCGAGCGGGCGGCAGAGGCTGGACTTCGCAGCCTGTTCGTCGGGTTCGAGAGCCTGAGTCCTGCGAATCTCGCCGGCAGCAACAAACGCCAGAACCTGGGCCGGGACTACAAGGCGGTCACTGACCGGCTGCACAGCCTCGGCATCATGATCAACGGAAGCTTCGTTTTCGGGATGGACGACGACGATGAGGACGTGTTTCGACGAACGGTGGATTGGGCGATTGAGCAAGGCATCACGACGGCCACATTTCACATCCAGACGCCGTACCCCGGAACGCGATTGTTCGCGCGCATGCAGGAGCAAGGTCGCATCGCGACGAACAACTGGGACCTGTACGACACACGCCACGTGGTCTTCCGGCCCGCTCGCATGACGCCTGACGCGCTCGAGGAAGGGTACAACCGTGCGTACCGGGATTTCTACACGTGGTCGTCGATCGCGCGCGCCTCGAGGTCGCACGGAAGCGTTAAACATCAGGCCAAACATTTCTTCTACGCTTCAGGCTGGAAGAAATTCGAGCCGCTCTGGAACCTCATGATTCGAGCCAGGCAGCTGGGCAGCATGACGCCTCTGCTGGAGGCCGTGCTCTCGAATGTGTCGCAGTCGCCCGCTCAGTCGCCGCCGCTGCCGCCAGAATCGCTCCCGCTGTCGCTCGAATCTGTGCCGAAGTCGGCGCCGCCGCCTCCGCCGCCCGAGCTGCCGCCATCGAACGCGCCGGAGAAATCCGGGTTCCCGGGCACCGGGTCGATCGAACCGATCGAGCTCGAGGCATTCAGGTCGGTGGTGTCTTCACCGGCGCGCCTCCGGCGGTTCGTTTGACGTCCTCTCAATCGCAGAAAGGCGGCGACGGCGATCGTCAGGACCAGCACGCCGACGGGGAGGATCCATCCCATTTTTACAGGTCGTTTACAGGGACATCCAGCCGAGGGCGGTGCGTGAGGCTGAAGGATCCTATAATGGCGTAATGGTAATGGATGTCGAGATCGAGCTGCGAATTCCGACGTTGACGCTGAACAAGGAAGACGACGTGCCGGGGAAGGTGGACAACACCCACGTCCGCTTCAAGAAGGTCATTCAGGTGCCGGCATTTCCGCCGCCTGGGTCGACCATACAGCTCACAGCTGGGGTGAACCTCGCCTTTGAGTGCACGGTCGCAAGAGCTGACTGGCACGAGGAGAAGCAGTTGTTCGTCGTCTCCTGCAGATATCCGAAGCAACGGATCTTCCAAAGCGAATACGAGGCAATACTGAACGATCCCGAGTGGCGTCGGACCGAGCTGCCCGCCTGAATCACAACGCCTGGATAGCCGAGTAGAGCGCGTCCCTCAGGGCCACGTCTCGTGGGTCTCCGGTCAATCGCGCCCCCATCTTGCTCGTCACGTAGGCGTATCCGATACCGGCCTTCGGATCGGCAAAGCCGAGTGAACCGCCGGCTCCGGGTGCGCCGAACGATTCCACGTTGCCGAACGGCCAGGTGGGACACGACTTCATGAAGCCCAGGGAGTACTGCACGTCACCCTTCATGCATTCATCGAAAAACCCGCGCGTTGGCGGGATGGCGGGGGCAGCCAGCATGTGAAGGGTCCTGGGATTCAGTGCCAACTCCTGTCCGTCCGTGGCAAAAACGCTATAAGCGCGCGCGATCGCGCGCGCCGTGCCGACGCCGCCGCCGGATGGCACTTCGAGGTTGCGCGCGTACACACGCTGGGGGTCATGGGGCAATGCGGTACCGGGATTCGCCACGAGGGACCGGTAGATGTTCGAGTGACGATTCATCGAGGCGAGCGTCAGGCGGATCGGAAAACCTAAGAGCATTTCGATTGGCCCCGGCCGCGCCAGCACCGCGAGTCTCGAGTTCGGGATGGACTCCGGCAAACGAATGTACACGTCCAGCCCCAGCGCCGACGCAATTTCGTCCTGAAAGAACTGTCCCAGGCTGCGATGGCGCGGATCGATGCGGCGCAGCAGTTCGCTTTCGTAAAACCCGAGCGAGATGGCGTGATACCCCTGTCGCGTTCCTGGCTCCCACGCCGGCTTCTGGCGAGCGAGGACGCCGGCGAGGCGATCGAGATCGGCAACCACGCTTCGGTCCACCGGCTCGTCGAACGCGAACAATCCAGCCTGGTGCCCCAGGAGTTGGCGAACGGTGATCTTCTCCTTGCCCTGCTGCGCGAACTCGGGCCAGTACGCGCACACCCGCTCCTCGTAGTCGAGCCACCCTCGAGAATGCGCGAGGGCCAGCGTCATCGCGGCCAGGCCCTTGGTGGCCGAGTAGACGAGAACCATCGTGTCGCGTTCCCACTTCTCGCCCGTCTCCCTGTTGCGGATACCGCCCCAGAGATCAACGACCTTTTCGCCGCGGTGGTAGGCACAGCAGGCGCCACCCAACTCTCTTCTTCGTGCGAAGTTCTCGAGGAACGCCTCGCGGACGGGCTCGAATCCGCGGCTGACATGTCCTTCTACGGTTGCGCGCTTCGATGTGGCCACGAGCATGCCTCTGGCAGAGGCAAGTCGCGTGCCGGGATTTGCAGTGTAACGAACGTGGCGCGTATCTCAGCACAGAGACACAGAGGCTACAAGATCGAAATTCCTTTGTGTCTCCGTGTCTCCGTGCTGAGACATGAAGTGCAGATTAACCGACCGCTGCGGATTAGTCCGCAGTCTTTGGGAGGTATTTCCGTTTATTGCTTGTCGTAGACCGCGACGCTATCGATCGCCTGCCCCGCGGCATTCTTGCCGGCGGTGGTGATCGTCAACGCCTTCCCATCGGCGGAGGTGACAAGAGTAAAAGTAGACAGAATTTGTCCGCCCTTCTTGTTGACCGTCTTCGTCGTGGTGGCATTCACCCTCATGCGAGCGGCCGTATCGCCGAACGGGTTGCCGGCGACTGGAACATCCTTCCCGTCAAAGTTCGCCGTGAAGGTGTAGTGGACCGCAGGGCCGTCAGCCGGCACTTGGTCCACCGTCACTTTGATCCCTGCACCTGCCGCCTCATAGACGAGGGTCGCGCTCTTGGGTGTCTGGCCTTGGGGGTACTTCGATTTCGCGACGTTGAGTTTCCAGGTGCCGGGCGACTGAGCGAACGCCGTGCCTCCGAGGGCGACCGCTAACGTAATCGCGACCGCCGTGAACAGAACCGCCTGGCGCATTCTTGCATGCATCATCGTCTTCTCCTGTTGTGTGCCGCCTTGTAAACGACCCAGTCTACTCTCCTCCGGGAAGCTGGGACCTGTCAGAACGTCTTGGCGGCCTGCAGACGCATCCAGAACTGCGGCGACGTCTTCAGGAGACGAGCGAGGCGGAGCGCGGTATCGGCCGTGATGCCACGTTTACCCAAAACGATTTCGTTCATCCGGTTCAGGGAGATTCCCAGCCGGCGTGCCGCTCGGGCCGGATTCTCGTCAGCGCGAATCGTTAGCCGCGATAAGCGCCGCAGTGCAGACCTATTCCTGGCGCGGCCACCCTCACGGGTAATTCTGCAGTCTGGGCCTCCCGTGCTTCCACTCCTCCGGAGGGAGCGCGAATCCGGCCGCATTCGGCATCTTCACCTTCGGCAGACTCAGTTCGTCGAGGACATCTCCCTCTTTGATGACCTCGTTTTTGTAGAGGATGAACGCGGTCAGCGCGTAGACCTCGTTGGGAGTGAGCGTCCCCTCTTTTCCGATCGGCATGCCGCGGTTGATGTAGTCCCAGATCACAGTCGCGAACGGTGAGTGAATCGCCATCGCGTTCGCGTCGTTCACACACGGTGCGAGGCACGGCGGTGGCTCGTGCGCCATGCCCGCCATGCCGTTGGCGGGGACCGGGGGCCCATCTTTGCTGATCTTGCTGCTGATCAACACGGGAGCTCGACCGCCCCAGCCCGTTCGCCCGTGACATCCCGCACACCCCTTCTGCACGTAGAGCTGCGCGCCCTCTTTCGCGGTTCCGCGTCCGGGAGGCAATTCCTTGCCGGTCGGACTGATCGAGATGTCCCAGGCGCGGATTTCTTCCGCCGTCGGGGCTCTGCCCACACCGTAGGTGGGCGATTGCGCCGTGCCGATCTGGCACAGCCCAAGGACAACCATCACGACGAGGAGAAGCCTACGCGAGGCCATTGCGCACGCTCCCGTCGCTCGCGATCTTCCAGGGCTGAACGCTATTGTCGGCACCGCGCACGCGCGATCTTTCTGGCGACTCATTCCAGAATTTGGCGACGTCGGCTCTCGTCGGCTGAACGGTCCCGAGCTCGTCGGTGCAGCGCGACATGAGCACGGACTCTCGTCCGTCCCAGTTCCAGTGGAACCCGAAGCGCGTGTGCGCCATTGGATAGGCCGGCGAACGAAGCTCGGCGTCCTTCCATGTCTGGCCGCCATCAGTGGAGACTTCTACCTTACGAATCGCGCCGGCGCCAGACCACGCCAATCCTGAGATTTCGTAGAAACCTCGCTCGGGGAGCTGCTGTCCGCCCGAAGGAAACGTGATGACCGACTTCGGTCCAATCTGGTGGGTGAGCGCCGCCACTTTCGGATCTGGATTGATGTGGCCGTAGTCGTCGTAGGTCATGTAGTAGCGGTCCACGACCTTGATCCGCCTCAAGTACTTGATCTGATAGATGCCCTCAAAGCCGGGAACCATCAGGCGCAGCGGATAGCCTTGCTGCGGACGCAGCATCTCCCCATTTTGCCCGTAGCAGACCAGGCAGTCGTCCATCGCCTTGGCGAGCGGAATGCTCGACGCACCTTTCACTTCCTCCGCCCCTTCCGCGACGATCCAGGACGCCGCGTTCTGCACGCCGGCCTCCTTGAGCAGCAACGACAGCGGCACGCCGGTCCATTCGGCGCAGCTCGTCAGCCCATGGGTTTCCTGAACGGTCTTGTGGTTGGCGTTCGCACGGTTTCCGAGGCACTCGACGAAATGAATGCGCGAGACGTAAGGGAGGCGCTTCAAGTCGTCCAGGCTGAAAGTGAGCGGCCGGTCCACCATGCCGTGGATCATCAGCCGATGCTCGCGGGGATTGATGTCGGGAACAAAGGCGCCGCGATGCGTCGCCGTGTAGAAGAGCGAAGACGGTGTGATGATCCCGAACGAATCCTGAAGCGGAGCCAGGACGTGAAACGTGAGCCCAAAGGAATCGGGCGAGGGTCTGCCGCCCACCGACACGCGTACCGCGGTCTCGAAGCGGGAGCGCTCGCCGTAGGCAATCAACTCTTTGATGTCTTTGGAGGGCGTTGATGCTGCGGGCGTCTGAGCGCTCGCGGGCCTCACTGCTCCCACGGTCAGACCGGTTGCCAGCGCGGCGCCGTTCTTCAGGAACCCGCGCCTGTCGCGTTTCGAGCTCATGGGTTCTCTCCTTCAGTAGATGACGGATCGGATTGGCCCTCTTATACACCCGGGACCCCTCCGCGTCGCGGATTGTTTTGCGGCCATGGTATCTTCGTGTGTATGAAGCATATTGCCGTCATCGTCTGTCTCCTGGCCATTTCGAGCAGCGTGGCTGCTCAGTCGCCCGAGATCGATACACCGTTGCTCGCCGCGCCGCCCAACCAGCGCGAAGGGGCCATGGTTATCAAGTGGAAGCCCGACTTCACTTACGACACGTTGCGCAAGGGCAGCAACCGCCTGGTGTGCTACGACCGATCGGGACAGCCAGGACAGCAGGCGTTCTCTCTCGAATGCACCAGCGTCGGCAACCTCAACCGGGTTGCGCAGAACATGAAATTCGAAGCCATGGGAGACAAGAAACAGGCGATGCTGGACGCGGCGGAGAAAGACGGAACCCGCGTGAAGCCTGAATTCGGGTCGGTCTTCTATAACCTCGGAGGCGCCGACCGGGAGCACACGCGCGCGCACATGACCGTCGCAGTGCCGGGCGCCACGGCGCAATCGATGGGGCTGCCCGATACGAACAAGGAGGGCGGCGCCTGGATCATGAACGCGGGCTCGTCGACCGCCCACATCATGATTCCTGGACATTGATGAAGAGCGCCTTCGTCGCGCTGCTGGTGATTCTGGTACAACCGTCAGCTCAGGAAACGAAGGCATTCACCGGCGCCATTTCGGACGACGTCTGTGCCAGGGCCGATCATTCGCAGATGCGAATGGGCCCGACCGATGCCGAGTGCACCACGGCATGCGTCAGTGCTCACGATGCCTCGTACATTCTGTACGACGGCAAGAATGGCTATAAGTTGAGCGGCGGTCCGCCGCTGGAACAATTCGCGGGGCAGCGAGTGAAAGTCACGGGCGCCCTGGATGCCGCGACCAACACCATCCGCGTCGATTCGATTGCTCCAGGTTAGATTTCGAACATGCGGCCATCCACGCAGGTGATTCTCGTCGCGTTCCTGGTGACGTTGACCGTGGCTGCTGAAGCCACCTCGCAGCCGCTCGCCGACCGCGGAGCGTTCCGTTCCAGCGTGGCCCGCGCGCTCGACGTGAGGCAAGGCTCCACATCCCAGGCCACAAAGCCACGGAACGACTCGCTCCTGAACGGCCTGCTGATTGGCGCTGGGATCGGCGCCGCTCTTGGCCTGATTCCCGACTATTACGATGATTGCGAAGAGTGTCACGACTCGCTCTACGCCTCGATCGCCGTCGGCGCCGGCATTGGGTTGCTCGTCGATGCCTTGCGGACAAACCGCCAGCCAGTCAGCCCGTCGATTTCACGTGCCCCGATACGCTTCGATGTCGCCGTCAAGAGGCGGGGCATCGGCGTTCGCACCAAGATCCACTGGCGCTAGGATTGACGCGCTCGTGAACATCACCTCGCTGCAGTCACATATTCTCCAGGAAGAATCACGGTACCAGGGCGCCACGGGCGACTTCACCTGGATCCTCTCGGCTATCTCGCTGGCCGCCAAAGGTATCGCTGCCCAGGTCCGGCGCGCGCGCATCGAGGATGTGATCGGCGATCACGGCGGCGCCAACGTGCACGGGGAAACCCAGCAGAAGCTGGACATGATCGCGAACGATCTGCTCATGACCTGCCTTGGCAGCCGGCCCACGATCGCGGTGGTCGCCTCGGAAGAACATGAGGAACCAACGATTCTGCGGCGTGGTGCTGAAGGCGGAAAGTACTGCGTGATCTTCGATCCCCTGGATGGTTCGTCCAACCTGGACGTCAGCGTGAGCGTCGGGACGATTTTTTCAATTCTCAAGAACGATCCCTCGATTCCCGGTGCGGTCGAAACGCTGTGCCAGCCAGGCACGCATCAAGTGGCGGCTGGCTACATCCTCTATGGGTCGTCCACCGTGTTCGTGCTCACCACAGGGCGAGGCGTCAACATGTTCGTCCTCGACCCGTCTATTGGCTCGTTCGTCCTCGTGAAGAGCAACTTGCGTATCCCGCCGGCCGCGAAGACGTACTCCGTGAACGAGGCCAACCGGCGGACGTTTCCCGAGGGCTTTCAGCGGTACCTGGATTGGGCGCACGCGGAGGAGTATTCGAGCCGCTACATTGGATCCATGGTGGCCGACGTGCACCGGACGTTGCTGAAGGGAGGCGTCTTCCTCTATCCGCCGACGAGCAAGAACCCGTTGGGGAAATTACGGTTGATGTACGAAGCGAATCCGATGGCGATGATCATCGAACAGGCTGGTGGCGCGGCGGTCGCACCCTCGTCCGCCGAACGCGGTGGCTCGGCCGTCCGCATTCTGGAGATCACTCCATCAAGCATTCACCAGCGAACTACCGTCGTCCTGGGATCATCGGCGGAAGTCGAGAACGTCCTGCGGCATCTTTAGATCGGTTGCCGGAGCCAGCGTTCGAGCTGTGTTCTATATGCCCGGCTCAGTACCAGTTCACCGCCGTCATGCAGGACGATCGTGTAGTCGCCGTGCCCACGCGGTCGCAACTCTCGAATGCGAGCGGTATTCACGACGGTCGACCGATGGACGCGCACGAACCGCTGCGGATCGAGCCGCTGTAAGAAACCGGTCAGGCTGGACCGGTACAGATGCATCTTTTCGCCAATGTGCAGGTGAAGATACACGCCGGCTGCCTCTATCCAGTCCAGATCCTTCACATCCAGAAACGTCACGCGATCGCCGGCTTTGAGCACAATACGCTCGAGTGGCTGCGAATCCGGCGCGACCGGCGCCTCGCTATCCAGCACGCGGCTGACCCTGGATATCGCATGCGCCAGCGCTACCTCGAAGCGCTCATCGCTGAAGGGTTTCAACAGGTAGTCCAGGGCGTGCGCTTCGAACGCACGAACCGCGTACCGGTCGTAGGCCGTCACAAAAATCGTCACAGGCGGGCGGTCCGGGAGAATCTCGCGCAGTACGCCAAAGCCGTCGAGCTCTGGCATATGGATGTCGAGAAACAGTAGATCGGGCTTGCGCGAACGGACCAGAGCAACCGCTTCGCGGCCGTCGCGCCCGATGCCGACGACTTCGATCTCGCTGCGCTGCTCCAGCAATGCCAGCAGCCGCGTCCGCGCCGGTTTCTCATCGTCGACGATCACCGTTCGGATTCGATCCAAGGGAGCCAGGATGGTTACGAGAATCGGAACGGTATGCTCAGATCGACGCGCACGCCACCCTCGGCTTGCGGCGAGATGCTCAGGCTCTGGTTGCCGTCGCCGTAGAGGTGTCGAAGCCGCTCACGCGTATTCGCAAGGCCTATCCCTTCGTGATGTTCCACGGACCATCCTGCAGGCAACCCCGGGCCGTTGTCGCGGACGGCGAGGTGCACCGAGCCATTGACGCGCCTGGCGTCGACGGTAATCGTCCCATTTGCCGAACGCGCGGCAGCGCCGTGACGGACGGCGTTCTCAACCAGGGGTTGCAGAATGAACGGCGGAACAAGTGCTTCGAGGGCGTCCGGATCGAGGTTCATCGACACGGTCAGGCGATCTTCGAATCTCATTGCCTGAAGCTGCAGGTACTTGTCGACGAAGGCCAGTTCCTGATCGAGCCTGATTTCCTGCCGGTCGACATGATCGAGCGAGAGTCGCAGGAGCTCCCCAAGCCGCTCGAGCATCAGCCGCGCCATTCGTGGATCATTTTCGACGTGGGCAGAAATGGCATTCAAGGCGTTGAACAGAAAGTGCGGCTGCAGTTGCGTCCGAAGGGCGTTCAGGCGCGCCTCTGACAGAAGCCTCTCTAACTCGGCGGTTCTGATCAGGCGGTCCTTCAGATGATTCTGATAGTCGACGGCGATGTACGTGCCGACGATGACCCAGTAGAAGAACGTGCTGTTGCGGTGGATCACCCGCCACGACGTGGCGAGGAGTCCACCCGCCAGCAACGATGCGTCACGCGGCACATCGAGCACGAACAAGATCGCGTAGTTGAGATATGTGTACGCAACCGTGAAGACGAGACTCAGCGGTACGTGACAGAGAAACCGGCGGACGAGGGCGTCCTTCCTGACGGGCAGTCGTCGATCAATCGAGATGATGGCGAGCGCAAGCACTCCCCAGGCCAGCCACTGCGCCATTGAAATCTTCAGCGCCTGGGCCCACGTAATCGGTATCCAGATGAAGGGTTCGCCGCGTACCTCTGTGCGTGTCGAGAAGAAGAGGATCAGCAGGCTCCACAGCGCGAGGAGCGGCGCGCTGCGCTTCCAGTCGGCCAGTTTCGGCATGCCCACAAGTCTAGCTCCGCTGACGCCGCCCGAACAGCCGCGTCGTCACCAAGGTTACCGCGGCAATTCCGACGAGGAGCAAGGCGAGGCGGGATCGGGCGGCCTGGGCGTCGAAGACGTAGTCGACGGTCAACTCGCGCTGATCGGCGTCACGGTGTTGCGCGGTCACACCGAATCGGTCGCTCGCAGGCACAACAGCATTTGCGAGGTACACGCTGACGTCACCCCGGTGGGCGTTTCGGAAGAAAAGGTGGTGCGCACCGGCGGACTGCGCCGGCAGCACTGCGTCTGCGCGAAGCCGAATCACGCCCTCGCCGCGCTGCATTGCCTCCACATCTGGAAAACTCGAAGAGATCTGGCGCACGTCGAGAGGCCGGCCATCGGCTTCGAGATCGATCGCGCTCAGCACCCTCGATGTATACGCTTCCTGCTCGATTGGAGACAGGGATCCGTCGCGGTCGCGATCGATGTCAGCCACGATGTTTGCAGCCACCGCGGCGCCGGGCGTGAGGGAGAGTTCGAACTCGACTCGCCCTTCGCCAATGTCGATCCTCGCGGCCTGCAGGTACTCATCGAGCCGGTGCGCCGATACACCGATGCCGGCGAGAAAGGGTGTGAGGAGGGCGAGCGCGACCGCCCCGACGCTAGCGGCGCGCGATTGTCGCACCGTAGTCATTGGTTGGGTCGCGATAGATCGTGTGGATGTGATCGACGCTGCCCTGCTGAGGTGCGTACTCGATCACGAGAGTCGGTCCCTGAATCCGGAAGTACGCCGGACTGCCGTTGGTCGTCGGTCCGCTCCAAGCGAAGTAGGTCTGTGGAAGGTTTGCCCGGACCTCTGTCATCCGCGCTTCGGCGAAGCTGTCCGTCACGATGCCGGTCCATTCACGCACGAGATCGAGCAGCATGGTCTGCTGAGGCTGTGAGAGCGCCATTGCCGTAAGCCCTTCAGGCTGAATCGTCTTGCCGTCCTGGGTTGGGCCGAGCACGAGATCCGCGACACGGTAGTTGAGGATGGCCCTGCTTCGCTGCTCGTCGCTCAGGGCGTTGACGAACGCAAATCCCTTGTCATGCTCGTTGCCGAGCGGACGAATGGTGCGACCCTCGAAGGTGTAGCGTGCAGGCTGAGCCGCGGGCAGGCTCGGCGCCATGGTCGCCTGGGTTCCCGCGAGCGTGAGGTTGATCGCGAGGTGATGCCCGCCGAACTGCAGCATCCAGGGAGTGGTCGTGGACGGCGTTCCCAGGAACGCGATGTAGTACTCGTCCTCGCCGAACGCCGGGCCACCTCTCCCGGCCTGATTCGTGCGAAGCACTTCGTCTCCGCGCATGATTTCCGTCACCTTCCGGTAGCCGTCAGGGCTCAAGGCCGTCGAGAGAAGGCTCATCAGGGCGGCCCGCTGCGAGGGTGTCAAGTCGCCGATGCGCAGGCTGTGGCGCTGGTACATCGGGGATGGGAGGTTGGACCAGTTTGTTTTCTGTGGTGCGTCGAAGGCGAACTGAGCCTTCGGCCGCTGGGCGGCATCGAGCGCGGCAAGAAATGCCTGAGCCTTCGCGACAATCTGGGAAGTGGCGTCACCTGTCGAGGCGGGCGACGCCGCCGGCGCGCCACCGCGTTGCGCAAATACCGCCGCAGCGATGCTCACAAACAGCAGCAGCACAGCGAGAGTGGCGATTCGAATGCGTGAGTGCATGATCAATACCCCAGTTTGATAGAGCTCTGCGACGAACCGTTGACGGTTCCCTGCGTCAACCATTCGAGCGACGCGCGGAACAACAGTCGATGGTTCGCTTCCCACATGGCGTTGTGCGACGAGCACGCAAGATCGACGAACACTTTTTGCGGCGATCCCAGATCAGCGAACAGATCCTGGACGCGGGCGGTCGGCACTTGCTTGTCATGGGGACCGGAAACCATCAGCGTCGGGATCTGCGTCCTGGCGACGGCGGCCTGGTTCCATCCCCACGAAGTGGTGACAGGCGCACGGCGCACCCCGGAGCCCCAAGTGGCACCGACGGGATCTGACGCGAGCATGTCTGCCCAGACGGCGTCGCTCACTTTTTGATCGTACTGATTCGGACATCCGACCTGCCGATCCCAGTTGGCCACGAATTCCTCGTGAGACTGGGTGTTGAACGCGGGCCCGTCGGGTGGCTGCGCGGGCTGAGCGGCTGCGCCTGCCCTGTTGTACGCAGGCGCCAGCAATACCAGTCTGTTGATTTTTTCCGGGTGGAGCACAGCGTAGCCGCCAGAGCGCGGACCGCCCATCGACCACGCGAGCACGCTTACCTTGTCCACGCGCCGCAACGATCGAATGTAATCGACTGCCGCACCCACATCTTCCCAGTCAGATGCGATCGTCGTGGCCGCATGCCCAAAACTCGGCGAGCACGGCGCCGCGAGCAACGACGGCACGAATGCCGCCTGCGCCGCCTTCGGCAGATTGCACGGATCTCCCATCGCCGGTGGCCTCGTCGAGCGGCCGTAGCCCGTC
>JAMQPK010000076.1 GCA_023717525.1 Vicinamibacterales bacterium | reverse complement strand
GGTAGGGTCGTCGGCGTATGATACCCAGCAGTGCCCTGATAAACGCCGGATGGCCGGATCCACCGGACGAATTCCAAGGCGTGGCCTGGTGCCGCAGATTGTTTTGAGTGAAGCTGATGTCTGACACAGAGTTAGTCTAGATGGCCAATGTCATTGCACGCGGATACCCCTACCCATCGGGTGCGTGGGAAGAGGGGCCACCGGGACAAACGTTCAAGGTGTGGAGTTTTCGTCTGTGGTGCAGAACCGATGACGGAAAGGCCTACTCGAGGTACGTTGATATCAGGTCGGAGCTCGTCGATCCTCCTCAACCTCCAGGGGGCGGCTGGCCTTCGGATGTCATGGACACGCTGTACCGGAGCCAGCGTGAGTTTGAGAGGAACCCTGATACGTACGGACCTCCAATCGTATCCCCTGAGAAGCTGCAAGAGTTAGAGCAGGAGTCCACATCTCCTGCCCCTTCCATCGTCGAAGGATTCAAAGAACGAGAGAACAAAGACTGGCAAGATATCGCGGACTGGGCATCAGACTTCAACCTCCCGAGCGATCCTAACCATCCCAGTCGCGAGCACAGAGGCGGGCCTGCGACATGCTGGTGCGGCCGAACACATCCGCCCCATGTACGTTGGCAGGCGGATTGCCGCTCCGCACAGACGTGCTGGTGCCGCGAGAAGCATTGCGGCATCGGCATGTATCGACCGTAGGAGCATGGAGCATCGCCGACAGCACGCGGCGCCTGCCCGCTGGTCAGGCGGCCACGACGTACAGCGCGGTCGGCAATGGCGGTTGCGAGCCCCCGCAACCAAAAACTCATCGAATCTACGTGCGGCGGAAAGAACCGAGTAACAGCTGGTAACGGCTCGGCTGGTGTAAGGCGAAGGCCGACTTGTGCGTCCACCCACGGTACCCGGTGACGCTCGTTAGCGGGCGGAGATGGGGTCGGCGATACCGAACGCAAACACCGTCCGCGATGTGTACGGTGTGCCGGGGCGCACGATCGTCGACGGGAAGTTCGGGTGATTGGGCGAGTCGGGGAAGTGCTGTGTTTCCAGGCAGAGCGCCCCGCGTCGCGCGTAGACATGGCCGGCCTTGCCGGTGATGGTGCTGTCGAGGAAGTTACCCGTGTAGAACTGCAATCCCGGTTCGGTGGTCGAGACGTCGAGTGTGCGTCCGCTCACCGGATCGGCGAGTCTCGCCGCGTGATGCAAGCCCGTCCCATTCAGCACAAAGTTGTGATCATAGCCGGCTCCCCGGTGCAGTTGGACATCGTCAGCCTCGATGCGTGCGCCGATGGCGGTCGGACTGCGAAAATCGAAGGCGGTGTGTTCCACGGGCGCCAAGGTGCCTGTTGGGATCAGCGTATTGTCAACCGGCGTGAAACGATCGGCATCGATGGTCAGCATGTGCCCCAGGATGTCGCCGGCGCCTTCGCCGGCAAGGTTGAAGTACGTGTGCTGGGTCAGATTGACCGGCGTCGCGCGATCCGTCGTCCCGTAATAGTCGACCGTCAACGCGTTTGATACCGAGACGGTGTACGTGACCGTCGCAGTCACCGTACCTGGATACCCCTCGTCGCCGTCGTGGCTCGTGAGCGTATATACGACGCCGGCCGTCCCGTCTCGTTCGAACGGCTCGGCGTGCCACAGCAGCTTGTCGAAGCCCATGACGCCACCGTGGAGATGATTGGGGCCATCGTTGGTCGCGAGCCGGTACGTCTTCCCGTCGAGCGTAAAACGACCTTTGGCAATCCGGTTTGCGTAGCGCCCCGCGACCACGCCGAAGTACGGCGGCTTCTTCACGATGTAATCGTCGAAGTTGTCGAATCCGAGGGAGACGTCGGCGACGCGGCCGCTCCGATCGGGCACACGCACTGACACAACGATCGCGCCGTAGGGCATCGTGCGGACCTCCATGCCGGCGGTGCTTGTGATCGTGAAGATCTCGACTGATGTGCCGTCTGGTATCTTGCCGAAAGGCGCGCGGCTGACGTGAGCTGCCTTGGATGGCCGGGCCGGGGCCGGGCTGCGATCCGCAGGCGCCTGCCCTGTGCACCCGGTCAGATTGAGCCAGACACATGCCGCGACCGTGAGGGTCCGATGACGGCGCATCATGTGGTTTCGGGTGCTGTAACCGGCATAGTCATTTAGCAGATGCCGCGCACGGGCTAGCATATCCCGAATACACGGTACTCGACATCGCCACCACGTAGGGAACGAAGACACGTCCGCACCGCCAGCGGCGTCAGGTGTCTCGGGAAACAGCGACAAACGCCGTTCGAAGAATCTCTCCGGCATGCCAGGCTACGTGCGCGTCGTCAAGCGGCGCACACATAGACACCCGTTGCCCATGACGGCTGCGCCCCCCCGCAACCAATTTTCCTTGTGTGAAATCCCGGGACACTGGTAACAGATCCCGTTCTCTTCTCTAGGCAAGAATGCTGGAGGGGAGGCGCGATGACGAAGGCGGAGCTGGCACGCCGGACGGCGCACTTCTGCAGAGTGGCCGCGCCGCATCAAGACGACGAGGCCGGCCAGCGCCAGCGCGATTATGGGAGTCCAACTGATCCAGCCCTCGTAACGGCTGGAGAAGAGAGTGTTAATGAGAACACCGGGCCGGAATGCGGCACCCAGTCCCGCTGGCGCCGCCGATCATCCCCTCTGAAGCACTGCTATCGAACGGTCACGACGATGAGATGGGCCGGATCATCGGCGTTCGTCCAACGCCTTGCCGGACCCCCTGCCATGGGTTCGATCTCGCCACTCTTCCTCGTATGGACCGCGGCCGAGGTTCCTGGAATTTCCTCGAGGAGTGTGTAGTCGGATACGGCAACAAGGATCCGATCGTTCGCCGCTCCGTCCGCGGGTCTGACCGCGTGCGGAGCCATCATCAGGTCGTCAACACAGAACTTGCTCGTGCAGAACAGCGGCTTCTCGTCGACGCAGGCGGTTTGACTACCCGGATTGCAGATGTGCGTGGCGGGCCGACTGGCCGATGCGCGCGGACCCTGCGAATCGACGAATTCAAAGATCACACTGAGGAACCGGTCGGTGCCGGTGTTCTCCGTCGAGTGAGTAAAGCCGGCGGATCGGAAACGCACATCGCCCGGCGTGAACGTGTCGTCCACGGGCGCCGCACCGTTGAATACAGCGCGTGTCCGACCACCATTGACGAACACCGACAGCATGTCCCGATCGTGCCGATGCAGCAATGTGGCCTGGCCTGGCGGGATGTCGAGCAAGAAGATGGTGACGTGTCCGTCGCCGTAGATTTTATGGCGCAGAGTCACTTCGTCTGCAGAAATCGGCGCTTGCTGCTGCGTCGCGATTCCGGTAACCGATAGCGCAGCATCCGGTTGTTTCAACGGCCAGTTCTTCGCGAGGTAGTCGATCAGCGTTCCCTCTTCATCGCCGGTGACCTCCGCGCCGCTGTCGATCATTTCTCGTACGACGTCACGCCACTCCGCGGCGGTGCGTCCGCCGCCCGCGACCGCCTGCTCCGGTGAATGACAGACTCCGCATTTCATTTCGAGGATGTCTTTGCCCGGGCCGGCAGGAAACTGCTGGGCGCCCGCGGGCGCCACTGACCACAACACCACGACGGCGACGGGAAGCACGAACCTCATAGGTCCTCCGCGTAAATCGCGCCCTATTTCCTGGCGAATATCCTCAGCGGCGGCGTGCCCGGACGGGAGCCGGACACTCCCGCAACGGTGTACATCACGCCCTTTGCGTTCACCGCCACGGTCTCGATGACGCCTTCGCCCTTCGGGATGAACGCCGTCACCTTGCCATCCTTCACGCTCCCGATGCTGACGCCATCAGGACCAGCCTCACTCGTCCCGGACGCGTAGAGCATGCCGTCCTTGTCGATGAAGAGACCGTCCGGGTCGCCGAATTGCTTCCATTCGGCAAGAAACTTTCCATCGGTGTCGAAGATCTGAATCCGCTTATTACCGCGGTCGGCGACGTAGATCCGATCGCGGGAGTCGATCACCATCGCGTGGAGCGTGTCGAATTCGCCGGGCCCCGATCCCTTCTTCCCCCACGCTTTGACGAACGTTCCGTTTTTCGAGAACTTGACCACACGATGATTGGTATTTCCGCCGTGGCCATCGGCCACGAAAATGTCGCCGTTCGACGCGATCACGACGTCGGATGGCTGATTGAAGGTGTCGGGCGCCTCGCCGGCGACGCCAGGCTTGCCGAGCGTCATCAGCAGTTTTCCGTCCGTGTTGAACTTGAACACCTGGTGACCGAGCTTGTCAGTCCCTTGCCCGCCTGTGTCGGTCACCCAGAGATCTCCCTGCTTGTCGACAAACAGACCGTGAGGGAACACGAGCATGCCCGCGCCGAACCCCTTCACAAGCTTCCCAGATGCATCGAACTTCAGGATCGGCTCCAGTGTTGATCCCACACACGTGTTGGCGCCGCACCTGTCAGCTATCCAGACGCTCGCGTCGTCGCGATCAAACCGTATTCCGACTATCGCGCCGAGTTTCCTGCCGCTGGGAAGCTGCAGATAGTTTTCGACGTCCTTGAACGGATTGGGCAGCGAGCTGACGGATGGAGAGCCGCCTTGTGTGCCGGCGCGCTGTCCCGACAGCGCCGCAATGACGACCATCGCCGCAAGCGTTGATGTGACCGGGGCTCTATGCGACATTGCAGCCTCCCTGAAAAACCAGCAGTTTTGGTTTCATTGTAGCCTTGACTCCACCGCGCACGGGGCCTAAAGTCTGAGGCCTCACCACAATTTACTTCGGACGATCCTGGGACGTCGTCGGCCACTCCGTGAGGAAAGGGAGAGCTGCTATGACCCGTAGAAAGTCTGACTTCACCCGCCTGCTCATCGTGATCGCCAGTCTATTTGTCTGCGCCAATCGTCTAGCGGCGGGCCAGGCGCAAACCACCGGCAGCATCGTCGGTCGGATCACGGACGAGAGCGGCGCAGTGCTGCCCGGCGTCACGGTCACTGCGACGAGTCCCGCACTGCAGATCCCGCAGGCGAACGCCGTAAGCGATGGGGAGGGCGACTACCGCCTGACGCCGCTGCCGATCGGCACCTACGAGGTGACGTACACGCTCCCAGGATTTCAGACCATAAAGCGGGACAGCCTGCGCCTGACGGCCGGATTTGTCGCCAGAGTGGACGTCATGCTGAAGGTCGGTGCGATGGAGGAATCGGTGACGGTCTCTGCCACGCCGACGATCGACGTCCAGTCGAGCGCCCCGGTGACGGTGCTCACGAAAGAGACGATGGATATCGTTCCCTCCAGCCGATCGGGACTGATCAGCTTGATGAACCAGTCTCCCTCGGTGCGTTCGCAGAATGACGTCGGTGGCTCTCAGGCAAACCAACTGCCGGCGATGCGCGTGTACGGCGTGAGCGCTCAGGCGAACTCGTGGTTGGTGCTCGAGGGGGTTGTGGCGACCGATGCGGGACAGACCGGCGGCGGCGGATCATATTTCGACTACGCCACGTTCGAGGAAGCGCGCATGCAGACGATCTCGAACGACGTAGAGACGCCCAACCGCGGGATCAACCTCAACCTGATCGCGAAGTCCGGCGGCAATCAGTTCCATGGCTCGGCTTCCTGGGAGCAGACGAGCCACGCCTTCCAGTCCTCGAACGTCACGCCGGAACTCCAGGCTCAGGGCATCAACGACGCCAATTACCTCGTCAAGCGGTTCTTCGGCGGAGGCGACATCGGCGGTCGGATCATTACCAACAAGTTGTGGTTCTACGCCGCCTACCATACCCGTCTCAATCAAGAGCAGTCCCTGGGGGTGTACCAGACCAACGGCGAGCCGGGCGTGGTCGACCAGTCGCAGAACATGTTTACCGAGAAAGTCTCCTGGCAGATGACCTCGGCGCAAAAATTCGTGTTCTACGATTACTACCAGCGGCTCGTCAAAGACGATCCCATGACCCCGCTTCAGGGGTATGAAACCAAACAGAACAACTGGCAACCGCAGCACACGACCAAAGGCGAATGGCAGTGGGTCCAGGGGAACTCACTGGTGTTGACGGCGCAGGTTTCCCGCTGGCGCTCGCACGTGACGCAGAACGTTCGAGGCACCGGCCCCGAATCGGCGGATGCCAATCCCCGAAGCGCCCCTGTAGCTGGGCAGGCTTGCGTGCCACTAGTGAGTTGCACCACGTGGGGCACGAACACCGGTGCCGGGAACATCGTCGAGCACTGGCGACCGTGGGCGACGAGAGCCACGCTCGGCTGGTACAAACCTGATCTCTTCATGGGCAACCACGACTTCAAAGCCGGGTACGACGACGTCAAGACCACCTCAGGCCGGGGATGGATCGAACGCGTGGGAACGCCCACGAAAGGCGACTACCTTCTCCGATTCAATGCCGGCGCTCCGTTGCAGCTGGTGGTGTACAACGCGCCGAACTTTCCCAAGACGACGGTTCACAGCACTGGCGCGTACGTCGCGGATCAGTGGGGTATCGGCCGCAAGCTTTCGCTGAATCTCGGATTCCGGGTAGCGCGCGACGACGGGTATATTCCGGCGCAGTGCCGGGACGCCGGGACGTTCAAAGATCCCGGCGGTCAGCCGATTTACCCTGCGCAGTGCAATCCGCTCATCCCGTCGGCGACACAGTGGTCGGTCGCGCCTCGCTTCTATTTCTCGTGGGACGTGATGGGTGACGGGAAGACCGCAGTCAAGGGCGGGTGGGGACGATTTGCTGATTGGCGCAACGGGAACCACGTGCTTCCCAATAACCCGAACGTGGCGCTGCAGAAAGTCTATACCTGGCACGACAACGGCAACAACGATTACGATCCGGGCGAGGTCAACTTCGCCCCCGGCACGACAGATTTCGTTCAGGAGGTCGGGAGGGGCAATGCGGCCGTCGCCGTGTCCCAGGTAAATCTGGACCAACCGCAGACACAAGAAGATCAGTACTCGCTCTCGCTCGAACGCTCGCTGTTCACGAACTTCGCGTTTCGCGTGACGGGCCTGTACTCGCGACGGTTCAATATTCTGGGGCAGGAGAACATCCTGAGAGGCCCTGAGGTCTACACGATCGCCAACAACAGACCCGACCCGGGGCCAGATAACAGGGTGGGCACGGCTGACGATACGGGCCAAACGCTCACCTGGTGGGAATACCCCAATGAGTACAGGCCGGTGCAGTACCAGTTGAACCAGCTGGTTGGCGATCCCAACGCCACGGAGTACTTCAAGACGATCGAAGTGACGGGGCAGAAGCGGATGTCGAGCGGATGGCAGCTACTGGCTTCTTATTCGGCGACGCACAGCGACATTCCCGTGCCGGAAGTGTCCAACATGAACCCGAACACCTACATCCTCTCCGCCAACAACACCTGGGAGTGGCTGGCACGAGCGTCGGGCGCGTACATATTCCCGAAGGCCATCATGGCGTCAGTCAACGTCGAGCACCGGAGCGGCGACGTGCAGGCGCGAACCGTGGCGCTCACGGGCGGTAACACCATTCCGACGATCACGCTGAGGGCCGAGCCGATCGGCAGCCTTCGCCTCCCGAACCAGACCACGATGGACCTGCGATTCTCGAAGGGATGGAACTTCGGGACGGCAAAGAAATTCGAGGTTCAGATGAATCTCTTCAACGTGTTCAATGCCAATCCGGTGACCGCACGAACGGTTCAATCCGGTGCCAATTACCTGAGGCCGACGGCGATTCAAGCTGCCAGGATTCTGGATTTCAACTTCGCGTATACCTTCTGAAACGAGGGCGTTTATGGATCGTCGAGATGCAGTGAACCGTCGCCAGGCACTCAGAATGCTGGCCGGCGGCGGTGCGGGCGCCACAGCGCTCAAAGCCATGGCCGGCGGTACTGCCGGCTTCGTGTCCATGATGGGCGCGATGCCGAGTCCGCTGGAGGCAGCGCAGGCCGCGACACGTCGAGGCCTGCCGCGGCTGAAGATCACCGATATCAAGGTGATCATGACGCAGGTCGGGAACACCAACATGACGAACGCCAAGGTGTTCACGAGCGAGGCGGGGCTCTACGGCGTCGGATGCGGAGGGCACGCGGAGCGGCAGTCGATCGTGGCGCAGACGATCGAGCAGTTCCTCAAGCCGGCCGTCATCGGCCGCTACGCCGACGAGATCGAAGACATCTGGCAGATGGCGTGGCTCGCACCCTACTGGCGGGCCAGCGTGGACGCGAACAATGCCATGAGCGCGATTGACGGCGCGCTCTGGGACATCATGGGAAAACGGGCGGGGATGCCGGTCCACAATCTGCTGGGCGGCAAGGTGCGACCGGCGCTGCCGATGTTTGCGAACATCAACGGCCGCGATCTCGCGCAGCTCGAAGAGAATGCGCGCGCGCGTATGGCAGAAGGGTACAAGCACCTTCGCGTTGGCGCGGTCGGCGGCGATGGGTCAGATCCGCCAGGCGGGCGCGGTGGCGGCGCCGGTGCAGGCGCAGGCGCAGGCGGGCGCGGCGGGGGCGCGGCCAACGGCATCACCGGCGGCCAGGGAAATCTGCCTGGCGGCGGCGGCGTCGGGTCGCCCGGCTTTGGCGATCGCGGTCCGATCTATCGGTCGCGAGGCCCGGGCTATCAGTACTCGAACAATCTCATCAAATCGATCGAGCACCTGAGGAAGACGGTCGGCTTCGACGTCGACCTGCTCGCCGAGGTGGACTTCCGTCTGACACCGAGCGAAGCACTCGTGTTGGGTAAAGCGCTTGAACCGTTCCGTATGTTCTGGGTCGAGGAATTCTTCGCGCCCGAGGATGTGGCGTGGCACCAGATTCTGCGGCAACAGTGCAGCACGCCGGCGGCATGGGGAGAGGTGGCCGTCAGCCAGCTTGAGTGGGTGCCGCTCGTCGCCAACCGATGGATCGACTTCATGCGCATGCACATTTCCGCCTGCGGCGGTCTGAACATGGCGCGCAAGACGGCGGCGATGTGCGGGTTCTTCAACGTCCGGACGGCGTGGCACGGTCCCGGTAACGTGTCGCCGGTGGGGCATGCGGTCAACACCCATATCGATTTCGCGACGCCGAACTTCGGCTGTGGCGAAGGTGCGCCGTTCTCGACGCAGCTGCAGGAGATGTTCCCAGGTGTGCCAGAGCGGAAAAACGGAATGACCTTTTCGAACGACCAGCCCGGGTTGGGTATCGACATCGACGAGAAAGTGGCGGCGAAGTTCCCGCCCAGAAGCCCTGGTACCGATCGCGGCGTGCGCTGCTACGACGGCACGGCGTGCAGGCCCTAGTCGACGGAGGAGACCAAATGTTCGGAAAAGTGACGTGGTTGAAGGCGACGATGGCCGTCGCGTTGGTGAGCGTCGCCGTGGGTGTCTACGGTCAGGCTCCGAAGAATGTGGAGTGGCGCACCTACGGCGGCGACCTGAAGAGCAACCGCTATTCGCCGCTCGATCAGATCAACGCGCAGAACTTCGCCCAGCTGAAGGTGGCCTGGCGATTCAAGACCGACGTCTTCGGCGTGCGGCCGGACTTCAATCTCCAGACGACACCCTTGATGGTGAACGGCGTGCTCTACGCCACGGCGGGCTCGAGGCGCACCGCCGTCGCGATCGATGCCGCGACCGGCGAGCTGTTGTGGGTCTATCGCCTCGACGAAGGCAGGCGTTCTTCAACGGCGGCGCGGCAGTTGTCCGGGCGTGGCGTTGCGTACTGGACCGACGGCCGCGGCGATGAGCGCATCTTCATGGTGACCATCGGGTATCAGCTGGTAGGACTCGACGCGAAGACCGGGATTCCGATCAAAGAGTTCGGCCAGAACGGCATCGTCGATCTCAAGCAGAACAACGATCAGATCCTCGATCCGATCACGGGCGAAATCGCGTTGAACACGGGTCCAACCGTGGCGAGGAACGTGGTGATCGTCGGAGCCGCGCATCAAGGCGGCAACGCGCCGCGGAGCAAGACCAACGCGAAGGGGTACATCCGCGGTTTCGACGTCAAGACCGGAAAGCGCCTCTGGATTTTTCACACTATTCCGCAGCCGGGAGAGTTCGGCAACGACACCTGGCAGGACGATTCGTGGGCGTATTCCGGCAACACGGGCGTCTGGGGGCCGATCTCTGTAGACGAGGAACTCGGGCTCGTCTACCTCCCCGTCGAGTTGTCAACGGGTGACTACTACGGCGGCCACCGACCTGGGAACACCTTGTTCACGGAATCGCTCGTGGCTGTGGACCTGAACACGGGGCAGCGCAAATGGCATTTCCAGATGGTTCACCATGGGATCTGGGACTACGATTCGCCGCCCGCACCGATCCTGGCCGACGTCACGGTTGATGGACGGCGTGTCAAAGTCGTTGCCGAGGCCAC
>JAMQPK010000175.1 GCA_023717525.1 Vicinamibacterales bacterium | reverse complement strand
AAAATCTGCTGCAGGGTTGAGGTGGTGACGTCACGTCCAGGAGCGGTTTGCGTCGCCTCGGGGAAATCAAACAGCGCCAGCACTTGCGCGGAGCGCGCGCGACTGACGCGGCCGTAGATCGATCGTCTGTAGTACGTGTCCAGATCGACGTCGCCAGGAAGTCCGCCCATCGCCAGATCCAGCACGCCGGCCGAACGCACTAATGTATCGCGGTAGGCCTCCGCATCGAGGCGCCGCGGGTTCTGGCGCCATAGCAAAGCGTTGGCTTCGTCCGCCTGAAGGCCGTCGGGACGCGGGTTGCTCGACTGCTGATACACCGCCGACAGCATGATTTCCTTGTTCAGCCACTTGAGCGACCAGCCGTGCGCGATGAAGCGCGCAGCCAGATCGTCGAGCAGTTCCGGATGCGTGGGCTTGTCGCCCTGCGTCCCGAAATCGCTTGCCGTGGCGACAAGGCCCTTGCCGAAGTGCCAGCCCCACACGCGATTCACGATCACGCGTGCGGCCAGACCGGGCGCATCGGTGAAGATGCGATCCGCCAGTTCCAGGCGGCCCGAACCCTGTTTGAAATTGCGATCGTCCCCCCTGGCCAGCACCGCGGGGAATCCGCGCGGCACAATCTCACCCGGCGCCGCAACGTTACCCGCCCTCAGTACCGGCATGTCCCGAACTTCGCCCGGCTTGTACTGAATAAAAGTATAGGAAGGATCCGATGCATCCACGTACTGCGCCGCCTCGAACACGGCGTTCATATACGGATCGTTCGAGCCGCCGGCGCGACCTCGTCCTGCTGCTGCAGCTGCCGCCGCCGGAGGAACCGGCGCAGCGGCCACCGTGCCGGCCGCTCCAGGACCTGCACCACGGCCGCGGCCACCGGCACCGGCAGCGCGGCCGCCGTTTGGCGCGCGAGTCGGCGGGATGACAGGCGTTGCCGCGGCAGCAGGAGCAGGTACCGCGGCGGCTGCCGCCGCAGGCGCCGGCGCGCGACGCGGCGGATTCCAGTACTTGTCCAGGCTTTGCAGGAGTTGCGGATATTTCGCCAGATTGGTGGTGGCCCGCTGTTTCAGCGCTTCCATTTGCGCTTTCCACGTCACGGATTTCTCGGCGCCGCCGGTGAAAGTGGTTCCTTCATTGCCAAGCAGGTTGATCGAATACGCGAGGTCGAACAGCTCGCGCTGCAGCCACATGAACTCCTGCTCCGCCTTTGGATCCACCGCGAACGTTGGGCGCTCCGCACGGACCGTGGACGCGAAGACGCCCATCAGCGCGTAGTAGTCCTTCTGCGTGATCGGGTCGAACTTGTGATCGTGGCACCGCGCGCATCCCATCGAAATGCCGAGGACGCCGCGCGAAACGGCGTCGATCCGTTCGTCCCAGTCGTCGGTCAGGAACGTACCGATGACGTCTCCCGACAGGCGCAGGTCGTGGTGATAGATCGGCGCCGCACCCACGTACCCCAACGCGCGCATATCGTCGCGTTTGGCGGAGGGCATCAGATCGGCGGCCAGTTGAAGCTTGATGAAGCGGTCGTACGGCACGTCGGCGTTCAGCGCTTCGATAATCCAATCGCGATACCGCCACGCGAACGGATAAGGAGGATTCGTCGCTTCCGACGAGGGGTTGTCTTCGGCGTAGCGCGCGACGTCCATCCAGTGGCGGCCCCACCGCTCCCCGTAGTGCGGCGACGCCTGCAGTCGATCGATGAGCGTCGCCCAGGCGTTCGGCGTTCGATCGTTCACAAACGCCTGCACTTCTTCAAATGTCGGCTTATAGCCAAGAAGATCGACGTAGGCGCGCGTGACCAGCGTGCGCTTGTCGGCCTGCGGAGAAGGCTTCAGGCTCTTCTCCTGGAGCCTGGCCAGCACAAAACCATCAATCTTCGACTCGCCATGCGCCGCCACGGGCTGGAATGCCCACCACGTGCGGCCCTCTTCAAGCGACATTCCTTTGTACTGCGGCGATGCGGAAGCCAGCGCCGGCGCGGTCACGCGCGGATCGACGGCGCCAGCGGAAATCCACTGCGCGAAGTCCGCGAGCATCGCGTCGGGAAGCTTGCCGGCGGGAGGCATCTGCACCATCGAGTCCGAATAGCTGAGGACCTTCATCAGCCGGCTGTCCGCCGGTCTGCCGGGCACGATGGCCGGGCCGGACACGCCCCCCTTGAGCAGCCCTTCCCTGGTGTCGAGGGTCAGCTCACCCTTGGGCGCCGCCATCTTGGAGTTATGGCAGGCGTAACACCTCTGCACCAGAACAGGGCGAATCTTCGCTTCGAAGAACTCGACGTCCGTCGTTTGCGCGAAGAGCGACGTGCTGACCGAGAGGGCGAGAATTACCCCAATAAGGCAATGACGCACCGACATGGAATCTCCATATTGTACCCAAAAGTACCCGCTAACCAGCGTAGAGCTCATAGCCAAGGAGGCTGGCAAAGGCCACGAGGGCGGCGCCAGCCACCTGGAACTCCCAGGACCGCTCGACGGAGACCCGCGCCATCAATCTCAACGCCCATTTCGGTGCGCAGAAGCGAATCAGGCCCTTGATGAGGAGGCACCAGCCCACCAGCGTCAGCACGGCAGGTATCCCCGACCATGTGTTGTGAAACCCGACGATGATGCCTCCCAGTGGCAGATTCAGGAACCCGTCCACGAAGGCGCCCGATTCTCCTTTGCCGCGTAGGAGGATGAAGAACTCCGCCCAGGCCCTGGGTTGCAGGATGTGCGAAAGGCCAAGGACTCCGAACAGAATGATGGCAAGGACTTCAACAGATCTCTCCATCCAATCCTCCCCGTGATTCGCATAGTGTTTAGTGACGATGAGTCTCTCATTTTCAGAGCACATCGCGGTACTGGAACAAGTCCTCGCAGGCCGGCCGGGCATCGTGGACGATATCGAGCGGCGGCTCTTGAACGTGCGTGGAAAGGCTGCAGGACAACACAGCGATCGCGCATCCATAGGCGACATGCTCTACGACTGCTTCTTCCAATCGCCTGCTGTTTCGCGCGACGCGCCTCTAGTTGGCGACCTGGACCCTGTGGATCTCATCCTTCGCGCGCATCATGAATGGGATCGCGATCGATGGCCTGGAAGAAACGGTCGCATCGTATCCGCGCAGAGCCTCTATGCGGCGTTCGTCGTGTGCGAACTCGAGCATCTGAGTTTGAAGATGTGGGATGACGGCCACGACATGGCGGCCGAGCGCCTTCGGGAAGTTCAGCGCATGCTCGACCTGCTGAACACGGCGTCAGCGGCCCCGCGCGTCCGCGATGCACGGTGGCTCATCCAGACCGCGCAGGGTCCACTGACCTTGCCACTGAAGCCGTACTTCACGATTGCCGGCCTGATATCTGAAACCCTCGCGCCTGCTGAACGCCTGGAAATTCACAAAGCTGGCTCCGTTCTCGCCGGCGGCCACCTGCGCTCGCAGCTTCGTCACCGATCACGCGAGACCGGTTGGGCGTTCGATGATCCGCAACTCCTCGCCTTGACGCGTCTCTCGAATTCAATGGACACCGCGCTGCTTGTGCGCGATCTGATTCCCCTGCTGGAGGCGTACAGCGCGGCTTGCACGCGGCAGGACGAGGATCGCATGACACTGGCGGATGCGATCCTTCAAGGTCTGTCCGCCGATCCAGAGCTGCTGCTCACCCGCCTGGATCTGCTCGCGCCGTCGACGATGATTGAAAATCTCTTCGTCGATCAGGACGGCCAGACACGTTACACACCAATGGGAGAAGCGCATCTCGACTGCCTCAGTCGATACGGGGAGCTGATCGGGCGCACAGCAGCGTCGCTGATGAAGGACGCCGTCGCACTGGACCCTGCACACGCGGCCTATTCGCCGTTCGGCATGGTGTATGGGTTCTGCGCAGACCTTCTCTCGAACATGGTGTTGAATACGCTGCGCTCCGGCTCCTCGGCGGACCTGAGCCCGCTGAGCCCACTGAGCATTGAGGACATGTTCATCGGCCGCGGCGAACTCGAGCGGAAGCGAGCCCAGGCGGAGGAATGGCAACGGCTGCCCAAAGGCGAAGGCGAGCGCGATCCTTTTGAACATTCCATCGAGTGGGCAACGCAGATGTTTGGCCGGCTGTTGACGGCCCTCGAGGCGCGCGCTGCGCGCCCCACCGAGCCGAATGCGTCGGCGTACCCCGACGCGCGCCTGTTCATCGTCCCTCGCGGCGTAACCGTCGACTCATTGCCTGCTGGTGTTCTGCCGCCACGGGTTGTCTCGGCGCAGGAACACTGTTTGATGTCGGATTCCGCGCGGGCACGCGAAACCGGGGCGACTGTGCTATCGAAAAGCCGGCTGTCCACCGCGAGGTTCGAAGGACAATTTCTCGGTAGTCAGGATGCCGGTGGCTCGTGGTTCGGCGTATCCAAGGCACCCGTCACGATCTACACAAGCCTGGGCAAGGACGCCTTCGTGACGGACGTCCCTCGGGCCGTCATCGATGTGCTGCGCCTCGTGTGCCCGGAACTTCTGGTCGTTGTCGACGAAAACGGGGCACAATAATGCACGGCTTGACGAAAATTGTGCTGTCCGGCGCCCTCACAATCGCGCTCGCGGCGACGCCGGGCGCTGGTGCGCAGACACAGCCGAACCTCGAAGAACTGCTGACACGCGTCGGCGCTCGGATCGCCGAGTTCTACAAACGCGCGCAGAACGTCGTCTGCATCGAGACATCGACCGTGCAGCCCATCGACTCCAGCAACGGGCTGGACGGATTCGCGCGGACCGTCGAATCGGAACTGCGCGTGGAAGCCGCGGACCTCGACGATCCGGGCGAGGTGTCAATCGTGCGCCATGTGCGAAGAGTGAACGGCCGGGTGCCGCGCGAGAACGACAAGAAGGATCGCAACGGATGCACCGACCCCAATCCCCTGTCGACCGAGCCGCTGGCGTTTCTGCTGCCGGGGCACCGGTCGGAGTATCAATTCAAATCGGCGGGGTTCGCCAGAGATAGGAATCGCAATGCCATCCTGATCGATTTCGCCACGGTCGATCGCAGGAGCACCGCCGAGCTTATCGAAGATAAAGAAGGGCACGAAGACTGCTATGACTGGTCGGGGCACCTCGCGTCACTCGGCCGTATCTGGGTCGATGCAGAAAGTTTCGACGTCATGCGTGTGGATCGCAGTCTTGGCGGTCCTGTCGATGTGAAGGTCCCTGCACGGATACAGCAGCGCAACCGGCTGGACAACTGGGTGGTGATCGTCCGGGACAACGAAACGATTCGCTATCAGAGGGTCGCATTCAGCGAGCCCGACGAGATGTTGCTGCTGCCGGAATCCATCAACTCGGTCACCATCGTCCGTGGCGGCCTCCAGTCGACACGGCGAATCCGCACGCTTTCAGGTTGCAGGCGATTCGCGACACAAGGCCGCGTCGTCGAATAGCGCCGCATAGGAGTCAGCATGTTGACTGCACATCGCGTCCGTCTTCGGCTTCTAAGCGCTGGTGTCGCACTGGCCGCGCTCGCGGCGACAGGACATGCCCAGGGCGGCAGGAGTTTTCCAAATCCCTATCGCCTCGTGCCTGATTGGCCGACGCTGCCCGCCAGCATGAAGGGCCCGGGCGGACGCAAATGGGGAGAGGTCATCAGAGTGCACGTTGCCCCCAACGGCAACGTCTGGGTCTTTCAGCGCTGTTTCAACGACCAGCCGAATGGCGACGCCACGTGCCTGAATCGAGGCGACGCCAATCCGCCGATTCTGCAGTTCAACCCGGCGGGCCGCCTGCTGAAGAGTTTCGGCGTGGGGTTGTTCGCGCACCCGCATGGATTCACCGTCGACAAAGACGGCAACATCTGGACGACGGATACGAACGACGAAGAGACGAGCGTCCCGATTGGCCAGACGGTGTTGAAGATCAGCCCGGCGGGAAAAGTGCTGATGACGCTCGGCAAGGCAGGGGTCGGCGGTAAGGGACCTTATCTGTTCGATCGACCGACGGGAGTATCCATTGCGAAGAACGGCGACATTTTCGTGGCGGACGGCCATTCCAGAAACAAGTCGAACAATTCGCGCGTGGTGAAGTATTCGCCGGACGGGAAATTCATCAAAGAGTGGGGAGTCGTGGGTTCGCAACCCGGCAACTTCAGGGAGCCTCACGATCTTTATGTCGGGGGCTCACGCGGATACGTGTACGTCGCCGATCGACAGAACGATCGCATCCAGGTGTTCGACCAGGACGGGCAGTTCATCGCCGCGTGGAAGCAATTCGGCCAGCCGAGTTCCGTGTTCGTCGACAAGCGCGACAACATCTACGTAGGCGCTGCCTACGGGAAGGACCGAGCGATCGTCATCGGCAACGCGATCACCGGAGAACTGAAGTATCTGATCCCCGATCCGGGCGATCTCAGCAAGATGACCGACACCGGAACGTCGGCTTCAGGGATCGCGGTTGATGACGCCGGCAGCATCTACGCCGCCGACGTCGGCTTCAACAACCTCAGAAAGTACGTCAAGGTGCAGTAGGGCCTGTCGGTCGCGGCCCGCGGCCGCGGCGGCCGCCCTCGGGAGGAGTGCCGGCTGGCGGCTGTCCCGTCCGAGGAGGCTGCCCCGTTCGAGGAGGCTGCCCCGTTCGAGGAGGCTGGCCGTTTGGAGGTGGCTGTCCCCTCTCCGGTGGCTTGCCGCCCGTCGGCGGAGGTCCGCCGCTTGGTGGCGGTCCACCTCGTCCGGGCTTGGACTGCGAACCCACAACCATCGCCGCCCCGCCGGACGCGAGTTGGCGCAGAAAATCTCGCCGGGAACCAGGCATCGTGCTTCGCTCCTCTCGTCTGAGCCGCTGGCAACGCCATCATAGGCGAGCTGCTATCTTCTTCGACCGTTACAATTTGTGATTTTTGTGTGACGTTAGTTCCAAGGCTCGTCTGCCGACGGACCGTAGATCGACGGCACTTTCCCGCCCGCCAGGCGGATATACACCGACAGCTGACCTCGGTGATGAATCGAGTCCATGAGCATCACCCACAGGAGATCGCCGACCGGCACGGCCCCCATCTGCTTAGGGCCTGTGAAGAAGTTGACCGTCTCGCTCAACCGCGAGTCGGGCGTCTTCTCGAGCGCGGCCAGCAGATCCCTGCCGCTTGCTTCGTAGGCGTGCAGAATATCGGAATAGGTCCCCTGCACTGGCGGAAAGCCAGCCGAGAGGTCGAGCGGACCGTGAAGCGCACCCATCGCGATGTTGTTCTCGATGACGAAGGTCCACGCGAGTTGAAGTGCCGAACTGGAACGATCGTGCGGCTTGAAGGAACTCTTGTCGGCAGGAAATGCTTTGAGAACCTTGAGCGTCGTTGCGCGCTCCCGTGCGTACACGCCCGCGTACTGTTGCTTCGCACTCATGACAGACCTCCTGTTGGCGAAATCAGCCGAGTCTACCCGAGGCCGCCTCGGGTGGACAAGCCGCCAGACAGGCTCTATTTCTTGATGGCCTTGCCGATGTCCGTGATGGCTTCGCCGACTTTCCGTCTGATACCGCCCACGGCGGCTTGGGTGTTTCCCTCGACTTCATCCACAACGCCTTCATCGTGCAGCGCGGGGTTCTTCGTCAGATCGCCGGCCACCTGCTTGAACTTGCCTTTGAGTGCGTCGGCCTTACCTTCGAGTTCATCGCGATTCATACGGACTCCTTAGTGGTGACCGCCGGCTTCCCGGACGACACCGATAACATGATTCCCAAGCCAACGGCGACGATCACGCCGATCGCAAGCCATATCGGCGCAACGCGATCGAGAACGCCGAGCTGCCACAAGGCGAGGCTGAAGCCGACGACCAGGATGACGTAGCCGACCAGATAGAGGCGGATGAATGACATCTGAAGAGTGTGACAGCGATGTCGCGTGGCGCCTGTTCAGCTTTGAACAGCCAGTGCATGCACCCTAGCCGCGCCGGACGACACTGAGGAGGCCGCGATGGACGATCAACCCTGCATCATTGCTGTAGGTGACGAAGCCAAGCTTCCTGAACCTGTTCATGAAGAGATTGATCCGCGATCGGGTTGTGCCGACCATTTGCGCCAGGTGTTCCTGACTGATCCCGCGAACGACGGGTTCGCTCTTGCTCTCCTTGCCGAAATGGGACAGCAGCAGGAGAATCCGAGCCAGACGCTGCTCGCTGGAGTTGAACATCTGGTCGACGAGATCCGCTTCGTAGCGGATGATGCGGGAAAGCAAGTGCGCGATGAACATTTCCGCCAGGCCCGGCTCTTCGTGGATCATGCGCGCCATCATCGGCGCGTCAACCTTCACAAGAGTGCTGGCTCCCACCGAAATAGCGGTGGCCATGCGCAGCGGCTGACCGGCAAGGCATCCTTCACCGAAGAACTCCCCGGAACCTAAGGTGGCGACAATCGCTTCTTTGCCGTCCGGGGATGCCACCGCAAGCTTTACCTTGCCTCGCAGGATAAAGTGCAACGAATCGGCAGGCTCCCCTTGCGTGAAGATCGCGTCGTTCGCGCCGCATTCCAGAAGGGTTTTTCCCTTGGAGATTGCGGCCAGGAAGGTTCCCCAATCGCTCGGTGCGACGATCTGAACCGCGCCAGCTCCAACTCTCGGCACTTATTGCTCCTGCATTCTGAGGTCGAGTCCAAAGAGCACTTTGTTCAGGTCCGACATGTCGCCAACGAGCCTTCGCAGTGGGAGCGGGAGCTGTTTGATGAGCGTCGGCACCGCCACAATCTGCTCGTCTCTCGCAAGATTCGCTTGTTTGTGAATGTCGATCACTTCCAGGTGATACCGGCCGTTCAGGTGCTCCTCGCACACCCGCTTGAGATTGACCACCGCGCGCTCCGACTTCACCGTGGAGTCGCTGATGTATAAACGCAGGACGAATGTCGCCGGGTGCTTTCTGGGTTTCTTCATATGATTTTTTGCAGAGCCATGCCCACCAACACTCGATCGGTGTCGGACAGGTCTCCGATGATCTGCCGGACAGGTTGCGGAAGGTTGACGACCAGGGCCGGTAGCGCCACGATCTGGTTGCCGCGCGCCAAGTGCGGATTCTCCAACAAGTCGATCACCTCGATCTGATAGCGGCCCTTCAAATGCTCTTCACACAGCACCTTGAGGTTGGCAAAGGCGCGAATCGATTTGGACGTCTGGCCCGCCACGAAGAGCCGCAGCTTCCACACATCGGGGTTTTTGGGCTTCGACGTGACAGCTTTCAGCTTGCGCGGCCGCAGCCGGGTTGGTGTCTTGGCTTTCGGCATCAGCGTCTTCGCGCGACTGGCGCACTCCCCTCTTTCGTGTAGGCGGAGGCATCGGCTTCCCTGCTGCGCACCATCTGTCCGCGATCCTGCAAGAGTTCCTCGTCGAGCAATTTCGATTCGGAGATGCTCTGTTGAATGGTTTCTTCCTCCACTTCAAACTCCGCCCTGAGCGCGACCATGCGGGCCTCGAAAATCTGGCGCTTGCGGTCCAGCTCGCGCCCGCGGCCCTCCATCTGTTGCCGACGGAACGTGCCGGCGGCCTTCTCGCGCCCTTCCTGCGACACCCGCGCGGCACCCGTCAGCACGCCCTCGGGTCCGAGGTACACGTCCAGCAACCTAAGGCCGTCGTTGGTCAGCAGGAATTCGCGAATCTGGTTGGAGTGCTCCATGCCTCGTGACTTCAGCACGTAGAGCGCGCGGTTCAGCTCCCCTCCAACCTCAATGCTTTTCAGCTGGAGCCAGGAGTCCATGAGGGAGGAGACGTCGGCTTCGCTGGCTTCCAGCGAGCCGCTGCCCGCCGTCAAACTGGTGAAGATCGCCGTGATCTGCTGGGTCTTCAGAAAATCGACCATGCGCGTCAGCATCGACCGCACTTCGTGAAGGGTGCTGACCATCAGCAGATTGGTGATCGGATCGACCACCACGACGCTGGGCTTGAAGCTGGAGACACACTTGTGGGTCACCAGGAGGTGCTGTTCGATCCCCCCGTAGGTGGGACGCGCGGCCTGGAATTGCAGCAGGCCCTTGCCAACCCATGGCTCGAGGTCGATGCCGATCGAACGCATGTTGCGCACGATCTGCCGGGGTGATTCCTCAAAGGCGAAATACAGGCAGCGCTCGCCGCGGCGGCAGGCCGCGTCGACGAAATGCGCCGCCACGCTGGTTTTGCCGGCTCCCGAGGTGCCCGACAGCAGAATGCTGCTCCCGCGATAAAAGCCCTTGCCGCCCAACATGCCATCCAACCGGGCAATGCCGGTCGAGATGCGTATGGCGGGCGCCGGGTGGTCTAGTCCGAGTGAGGAGATCGGCAGAACCGAAATGCCCTGTTCATCGATGAGGAACGGGTACTCATTCGTGCCGTGGGTCGATCCCCGGTATTTGACGATGCGCAGGCGCCGGGTCGAGATCTCCTCGAGGATGCGATGGTCCAGCAGGATCACGCAGTCTGAAACGAACTCCTCGATGCCGTGCCGCGTCAGCTTGTCGGGCCGGTCCCGCTCGGCAGTGATGACCGTGGTCAGCCCTTTTTCCTTGAGCCAGCCGAACAGGCGGCGGATTTCGGCGCGCAGGATACCCGGGTTGGGCAACTCGGCGAAAAGCGCTTCAATCGTGTCCAGCACGACTCGCTTCGCCCCGACCCTCTGGACGGCGTCGGCAATGCGAATGAAGAGGCCATCGAGGTCGTACTCCCCGGTCTCCGCAATCTCGCTTCGCGAGATATGCACATGGTCCAGGAACAGCTTCTTGTCCGCCACCAGCTCGTTCAGATCGAAACCCAGCGACGCGGCGTTCTTGGTGAGGTCCGGAATCGTTTCCTCAAACGACATGAACACGCCGTGTTCGCCGTATTGGGTCGCGCCCCGAACCAGGAACTCCAGGCCGAACATCGTCTTTCCGGAACCCGCGCCGCCGCTGACAAGAGTGGGACGCCCGCTTGGCAACCCTCCCCCCGTGATTTCGTCCAAACCCTGGATTCCGGTGAGCGCTTTCTGCAGCGTTTTAGAGTTGGGTTGTCTGGCTTTTTTCATTTGGGTGGCTTCATCGAGGCACGCTTGATACGGGCCTTCACGGTTCGGAGTTCTCGCCGGTGATCAACGAGGCTGGCATCGGCGGCAACCAAGAGCGTCCGCAGGTTGTCCTGGGCGCACAAATCGCGCGCGATCTGCAGGACGAGCCGATTGAGTTCTGTGCGATCAGGCACAAGTCTCTAACGAGCTTACTTGTGCTGGCTGGTGCAGGCTGTCTTAAAGTGAACAGGTGTTGTTGCCGCCCAGGACGACTCAGACGACGGCAACCTTCACGTTGTGAATAGGTGGCAGCGCATCGAACAGGCACTCCCACTTCTCGCCGCCTTCCCTGCCGATCCAGAGCTGACCGGTCGTCGTCCCGAAATAGAGCGCGGGGGTCTTGAGCTCATCGATGTCCATCGCGTCGCGCAGAACCGTGAAGTAGCTCTCCTTCTTCGGCAGGCCCCGCGTGAGCCGGCTCCAGGAGTCGCCGCCATTCTCGCTGCGCCACACCGCGGGCACGCCGCCTGGACATGTGCGCGTCGATGGCTCCAGGGGCATGACGTACACCGTATCGGGATCGTTCGGGTGAACAAGAATGGGAAACCCGAAGTCCGAAGGCAGTCCTTTGGCGATTGAGCGCCACGTGTGGCCGTAGTCGTCGCTGCGCAGCACGCCGATATCCGGCCGCGGCCCGCCAGGCCCCGTCCATTCCGCCCATCCGCCGTGGTTCTGCATGTACATCCGGCCCGGCGCGTCATCGTGCCGAACGATCTTGTGCACGCACTGGCCGAACTCTGGATAGGGATCAGGAGCGAAACCCGCACCAACACCTTTGTTCGAGGCCGTGAACGTATCGCCGCCGTCTTCGCTGAGATAGTGGCCGCCCGTCGAGATGCCGAGGTGCACGCGATTGCCGTCGCGAATGATCGTGTGCATGCAGAGCCCGCCGTTGCCTGGGTTCCACTTCCGCGCGTGCTCGTGATTGTTGATGCCGTTCACCATCTCCCAGGAATCGCCGCCGTCGCGGCTCTTGAAGAGGGACGCCGGCTCCACGCCACACAACAGCTCCTTCTTGCCGCCGCCCGGCTCGAGGGACCAGATGTTGGCCAGCGCGCGCCCGTCATCCTTGGGAAACGCCGGCGCAGACTTCGTCTCCTTGAAGCTCTTCCCCATGTCCGTCGAACGCAACACCTTCATGCCGAAGAACGGATTGCAGCTCGACGCATACAAGTGAGGCGTCCCCCGCGTATCGATCAACGTCGCGTACACGGGAACGCCAGGGCCAAACGGGCCTCGCAGCGCAAAGCTGCGCCGCGGCTTTGCGGCCTCGGCGACGAACACACCCTTCTTCGTGCCAATGGTGAGAATGACTCGATCGGCCAACTTCAACCTCCTGAGACTGCGGGCAGGATCGTGACGACGTCCCCCGATGTGAGCGTCGTATCGACGCCGTTGAGATCGCGCATGTTGTCCGCATTCACGAATACGTTCAAGTGCTTGCGCACCTTGCCGGTTTCGTCGCAGAGATTGCGGTATAAGGCGGACTGACTCTGCTCGAGGTTCTCGAGTGCGGCGCGCACAGTGCACGCCGAGATCGAGAGCTCCGTCGCGCCCGCACAGTATTCCCGCAGCGGGCCAACGACATGGAACGTGATGCTCGGGGCCGAATCCATGACGACAACGAGAAGCTTATCGCCGGCGGTTTCGGACTGCAACAGCCGCGATGGCGGCGGAGGGTAACCGGTTCTACATTCGTTCGAGGACCACGCGCAGGCCACGGATGAATCCGAACACGCGGCTCATCTTGGCGCGCATGCTCAATCGCACGCGCTCCGTAGTGTCGTCGATGCGGTCAATCGTCCTGTGGATGGACTGGTCGACAAGCTCGGCCTCATCGCGCAGTCTCGACGTCACGTCTTTCACGTCGTCGAGAATCGCGTGCACTCTCGTCATCGCCGGCATCACCTGTCGGGTCTCGAGCGCGGCTGCGAACGCCATCACCTTGCGGAACGCAAGAAACCCGGCGATGCCCATCCCGGCTATCGCCACCGCTTCGAGCACGCTGACGGCCGCGATGATTCCCAGGATGAGGTTCGTTGTGCTCAGGTCACTTGACATGTTGTTGCTCACTGTCGCCCATCGCCTCGTTCAGGATGTTCCAGCCGTCGCTGGCGACTCCGCCGGCCTTCTGAACCGTCAATCGAACACTGTCGAGATTGCGCGCGAGATCGTCGAGCGCCGGCTCGATCCTTCGGCGCAGGGTCCGCCCGTCGTCCGTGAAGAAGAGATAGCCGGCGACACCGCCGAGTATTGCGCCAACCAGCGACGCAGCCATTGCTCGTGAGTTGCTCATGATGATCGCCTCCCTCACTTAGCGCTTCGAAATCCCGCGACCAAGCAGGAGGCCCACCATCGCCGCGCAGACCACCGAGGCGCCAGGATTGCGGATCACGAACTGCTTGAAATCAGCCACCATCTCTTGCGTACTATTCCATCGAATGTACTGAGCCGTGGCGTCGCCACCTTCCTTCGCCTTTGCTGCAGCGCTGCTGAGAGCGCTGTGAGCCAGGTCTGTGAGATCCGCAGAAGTGTTTTGAGTCATACCGAACAACTTATCCGACTGGATGCTTCTACGCTGTCTTCTTTTGAACGAGCCGCAGATTTCCCGGATGGCCTGGTGTGCTCAAGCGCACAGACGCGCGCCGCGTTTTGACGCAGGATTGATGGCCTTATGGATAACAACCGCACAACAGCCAACCTCCTGCTTGCGTCGGCGGGCGTCGCGGCGGCATACGTCATCCTGACGACACCGCCCCTCCGTCGATTGACTTTTCGTCTCGCGCGGTTCTGGCTCGGAGTCGCAATGCCGACGTATCTGGCAGGTCAGCTGCGGCAGGCGTGGCTAGATTCGGGAGAACGTCCACGGACGGCAAGAAGGGTGATCGCAACAAACAGCGCCAGCATCAACCATCGATCGGCATGAGAGACCGCCGTGGCAGCGGCCGCAGGTAGACCCAGGGCTGGTGCGAACCAGCGCCAGAACGTCACGACGTCGAACATCAATCCAAGCTGCATCGCCCAGAAGACGCGCGTCCGAAATACCGACGTCCGTGGTTGGTCCAGGAATATCAGAAGGGTTGCTACAGGAAGCAGCAGCACGAATCCGTACGTCAGATGATAGAAAGTCAGCAGCGACCAGATGGCGGCCATCGCCGGGGCCCCGAACATCAGCGCGCGATCCGACTTGCCTTCCCTGAATCCCACGATGCACGTCGCAACCAGCAGCAGCCCTGCCGCAGTCACAGCAACGGCGTCGATAAGACCACCGCTTGTCGTCAGCGACATGACGAGCGGCCGGATCTCGGCGCGGCCGACCATCATCGCGTGACCTGAATAGAAGATGCGGAGGATCTCGGCGTAACGCGCCACAAACGCCACCGGTGAATAGCTGACACTGAAGCAGTAGACGAGCACTCCGCCAGCAACGACCGCGAGCGCCAGCGCGGCGGTCCTGAATCGTCGCGTGAAGATCGTCCACAAGAAAAACGGTACGGCGATCTGCGGCTTCATCAGCGACATGCCGAGGCAGATTCCACTGATGTTGGGGCGCGTCTTCGCCAGGACCATCGACAGAAGCCCGAACACCAGCGCCAGCAGTGAAAACTGCAACAGGCTTCTGAAACCACCCCAGCAGAGAAACATCAGCATCGGCAGCAGCGCCTCGGACAAGGCGATCTGCGGCCGCGCCACTCGGATGGCGAGCCATGCCGCGAGAGGCGCGAGAGCCAGACTCAGTGCCGCCCACAAGGCGATGGCCCACCCAGCCGGCAAGGCCGCGAGCGGCGAGAGAAAGATGATGGCGTGCGGCGGGTAGTCCGGGAGGTCGTCGTAGCTTTCGTAAATGTTGGCGTCGTGAAACAGCCATTCGCTGCCCCACGAACGGACGGTCAGCAAATCGGTCTGGCGCTGCGGCCACGTAGCGATGACGACACCGGCTCCCAGATTCACCAGTGCCAGGAAGGCCCAGACTGCCAGGGTTGCCTGTCGGGGGTTGCGCAGACGATAAGTGTAACCCCTTTCCTTCTGCTAGTTAGACCCCGTTTACGCTGCGCCCCCGAACCCGTCTAACCAGGTGAAGAGCAAGTTGGTTAAGCAACCTGGTTAGGTCGATAACTTGAAGGAGGAGTCATGAAGGTTCTACGCATCATCCCGGCACTGCTGGCGGCCGGCTGGATCACGACGCTCGATATCCAGCCAGTCCTGGCGCAAGCACAGGCGAAGCCGTCGAGGCCGGTTCAGGCAGAGCCCAAGCCCGAGCGGCGCGACCGCCCCGAACATCGGCGCCGGCATCACGAGCGGCCGGATCGCCCGGAACGGCGCGATCACGACAGAGTTCGTCCCGCACGCCCCGAACGCGTCGAGCGCGTGGCGCGCGTCGAGCGGCCGGAGCGGCCGGCAACTCGCTAATGACTGCACCACGCAGGCAGGGCCGCAAGGCCCTGCCTTACATCATCGGCGCCGCGATCTTGATGCTGTTGGTGACGCCGGCCATGGGCGCCGCGCAGGACGGAGCATGGCAGTTCGGATCAACATCAAGTTTTTCGAGCGGCACATACGGCACCGACACGCGCACCGACGTCCTCTACACACCGATCACAGCACGCCGGCTGTTCGGCGACGGCGACATCACCCTTGTGTTTCCGTTTCTGTGCATCTGGGGAGATGGAAGCGTCATCATTGCGAACGGCCCAGCGATCCAGCAACAGCGCGTCTCGAGCAGCAGCACTACCGGCCGGACGACCCGCACACCTGCGGCTTCCACCACCACCAGCACTGCGGAGTCTGACCGCGCCTGCGGCATCGGCGACATCGTCGCGCGCGGCCGCTACTTTGTGCTCGACGAGCACGGCTGGACGCCGACGATCGCGGTGCGCGCGCACCTTAAGGTACCGACCGCAAGCGCCGAGGAGTACCTTGGCACGGGCGAGCCCGATGAGGGCATTGGAATGGAAGTGAGCCGAACCATCGCCAGAGGTTCGATGCTGATGGTGGACGGTGGATACACCATCATCGGCAAACCTGCAGGCTCGAACTACAGGAACAACTGGTGGTACGACATCGGGATCGGCCAGGACCTGACAAGAGACATGAACCTGAGCGTCTTCTTCGCGGAAGACAGTGCCATCGTTCCCGGCTACGCGAACACACGGGAGGTCCTCGCGGCCTTCAGCGTGAAGGGCGCCAAAGGGTGGCACATTCAGATATCCGGAGAGGTCGGGTTGTCCGACGGAGCCCCGGATCACGGGATCACGTTCGGCGCCAGCAGGCGGTTCTAGACAGCCCGTGGAGCAACTTGATGACGCAGCGCTCGTTCGACGATCGCAACGTGGCGACGGCGATGCCTTTGGAGTGCTCGTCTCCCGGCACGCGCGCACCATCCTCAGCGTGACGACACGGATGCTTGGACCGGCCGCAGACGCAGAGGACGTGGCGCAGGAAACCTTCGTTGCCGCGTACAAAGCGCTGCCGGGTTTCCACCTCGACTCGAAGTTCTCGACGTGGCTCTATCGGATTGCCGTCAACAAATGCACAGACGCGCTGCGAGCCAGGCGCCCCGATGCCATTTCTCTCGATGCGGAGGGCGACGAAAGCGAAGCGGCATTCGAGACGGCAGACGAGGAAACACCGCATTGGGAATTGGAACAGGCTGAACTGGCATGGGAGCTCGACTCGGCGATTCAGGCGCTGCCTCACGTGTATCGCGAGTCGTTTGTCCTGAGGCACATCGAAGGTTTAGGCTACGACGAGATGAGCGCGATTCTCGGCGTGCATCGCGACACCCTCAAGATGCGCGTGTATAAGGCACGCGGGTTGTTGTGTCAGTCACTTGCGCATCTGAATATATGAACGACTCTGAACAGCTGGTGCAACGTTTTCTGGATCAGGAGCTCTCGGCCGAAGAGCGCGTGCGATTCATCTCGCGCCTCGGACGGGACGAGGCGCTGCGCCAGCGGACGCTCGAGCTCGAACAGCTGCTGCTCGGTGTTGACCAGCTTCCGCGGCCGGTCGTCCCCGACGACTTCGTCGCGCGCGTGATGCAGCGCACAGCATCGCCTCAGGCCGCTGCGCCCAAGCCGGCGACATCGTGGCGATCGCTCGCCGACGCACTCTGGACGCCTCGCACCTTCCGATGGAATCTGGCGAGCGCCGGCGCGACTGTGTGTCTCGCGTTGCTCGTACTGGGCACCGTCGTTATTGAGCGATCGACGCCGGCACCGGGTAGACCCGCCACCTCACCGGCGCCCGTCGCGGCCACCGTGCTCGTCCGATTGGTCGTCCTTCAGCCCAACGCTCGAACCGTACAGGTTGCCGGCGACTTCAACGGATGGAGCCCCGAGCGCACAGCGCTCGAGCAGATCTCGGGCGGTGCCTGGGCCGTGACGATTCCTCTAAAGCCAGGACGCTACGAGTACATGTTCGTGGTCGACGGCAAGGAATGGATCGCCGACCCCTTCGCCACCGAACAGAACGACGACGGGTTTGGTTCGCGCAACGCCGTGCTCGATGTGCGGGCGGCCGTGGGAGCACAATTGTGACCTATGAGGACTTCGTTGGTCCCAGCCATCTTCGCGGCGATCGCGAGCGCGTCGTGCGCGTCAGCGTCGATTCGACCGGCGGCACCAGCCGACACACCGGCCGGCGTGCGGTTCGTGGTGATGAATCGCGACGCCCACAGCGTGGCGCTGGCCGGCAGCTTCAACCAATGGTCGCCCATCTCGAATCCTCTCGAGCGCGACGGCTCGAAGGGCATCTGGACGGCACTGGTGCCGCTGCCGCCCGGCGAACACCTGTTCATGTACGTCGTCGATGGCGCGTGGATCAGTCCTCACCTCGCGGAGTACTTTCTGGACGATGGATTCGGGTCGAGGAATGGTGTGGTCGTTGTGAAGGCAAAGGAGCGTTAGGCGTGCTGCTGCTCGTGGTTCTCTTGAGCCTGATTGCGCCCGGCGTGTGTGCGGCTCAAGCGGTGACGCCGTCAGAGCGCGACGCCCTCGTGCGTCTCCGTGTCGATCGCGGAGGACGTGCGGAAGAGGTCGACGCCCTTCTTCGCCTTGCAGACGGTGCCGCGGCCAAGCGGCTGCCCGTGACACCGCTGACGAACAAGATTCGCGAAGGGCTCGCAAAGGGGGCCGACCCGAAGCGGATCGAGCTGGTTGTGCGGCAGATGTCCACGCAACTGGAAACAGCCGACGGACTCTTGCGCGAGATGGAAACGACGCCGCCGAATACGGCGCGCGAGGCGTCGGTGACACTGCTCGCCGAATCGCTCGCAGGCGGCATCACCCCGGACGAGGTGCGCGATCTCCGAAAGCTGGCGCCGATGTCGAGCGAATCGCTTCCGAGCGCTGCTCGAGGGCTTGCGTTCATCAAGGACGCACAACTTTCCGTTCCCGAGGGTGCCGCCGT
The DNA here is from genome assembly GCA_023717525.1 of Vicinamibacterales bacterium. GTDB lineage: Bacteria > Acidobacteriota > Vicinamibacteria > Vicinamibacterales > JAMQPK01 > JAMQPK01. The sequence continues at coordinate 19,906 of JAMQPK010000175.1, read as the reverse complement.
TATGGCCGAGGCCGTTCGAAAGGGATTCCGCTCGAGCGAAGTCCTCGATCTCGGACGCGAGGTGCGGCGCCGGGAGGCCGACTACCGCGCTGGCCGTGCGAGCCTGCGAACGCTGCGCGACGCCATCGCGCGCGGGGACCGGCCGGAGCAGTTGTTCCGCGACTCTCGCCCGGAGACGGTGACAACCCGCCCCGCAGCCACGCGCCCCGAAACGCCGGCCGAACGGCCTGCCCGTCCCGAAGCGACACGCCCCGAACAACCCACGCGCCCCGGGCGATAGGTGCACTTCGTCTACATCGTCCGCTGCGCCGACGGCACTTTCTACACGGGATACGCGCGAGATCCGAAGAAGCGCGCCAAGGTTCACAACGCCGGCAAGGGCGCGAAGTATACCGCCGGCCGGCGTCCGGTTCGCTTGATCTACTCCGAATCGTGCGAATCGCGAAGCGCCGCGCTCAAACGCGAGCACGAACTGAAACGCCTCACCCGGAAACAGAAACAAAGACTGGTCGCATCATGCCGACGCTGAGCATCATCGTTGCGAGCACACGCGAAGGCCGCGCGGGATTGCCCGTCGCGGAATGGTTCTTCAGCCGCGCGCAGGCCCACGGCCGCTTCGACGTCGAGCTGATTGACTTGAAGGAAGTCGATCTACCCCTTCTCGACGAGCCGAATCACCCGAGGTTTCAAAACTACCAGCACGAGCACACGCGCCAGTGGAGCGCCCGCATCCAGCGAAGCGACGCCTTTGTGTTCGTTACGCCTGAATATAACTACGGGCCATCACCCGCCCTTTTGAACGCGCTCGACTACCTTTCCAGCGAGTGGCACTACAAAGCGGCGGCGTTCGTGAGCTACGGTGGAATCTCCGGCGGAACCCGCGCGGTTCAGGCCACGAAACTCGTCGTCACGACACTGAAAATGGTGCCGCTCGTCGAAGCCGTCGTCATTCCGTTCTTCAGCAAACACATCGAAAACGGCGTGTTCACATCGGACGACATCCTCGACAAGTCGGCATCACTCGTGCTCGACGAGCTTGCACGGTGGAATGACGCCTTGCGGGCGTTGAGGTCCTAGGACGGGCTATTTCGCTCCGTAGATCAACACGTGCAGCGTATCCGGAATAGGTGCCGGGCCCCGCGCTCGCCCGCCCGCCGGCGGCGGTGCAGCGTTGGGGTCGACGGGTTGAAAGTTCTGCGCCGCTGTATAGACAGTGTGTGTCGCCGGATCGAGCGTCATCGTCCTTGCGCCGCGAGCGGTATCGATGGTGCCAACCGGCCTCAGCAGCGTCGGGCTGTCCTCGTGCGCGATCGTGATGTGGCCGTCGCTGCACGACGCAAACACCATCTTGGTGCCGGGGTCGAACCAGGTCGCGTCTGTGCCATTGCAGATCGGAACGTTCGACAGAACTTTCCCGCTCGCCGCGTCCATCATCACAAGCGCCTTGCCGCCTCCCACGAACAACCTGTGCGTCGTCTGATCGATGGCCATGCCGGTTCCACTTGATGCCGGCGCGATCGGCCAGTGCGCGATTACAGTGTGGTTCGACGTATCGATGACGTCGACGTTGTCCTGATCCTCGATATTGACGTAGACACGCTTGAGCACGGCGTCCGACTGGCCGGTCTCGACGGCGCCGCCCAGGGAGATCGTCGCCGTCACTTTTCCGCTGGCAGCGTCAATCACCGTGGCCGACGCGCCCGAGTGATTGAACGCATAGACCTCTTTCCTCTGCGGCTCATAGAGGATCGCGTCTGGATTTGCGCCGGTTTCAACCTTGCTGAGCGTTGCAAGCGTGCTCAAATCGACGATGCTGACGCGATTCTCACGGCCGTTACTGGTGAAGCCGCGGTTGCCCGGCGCGATCGCAATGCCGTGGACGCCTGGCGTGTCGGCAATGCGGCCGACAATCGTCTTCGTGGCCGTATCGATGACGACGACCTCCGTGCCGTGCGTCACGTAGAGCCGCTTGGTCGCAGGGTCGAAGTTGAGGTAGTCGAACGTGCCCGGACCGCCGATGTGAATTTCACCGGCCTTGGAGTACTGAGGATCGGCTGCCTGGACTCCGACGACGATTGACGATAAAGCCGCAAGACTCCAAAGAATGCCGAAGCGGACCTGCATGAGCCACCTCCGGCTGTCTTATACACTGATCACGTTAACAGCTTGATGACACTCCATGAGGCGCTGCAGCGGCCTCCCAAAACGCTGTAAACTATTAGGAGTTCCGACGGAAGTATGAGAGCTTATTAAGCCTTCTATCCTTTTTTCTTTGGGTTTTATATGGCAAATAGATCCAGGCCCTCACAACAGAAGCGCCACAAAGAACGGGCGCGGCAGGAAAAGCAGAAGATGAAGATCGAGCGCAGGCTCGAAGCCAAGAGCCGCCCAATCGGGCCTCGAGCCCCGGGCGAAGATCCCGACATCGCCGGCATCATCCCCGGCCCGCAGCGCCGCCCCGATGACGAGCTCCTGGGCGACCTGGAACTCCAGGTTGAGGAAGAAGTTCCCGAGATTTAGCGGTGGACGGCTAGCTCTCGCTGGCCTTCCGGTTGCGCTTCCGGCTTTCGAAGACTTCGAGTACGGTCTGGACCGCCTCGTTTTCCTTGTGGCGTAGTTCCCGCTGAATCCCCGGAATCATGTACCAGGCGCGAAGCGCCTTATACACTTCGTTTTCCTGGGTTTGCAGCTCTGAAGGGCTCTTTTTGACGGGTGCGGGCATGCGCTAACTATATCAGTGCTGCCGCTCACAAAAAAAGGGGCAAGGATGACTCCTTGCCCCTTTTCGCTTACTCCTTGCTATCTTTTTTCGGGGAACCCTGTCCTACCAGCGTGGTTCGCTGCGACGGCTGCCGCCACGGCCACCGCGATCGCCGCCGCGGTCCCGTCCGCCGCCACCGCCACCCGCGCCGGCAAATTCCGGCTTCGGACGCGCTTCGTTCACGACGAGCGCCCGCCCGCCGAGATCGGCCCCGTTGAACTTCTGGATCGCCGCCTGGGCGTCCTCTTCGTTCTGCATTTCGACGAACGCGAAGCCGCGCGCGCGGCCCGTCGCGTTGTCGCGCATGACGCGCACTGAATCAATAGCGCCCGCCTGCCCGAACAAATCCTGGAGCTCGTTTTCGCCCGTGGTGAACGGGAGATTTCCGACAAACAACTTCCGACCCATAATGGTCTCTCTCCTACCTAATAGAACCTAGCCTGAATGGACCATCCACTCTGCTTGCAGCGGAGTTTGAGGATCGAGTCTCAGATGGGGATCGGGGCTCGGTCGGCTCAGACAGCGGGGCAAAACTTAGCGGCTAAATTCGAACCCGAACAGTATAGCACCAATTCGTTCACCGTTTGCCGTCTACCGTATTTCCACCAGTGCCACTTTATTGACGCCGCTCTCCGCCATCGCGAGGTTGCCGTCCCTGGTCACGCTGACGTTCTGCACGACTCCCCCGCCAGAGGGGATGTTCCACACCTGGAAACGCTCGGTCGACGTCTCGAAGCGGACGAGCGTGTTGGGAGTGCCGGCTGACTCGACGTACCACACGTCGCCGTTCATCGCGGCGATGCCGTAGGGGTTCGACGTCGCGCCGCCGGGCGACGCCCACTCCTTTACGTCGCCCGTCTTCGGATCGAGGCGCCCGAGGTAGCCGCGCGCGTGGTCCGAATACCAGATCACGTCGTTGCCATCAACCGCAAGCCGGCGCGGTCGCGCCTCGGCGTTGGGCAACGTCCACTCGCGAATAACCCACTTGTCGGGATCGATGCTCGCAATCTTGTTTGCGCCGGACTCGACGAAGTAGGGCACGCCTTTGGAGTTCACCACCAGGCCGTCGGGAAGGGATTTCGGCGTCGGAGAATTGCGCAGCGTCAGATCGCCCGTGACCGGATTCAGCCTGCCCACCATGTTCGCATCGCGCAGCGTGAACCAGAGATTGCCCTTCTGATCGAACGCGGGCGTGTAGGGATCGCGTGCAGCGGCGTCGGGCATCGGATACTCGGTCACCACGCCCGTCCTGGGATTCAGCCTGCCCACGAGCGCCTTCGCGCTCCCGGTGTACCAGATGTTCCCATCCTTATCTTCGGCGAGCCCCTGCGGGCCCGAGTCTGGCGTCTTCAACTGGAACTCTTTCACATCGCTGGTTTTCGGATCGACGCGGCCGAGCACGTTCGCCGTCCGTCCGGCGTACCAGATCGACCCGTCGGACGCGGCAAGCGAACCGCTTGGGCGCGCGCTTGGCGTCGCGACGTCCCATTCTCTGAAGTCCGCCGTTATGTGTGCCGCCATCGGCTTCAACGCGGCGACCGCCACCGCAGGCGCTTCATCGGCATTGCCGGGCGGCCAGTTCTTCGTCAAGTAATCAATGAGGAGCGGCACCTCCGCATCGGTGAGGTCGGCACCGCGGTTCATCATGTTGTGGACCAGCGCGTCCCAGTCGTCCTTTTCGCGGCCCTTCTGCTTCACGCGATCGGGCACATGGCACACTCGGCACTTCGTCCGAAGAATGTCCATCCCCGGCCCTTCGGGATAACCCGCGAACTGCACGTTCTGCCCACGCGCCGGCGCCGCGCCCAACGCCAGGACGGCGATGGCCACCGGCACCACAGAACCCTTCAACATGCCCCCTCCGTTTGCCTATCTTAACCGCACGTGAAAGTAGCCGCCAGACTGCTCCACCATCACAGGGCCCTCGAACAACTCACCGAGTTTTGCCGGAGTCATCATTTCTGCTTTCGACCCCGCGCCTGCCACTCTGCCGCTCTTGATGAAGATGACGCGAGCGATTTCCGGGATGACTTCCTCGACGTGATGCGTGATCAGAATCAGCGTCGTCCCGTCGCGCGCAATCTGGCGGACACGTTCGAGGAAATTGTGGCGCGCCACGACATCGAGGTTCGAAGTCGGCTCGTCGAGAACGAGCGCGCGCGGACTGGTGACGAGCGCACGGGCAATCAGCACGCGCCGCGCTTCTCCGCTCGACATCTCGTTCAGCCACCGTTTGGCCAGATGCGACACGCCCATCTTCTCGAGCGCTTCGGCCGCGCGCTGGCGCATCTCTGTCGTAATGGTGCTGTAGCGGAGGATCCCCTGCGACGCGACAAAGCCAGATATGACGGCCATCTCTCCGGTAATGCGCCCTTCGCTGTTGCCGGAGACGAACCGCTGATGAAGGTCCGCCGACACGATGCCGAGCTGCGACCGAAGCTCCCAGACATTCCAGTTGTCGTCGCCAAATACGCGCACCGGCGCCGTGCCGTTATCGAGCGGCAGCGGGCGCTCCTCGTGGGTCAGCAACCTTACCAGAATGGATTTACCGGCTCCGTTCGGGCCGAGAATGACTGTGTGCTGCCCTTCCTCGATCGTCATCGAGAGGTGATGCAGCACGACCGTGTCGTCCTTTTTTACTGTCGCATTCGTCAATTGGAGAACCGGCTCGCTCATCGAGCCGACATTCTAGTGCACCCGACGATCGACGATCGACGATGGACGATTGACGATGGACGATGTTAGAGTTCCCGAACACCCGCATCTCTCTTTGAGGAGCGCCCCATGAAATCGAGTATGTGTGTTGCGTTTGGCATCGTCGTGATGATGGCCTCGATGGCCGTCGCCCAGCAGCCGCCGGCAGCCGGCGGTGGGCAGACAGTGAACCTGGCGACCGGACTTCAGCGATCCTACGCCGGTGTCAAGGCGAACTTGACCGAGGCGGCAGAGAAACTGTCCGAAGCCGACTACGGGTACCGTCCGTCGCCGGAAATCCGGCCCTACGGTGCGCAGTTCGCTCACACCGCGAACTCTCAGTTCAACGCGTGCGCGGCCGCCAAGGGCGAGCCGAATCCGAACGGTACGGCCAACCTCGAGCAGACGAAGACGACGCGCGCGGACATCGTGAAGGCGCTCGCCGACTCCTTCGCGTACTGCGATCCGGTGTTTGCCGCCCTTACCGATCAGAGCGCGGTCGAACTCGTGCGTCAGGGACAAAATCAGGTCGCGCGCGGCTCGGTGCTCGCGAATCTCATCGCGCACAGCAACGAAGAGTACGGCGTCATCACCGTGTACCTGCGGACAAAGAATCTCGTTCCACCATCGACCGAGCGTGCGCAGCGCGGTCGTGGGATGGGAGGAAATCAGGGAGCTGCCCCCGCCGGCCGCGGCCAGTAAGCCGTGGCCGCCCCGGCTTCCGCTCCCTCGGTGTTGGTCCTTGATGACGAGAGACCAATCCGCGAGATGGGCCGGCGGTTCCTCGAGAAGGCTGGGTACGGCTGCGTCGAGGCCGACAGTATAGAGGCCGCGCTCGAAGCGCTTCGCACGACTCCAGTAGTCGCCGCCATCCTCGATGTGCGCCTGCCGGGTGCGCACTCGGGCCTCGATATGCTCGTCGCTTTTCGCGAGATTGAGGAGTTCAGGACCATCCCGATTCTCATCATGACGGGAAGCCTGCTGACCGAGATCGAGCAGGCCACCATCACGAAGCATCGTGCGGTACTCTTCTACAAGCCCGAGGGGTTCAGTACGATCGTCGGCTTTCTCGACCAGTTGACGGGCCGGGACCGGAGCCACTAGCGCGAAGGCGCTCGTCGCTCTGCTGGCCGATCGCCGCAACGAAATCCGGCAGGGCATCCATGTCGGCAGCCGCTGTTCTGAAGTTGACGACGCACGCACGCAATGCAAACGTTCCGTTGATGACCGCGTTCGACAGGAAGGCGGCACCGCTCTGCTCGACCCGGGTCAACACATCCTGATTCAGACGGTTCAGATACGTTTGCACGTCCGGTTCCTCGATCCGGTCAACAAGATCGCCCGGGATGTAGCGGAACGTCGTGATGCTTAGACTGTGCGTCAGGGCTTCGAACCGCGGATCCCGCTGCACGTTCTCGTAGAGGCGCCGCGCCAGCCCGATGTCATCCGAGAGCATCCGCACGTAGCCGCTTCGCCCAGCCTCCTGCAGCGCCAGCCACACCTTCAGCGCACGGAAGCCCCGCGAGTTCTGCGGTCCGTAATCGACGTAGTTCAGCGTGTCAGCGTCAAAGTGGTAATACGGCGGGCGATAGGCGAATGTGTCGCTGAGGTGTTCGGGCCGTCGCACCAGGGCACACCCGACCTCGAGCGGGGCGTAGAGCCATTTGTGCGGATCGACCGCGACGGAGTCGGCTTCCGCGATGGCCTGCAGGTCGTCGATGCCAGCTGCGCCCGGTAGCGCTGCCGCAAGCGCACCGTATGCGCCGTCGACGTGAAACCACAGATCGCGTTCGCGGCACAGTTCGCCGATCGCGCGCAGTGGATCCACGGCACCCGTGCTGACCGACCCGGCCGTCCCCACAACCAGAAACGGCGTGTGACCCTCCGCGCTGTCGGCCTCGATCTGGCGGCGAAGCGCGTCCACATCCATCCGCTGTTGCCTGTCGACGGGAATCCAGCGAATCGCGTCGGTGCCGAGGCCAGACAGATCGGCGGCCTTCTGAATCCAGGTGTGCGTCTCGGCCGAGGCGTAGACGGTGAACCGCTGCGCGGGTTCGCGGTTGATGCCGTGCGTGCGAACGCTTGTGCCCATCTTCGCCGTGCGCGCGGCCAGAAAGCAGACGAAATTCGCCATGTTGCCGCCACTGACGAGCAGGCCGCCCGCACTCTCGGAATAGCCCATCAGCTCGGCAATCCATCGCACGGTCTGCTTCTCGATTTCCGTGGCTATCGGGGCGAGTGTCCACGCACCCACGTTGGCGTTGACGGCAGCCGCCAGCAAGTCGCCGAGCGCACCGATGGGCGCCGCGCTCGAAGTGATGTAACCAAGGAAGCGCGGGTGACCATTCAAGAGAGAGTGTTCGAACAACAGCGTGGTAGCGTTCGACAACACGTCACTCGCGTCGCGTCCCTCCTCGGGAAGCCCGCGGTCGGCCTTCAGCGCGCTTCGCACGAGCTCTCCGGACTCGGCTGGGGTCACTGGCTTGTCTTGCAGGGACGCCAGAAAATCCGAGATTCGATCGACCAGGTCGTGACCCAGCCGGCGGAACTCTTCCGGCGGCATATCGAGCGCGGCGTCGCGAGCGGCGGCGCTCATCGAAGACCCTCGAACAGGTCGGTTTCCCGAGTCCGGCCGCTGTTGACCAGACTGAAAACGCGGTAGAACTCCTGGCGTCCCCATAAGCGCTCCTGATCCTTCACCGGTAGCGAGCCCATGCTCTTGTAGATGCTCATCTGCGTCTTATGGCACTGCACGGCGCGCCAGACCGTCTGCCACTCATCGACCGCATCGATGGCGGTCGTAATCTCCCAATCCGGCCACGCGACAGCGGCGCGATCGACGCCGTCAACCTTCATCCCCAGCTTCTTCAGCGCCGTCTGGTAGGTCGCCCACCGGGCCTCACTGTGGACCATGTAGTAGAGCTTCGACACACGATGTGTGTCGGCGGCAAGCACGATCGCCGCACCCGTGAATTGCGAAATGGCAATGTGGTCGGGGTGACCGTACGCACCGTCCGGCGCAAACGTGATGACGACATGTGGCCTCAGGCGCCTGATGTGCGATGCGATCTTCGCGGCCGCCTCGGCGCCCGGCACCCGATCGAGATCGCCGTCGTGATAGTCGAGCAGCACGACCTCGCGCACACCCAGCTCTGCTGCCGCAGCGCGCAGCTCGGCTTCGCGGACACGCCCCACGATCTCCGGCCCTGGAGACTCCGGGGCGTCGCCGTAACGGCCACGCTCGCCGCGCGTGGCCGTCACAACAGCGGTTTCAATCCCCTCGCGCCAGTACTTCGCCAGCGTCGCTCCGGTCCCGAGCGACTCGTCGTCTGGATGCGCGAGCACACACATCAACCTGAGAGGTGTCGTCATGCCAGAATTATAGGCTCCGTGACACGCTACGATAGACAACCATGAACGCGCGGCAGAAGCTCGGCGATCTCGTCGCGACCACACGCCTCGTGTGGGACGCCAGCCCACGCTTGTTCCTGCTGATCCTGGTCATCAGCCTTCTGCTTGCGCTGGTGCCGGCGGCGACGTTGTGGGTCGGAAAGCTGCTGATCGACGAGGTCGCGCTCGCGATCGGAAGAAACGGTGCCGGCGCCGACCTCGCGTACCGGCGTCTCGCGGCGCTGCTCGCACTGCAGGTGGGCATTGCCGCTGTCGCCGCGCTCCTTCAGACGATCTACGGCGCCTCGCGCGAGCTGCTGGGCGACACGCTGCAGAACCGCATCAGTCTCCGCATTCTCGAGAAGGCGGCCGCGCTCGACGTCGAAAGTTTTGAGAACGCCGAAACGTACGACGCCCTCCGGAATGCCTACAACGAGGTGGGATCGCGTCCGCTCGGCGTCGTCTTCCAGATCATCGGGATGGGCCAGGCGCTCGTGACGCTGGCCTCGATCGGCAGCCTGATGGCGCGGCTGGGCTGGCACGTGATGCCGATCATTTTGCTGGCCAGTGTCCCGGGGGTCATCGTCTCGAGCAAGTTCGGCGCCGAAAGTTACCGGATGATTCGGCGCCGGGCGACCGAAGCGCGCCATCAGAACTACCTCGGTACCCTCCTCACAACCGACACGTTCGTCAAGGAAGTCCGGTTGTTCGGATTCGAGCGCTATCTGCTCGACGGCTGGCGCGACTACTACCGGCAGTTCCGCAGTCAGTTCGTCTCGATTCTCCGGCGGCGGAGCGGCTGGGGGCTGACGGCTTCTCTCACGTCATCTCTGCTGATTGCGCTCGCGACGCTCTCGGTGTTGCGCCGCGCGGCCGGCGGCACCATCACGGTTGGCGATTTCTCGCTGTTCGTCGGCGGCATCGTCCAGATTCAAAGTCAGTTCTCGACGCTGCTGAACAGCGTCACCGGCATCTACGAATCGCTGCTCTACATGCGCAACCTGTTCGAGTTCCTCGAGCTGCCATCGCGGAATCTCGATGCCGGCGAGGAATGGCACGGCCCCATCGACAGCATCGAGTTCGACCGGGTCAGCTTCCGCTATCCGCTCACCGAACGCGATGTGCTGTCGGACGTGTCGTTCCGGATCGAGCGAGGCCAGGCGCTGGCGCTCGTCGGCGAGAACGGCGCCGGCAAGACGACGGTCGTCAAGCTGGTGACACGCCTCTTCGAGCCGACGGTCGGCCGCGTTCTGCTGAATGGCATGGAGGCCGTGCGCTTCAGCCCGCGCAGCGTCCAGCGCGAGCTCAGCATCATCTTCCAGGATTTCGGGCAATACCAGATGACCGCGCGCGAAAACATCGCGCTCAGCCAAATCAAGGCTCTCCGCGACGATTCTGCGATCGAACACGCGGCTGAACTGTCCGGCGCCGTGGACGTCGTGAACGATCTACCCGAGCACTACGAGACGATGCTGGGCCGATTGTTTCCTGGGGGCCGGCAGCTCTCCGGCGGACAGTGGCAGCGCCTTGCCCTGGGCCGGCTGTATTTCCGCCCGGCTTCCGTGCAGATCTTCGACGAACCGACTGCCGCGCTCGATGCGATCGCCGAAGCCGCCATGATCGACCGCCTTCGCGCGAACGGGACCGACCGCATCACGCTGCTGATCTCGCACCGTTTCTCGACCGTCCGCATGGCCGAACGCATCGTCGTCCTCCACGAAGGCCGGGTCGTGGAAGCCGGTTCGCATGAAGAGCTCGTGGCTCAGCGAGGCGTTTACGCGAAGCTGTTCGAATTACAGGCCCGGGGCTACCAGGAAAAGCGTCGAGACGCAGCCGCAACTGTCAAACCTTAATTCATTAGGAGTTTGGGAGCTCACTGACGTACTATTGCCCCCACATGCGAATTCATCTGATCAACCCCAGCCACGTCTCGTTTGGCGTGGCTGTTATTACTCCGCGCTGGCTCTTTGTGCTGGCCGCGGCAACGCCGGCGGCATTCGGCGATCCGCTCATCACCGACGAAACCCTCGAACAATTTGATCCTTCCACCATCGAAGCGGGCGATGTCGTGGGCGTCGGGATTCACACCGGCAATGCGCTTCGTGGATACGAAGTCGGCCGAATCGCGCGAGACCGCGGCGCGTATGTCGTGTACGGCGGCATTCACGCGACGCTCTATCCGGAAGAAGCCCATCAGATCGGCGCTGCCCACGCGGTCGTCAAGGGCGATGGCGATGTGGCGTGGGGCCTGGCGATTGAAGACTGCGCGAAGGGCGAGCCCAAGCTGGTCTACGAAGGCGGCAAGGTGGCGGCCGATCAGTTTCTGAAGGCGCGCTGGGATCTGATGCCGCCAGAACGCTACATGTGGGCATCGGTGCAGACGGTTCGCGGCTGCCCGAAGCACTGCTCGTTCTGTTCGGTGTGGAAGACCGACGGTCAGGAACCCAGACAGCGCGGCGTCGACGCGGTGCTGTCGGAGATCGTCGATCTGCGCCGCCGCGGATTCCGCTTCATCGCCCTGGCGGACGATAACTTCTATCCGGTCACGCTCGAGGATCTGCGGCTTGCGGAGCGCCAGAACGATCAGCACCGCCTGACCGAGCTCAGAGAGATGCGCGCCGAGCGTTTCGAACTGATGGCGCGGATGGCGAAGCTGCCGGAAGACATGATCTTCTTCACGCAGATCACGATGGAAGCCGCCGAGGATCCCGATTTCCTCGACGCGATGCGCAACGCGCGCATCAAAGGCGCGCTCGTCGGCGTCGAGTCGGTGACGAAGGAAGGCCTGAAGGACGTTTACAAGGGCTTCAACCTGTACGGTGACGAGCTCGTAACGCGATTGCAGGAGTTCAAGCGCCACGGTGTCCACGTGCTCGGTTCCTTCATTTTTGGACTCCCGAGCGATCGTGCCGACACTTTTGACGCAACCGCCGCGCTGGCCCAGGCGGCCGACGTGACGTTCGCGCAGTTCGTCATGCTGACGCCGTTTCCGGGCACCGTCGATTTTGCGAAGTGGGAGCTCGCGCAGCAAAAAGGGAAGGACATGCAGGAGGTGAACGGGGTGCCGATCACACGGCACTGGCTGATCCCTCAGGCCGAGAGACCCAAGGTGTACACGCCGCACCCCACGCTGTCGCCGGAAGACATCCGGGCCGGCACGCAGGGCGTGTGGGATAAATTCTACAGCGTGCGGAACATCTGGGCGCGATCGCGCGCGGTGAAGTCGTACCGCAACCGGGTGTTCTTCGTGTTGCTGTCGAAGCTCTACCGGCAGATGTACGCGAACACTGGCATCGCCACCGACAGCGCCCGTCACGCGCGGTCCGAGCGGATGGCGCGGCTGCTCGCAAAGCCCTGCCGCCGCGTGTTCGTCGCGCGGCCGATGCCGGAGCTTCAGGTTCCCGTCTAGATCCGTCTACATCTTGTTCAGGTTTCTGGCGAGGTACTCCGCAGTCCGCCACGCCAGCGCCTGAACCGTCAGCGTCGGATTATGGGCACCGCTGGTGCCCATGATGCTCGCACCTAGAACGCCGAGGTTCGGCACCTCGTGCGACAAACCCCACTCGTTCACGACGTTCGTCTCCGCGCTCTTTCCCATCCGCGTGCCACCGTACGCGTGCGTCGACGGCCCCATTGTGCCGAGAGGGCCGCGAACGATCTCGACGGCGCCTGCCGCGCGATACCACTGCTCCATCTTGTCCTGGCAGAATGTCGCGGCGTTTCGCTCGTTGTCTTTGAAATCAGCAGTGATTCGGCACACAGGCAAGCCAAGCGGGTCCTTCACCTCGGGATCCAGATCGAGATAGTTGTCCTCGTACGGCAGCGTCGTCTTCTGCATGTAGGCGCCATGCCATTTGTCGGCGTTCTCTTTGACGAACGCCTTCCAGGCCGATCCCCACGCGGGCGCGCGGCCGAACGTGTTCATGCCGGCGGCACTGATCGGCCGTCGATCGGAATAGACGAATAGATTCCCGCCACCGATGAAATCGACGCTCGAGTGATCGAAGCTGTCGTCGGCCCAGTCGTCGACCGCCACGCCTTGCGCCGGCAGTCCGTACCAGTTGTTCAGCTTCATCGGAAACAGCGCGGTCACGCCGCCGCCCGTGGCGTGCGTCAGATAGTGCCGTCCGACCTGACCGTGATTGTTCGAGAGGCCGTTCGGAAATGCCTTCGACTTCGAGAGCAGCAGCGTGCGCACGTTCTCGTAGGTATACGCAGCGAGCAGCACCGCGGTCGCCGGCTGAAAGAATTCCTCGCGTCCCTTTACGTAGGTGACGCCGGTCACGCGCCCGTTGCCGTCGACGTTGATGGACGTCACGCTGGCCTGCGTCACGACCGACAGCTTGCCTGTCTTCATCGCCTTTGGGATTGTGGTGACGGCCGTCGATCCCTTCGCGTTCACGTGGCAACCGCCCCGGTTGCAGTAGCCATGATAGGCACAGCCAGATCGGTTGCCATAGCTCTTCGTGTTGATGGCGGCGGGGCCAGGGAACGGATGCCATCCGAGGCCCCGCGCCGCGGAGGCCATGCGATCGTGCCACTCGCTCCAGCGCAGGGGCGGCATGGGAAACTCGCGCTTCCTTGGCGCCTCGAAGATGTTTCCTCGCGGATCGATCGTGCCGTTGATGTTCCCCGCCTTGCCCGACACGCCGATTTCCTGCTCGACGATATCGTAGAAGCGTTCGATTTCCTCGATCCCGAACGGCCAGTCCTCGACGGTCGAGCCCTTCGGAATTCTGGAAGCGCCGTAGCGCCTCGTCGTTTCGCTGACGACCTTGAAATCCCAGGGGCTCAGCCGCCAGCTTTGCGCCCAGTAGTGGAGCGATGTGCCGCCGACTGCGTTCATCATCGGGTGAATCGCAAGGCGCGGCGAACTCGGCGCGCCGGCATTCGGCCGATGGGTAGGGATTTCGTTCTGCGCCTTCTGGATCGCCTGCGGCCAGGCGCGGAAATTGTTCCGCAGCTCGTCGGGTGCGAAATCCTTGGCCGCCAGCCACGTGCCTGCTTCAAGTCCGACGACTTCGATGCCGGCCTGCGCGAGCGGCAGCGCCGCCACACCGCCGGCGGCGCCCATTCCGATAATGACGACGTCGGTCTTTTTCAGGTTAGTGGCCATTCATGGTCTCCGTCTTCGAGAACATGAGGTAGTCGTAGGCTGATTTGTGGTTGCGCGTCGCCGGCGTCGACATGTTCTGCTCCGCAGCGGTGACGTTCAGCCTGACGCCTGGATAGCCGATCAAATCCCATCCGATGAAGTTGGCATTGCCGCCATAGAGCGGATCGCAGAAGGTCCCCTGCAGCGTGTGTCCGCGCACGAGGTTGAAGAAGGGTCCGTCCTGAATGTCTGTGAGCACCGCGTCCTGCTGTGCCGGCGTCAGCTTCACGAAGGGCGCACCGAATTTCTGCTGCGATCCCGCGTCGAGCGCCGCAAGGCCCTCGGCATACGACTGCCGTGCGCCTGCCAGCGCCCCACTCAGCGAGTGATCGATGTACTGGGGCGCTTTTGCCTCGATGGCGCCGGGACCATTCGCATCGGCCGGAATGATGCGGCCGCACATCGCCGTCAGCGCGGCGAGCTCTGGCGCCGTCAGCGTTCGCATCTGCATCTGCGTCTGCGCCTGCGCGACGAGCTGCTGCCTGATGCCGAGCACGCGGCTGAACTCGGGCATCGCGAAAATCGCGGCCCCGGCGACGCCCGCGCGCGTGAAGAGCTGCCGCCTGGAGACTCCGGTGTGGCTAGTCACTTCTTCACAAGTTTCTTCACATTGGTTCCGTTGACCTCGCCGATGTAAATCGCGCCGTGCGAATCGACCGCAACCGCCGTCGCGTTGCTCAGCCCTTCGACGCGATCGATGACTTTCCCGTCCTTCAGCTGAACGATCAGCAGGCAGTTGTTCTCGGTGCCGTCGACCAGGTACATCAGATCATCCTTGACCGTGATGCCCCACGGCACCCCGAGGTGCGTCCACTGACTCAGGAACTTTCCGTCCTTGTCGAAAATCTGCACGCGGTTATTCGACCGGTCGGCGACGTAGACGCGGCCCTTCCCGTCCATCGTGATGCTGTGCGGCACGTCGAACTGCCCAGGGCCAGTCCCCTTGCCGCCCCACCACTTGATGAACGTGCCGTCCTTCGAGAGCTTCACGACGCGCGTGTTCGGCCCTTCGCCATCGGCGATGTAGATGTCGCCGTTCTTCGCGACGGCGAGATCGGCCATGCCGTTGTAGGCCTCTTTCGATTCGTTGTCCCCTTTCACGGCTTTCTGGCCGATCGTCAGGAGCAGCTTGCCGTCGGGCGCGAACTTGTAGGCCGTCATCGCGCCGCGATCGGTCACCCAGACGTTCCCGTCCCGATCGGTGCGCAGGAAATGCGTCGTCGTAAACATGCCCTTGCCCCACGCACGCACGAACTTGCCGTTCCGATCGAACGCCATGATCGGCATCGCGTCGTTGCGATGGAACACGTAGAGGTTGTCGTGCGAATCGACGTCGACGCCGGTCGCCGAGCCCCATTTGGTGACTTCCGGTGGAAACTGGACCCAGTTCTCGACGACGCGGTAGTGCCCCGTATCCTGTCCGGCTGCCGGAACCACGCCTAACGCCAACATGAGGGAGATGACGAAAAGTATGCGATGCATAAAGTGGCCGAGAGTGTAGCGTAAAATAGCGCCGACGCATGGGTAAACCTGACAAACGCGCCAAGCAGGCCGAAGCCGCTCGCCGGCGGGCCGGGCGGCGGCTGAAGAAGGCGGCGACCTGGGTCGGTGCAATCGCCGCGGTCGGGGCCCTTTTTTACGGGCTCGCCAATACGTCAGGCGTGCGCTACGACGAGGAGGACCTCGGAGTCATTGATTTCAGCGCGCTCGACGCGTCGCAGAAGAAAGCGGCGCTCGAAGCCGCCAACACCGCGCGATGCACGTGCGGATGCGGCATGGACATCGCACAGTGCGTCGCCACCGACAGCACATGCCCGATTCGCACGACCAACATCGACAAGATCAAAAAAATGATTACAGACGCGAGAAATGCCAGCGACTAGAATGACGAATATATGACCTTACGAGCCCTTGGAATCGCGCTGCTCCTCGTCGCCACTGCTGCATGCGGCAGCTCGCCAAGCGCGCCGAGCGCGGCGGCGAACGACCCCTCACAGAACCTCAACGTGCCATTCTCGCAGGTCGATCTCGTCACCGGGACGGGGCGCGTGGCGGCCAACGGCAACGCCGTCACAGTGCATTACACAGGGTGGCTCTACAACGAGGCCAACACAGACAAGAAGGGTGCGCAGTTCGACACTTCTGCCCTGAGAGGACCTTTTGCGTTCAGAGTTGGCGCCGGCTCCGTGATTCGTGGGTGGGATCAGGGCGTCGTCGGCATGGCGGTCGGCGGGAAGCGCAGGCTGATCATCCCCCCAGGTCTTGCCTATGGCAGTGCTGGAAGTGGCCCGATTCCGGCGAACGCCACGATTGTCTTCGACATCGAACTATTGACGGTTACGGATTAGAGCTCTCCGACTGATAACAGCTAAAGCACACATCAGCAAGCGCTTACAGCACTTACACAAGTCTTACAAAGGTGTGTACGGAAGCTTGCTATCGTGTAACTCGATTTCCACAACCTAAGGAGTCCACATTTGTCGGCTAGAGACGAGCGATATAGCAAGATTTCGTGGATTACCGCGTTCTTCATGATTTTGTTTCATATCGGCGCCATCTGGGCGCTCCTCGATTTCACCTGGTCGGGGCTCACGGTTTTCCTCGTCACCTACTACGTCTCGCTGGCCTGGGGCATCGGCATGTCGTATCACCGCCTCTTGACCCACCGGTCGTACAAGACGCCGAAATTCGTCGAATACTTTCTCACGCTCTGCGCGACGCTCGCGCTCGAGGGTGGCCCACTTTTCTGGGTCGCGATTCACCGCCGGCATCATCAGTATTCCGACCAGGAGCCGGATCCGCACACGCCCCAGCACGGCGGATTCTGGGCGCACATGGGTTGGATCCTCTTCGGCGAACCTCTTCACAACGACACGAAGCTCACCGCCAGATACGCGCCAGACATGGCGAAGGACGCGTTCCACGTCTGGATGACGAAATATCACTGGGTGCCGCTGACGACGCTCGGCGTCGTGCTGCTCGCGATTGGCGGCTGGAACTGGGTTCTGTGGGGCATCTTTCTTCGGACGACCGTCGGCCTGCACGCGACCTGGCTCGTGAACTCGGCGACCCACATGTGGGGATCGCGCCGGTTCAATACTCGAGACGACTCTCGAAACAGCTGGTGGGTCGCGGCGATCACCTTCGGTGAAGGGTGGCACAACAATCATCACGCGCACCCCGCGTCGGCGGCTCATGGTCTGGCGTGGTACGAGATCGACCTTACTTATCTGCACATCCGCGCGCTCGAGCTCCTCGGCCTGGCCACCCAGGTCCGCCGCGCGACTGTGGACAGCGCGCTCGACGAAGCAGCCGCGTAGACATTGGCGATTGGGTGATTGGTGAGTGGGTGATTGGTGGGATCGCCTATCCCTTCCAATCGCCACATCCCATCCAATCGCCACATCCCATCCAATCGCCACATCACCTATCACCCACTCGCCAATAAGCTATCCTCTCCCCTATGGCCGTTGGCCCTGGCCGGCGAGGCGTCATCGCCTTCTTCGTCACCTTCTGCATCTGTCTCGTCGCGCTGGCGGCGGCGCTGTCGGTCGGCTGGATCGTGCTCACGCTGCGCGAGATCGTGCCGCTGCTCCTTGGCAGCATCATCTTCGCCGCCATCATCACCGGCCTCATTCTCAACACGACATTCCTCGTCCGCGAAATCAGGCTGAACGAGCAGCAGGACGCGTTCGTCAACGCGGTCACCCACGAGCTGAAAACGCCGGTCACGTCGATTCGCCTTCACCTCGAAACGCTGAAGGCCCGGGGCGCGGAGGTCGATGAAAGCAAGCGCCGCGAGTTCTACGATGTGATGCTGCAGGACAGCGACCGCCTCATTCAAACCATCGAGCAGGTGCTGCAGGCCGGGAAAACGGGCCACGTGCCGCAGCACCAGGCGCGCGTCGATCTCGGTCTGCTCGCACTCGACTGCGTCGAGCTGACGCGAACGCAGCGCCACCTCGCAGCCGAAGCGCTCGACATGCCGAAGCGGCCGTCCGAACCCGTCGAAGTGCTCGGCGATCCCGATCAACTGCGCGGCGCCATCCTGAACCTGCTGGACAACGCGGTGAAGTACTCACAAGGGAACGTGCACGTGGACGTCGAGGTGGGCCGCGCGCGGCAGGACCTTGCGTTCCTCCGCGTCAAGGATCGCGGCATCGGCATCCCGCCGAACGAAACCAAGCGCATCTTCCGGCGCTTCTACCGGACGCCCTGGGCGCTGACCCAGCGCGTGAAAGGCACAGGCCTCGGCCTGTTCATCGTCGCGTCGACGGCCAAACGGCATGGCGGCCGCGCGTTTGCCGAAAGCGGAGGCGTAGGCCGCGGTGCGACCTTCACGCTGGAGCTGCCGTCGGCTCCGCCGCCGCCGTCAGCATCTGCCTGACGCGTTAAGGAGCTAAGGAGCCCCAATGCCTCGCATGCTCGACGTGCTCGATCGCATTCGCGATCTCGAAACCGAGCTCGAACAGGAAATCGCCGAGCGCCAGAAACAGTGGCACTACCGAATCGACGCCGGACGCGTGCGATTCGAGGACACGGTGCAGCGCCGTCACAAGGCGATGAAGACCTCGATCCGGCGATACCTGCAGGAGAGCTACATCCCAAGCATCCTGAGCGCACCGATTATCTATTCGCTGACGCTGCCGTTCGTCGTCCTCGATCTCTGGGTGACGATGTATCAGTGGATCTGTTTTCCGATTTACGGCATCCCGCTCGTGCGCCGATCCGACTACATCGCGCTCGATCGCGGAAAGCTGGCATACCTGAACGGCATCGAGAAGGCCAACTGCAACTATTGCGGTTATGCCAACGGGCTGCTCGCGTACATTCGGGAAGTGACGGCGCGCACGGAGCAGTACTGGTGCCCCATCAAGCACGCGCATCGCGTGAAGGGTGCCCACGCCCACTACCGTGCGTTCGTCGACTACGGCGATGCGGAAGGCTACAAGAAAGAGCTGCCCGTCTTGCGAAAGACGCTCAGCCAACACAAGTGATGCCGACGACAGCCACCTACTACCGAACCGGCTCGCCGCTGCCAAAACCCGCGACACTGATCCTCGCCCACGGAGCAGGCGCCGGCCAGAAACATCCGTTCATGACCACGTTCGCACGTGCGCTCAGCGAACGTGGACTCGATATCGTCACCTTCGACTTCCTCTACATGGAACAGCACCGCCGCGTGCCCGATCGCCTGCCGCAGCTCATCGAGCGCTATCGCCAGGTCATTGCCGAAGCACGCGAGAACCTGAAGAGCGCCCGAGAGCGTCTCTTCATTGGCGGTAAGTCGATGGGTGGTCGCGCCGCGACGCATGTGGCCGCCGAGGATGCCACGCTCGAGCTGGCTGGCGTCGTCCTGCTCGGCTACCCCCTGCATCTGCCGGGGCGGCTCGATCGGCTCCGCGACGCTCACCTTCCCGACGTCAAAAGGCCCATGCTGTTCGTTCAGGGCACGCGCGACACGTTCGGCACTCCGGACGAGCTACG
The DNA here is from genome assembly GCA_023717525.1 of Vicinamibacterales bacterium. GTDB lineage: Bacteria > Acidobacteriota > Vicinamibacteria > Vicinamibacterales > JAMQPK01 > JAMQPK01. Next base: position 419 of record JAMQPK010000175.1, on the reverse strand, counting down.
GCCGGTCCTTGCCAGATTGGCTCCCCCACCCGCCCTTCACATCGTCGAGGGAGGCGACCATTCGTTCAAAGTCGGCGCGAAACAGGGGATGAGCCAGCTCACGGTTTACCAGGACATCCAGGCGACAATCGTCGATTGGATCGAGAAAGCCGGCTAGCGCGTCTTACTAGACGACACGAAAGCGAGGCCTTACATGTCCCTTCGACCGGTGAAAGATATTCGTCAGTCCGTGCCCACCATGGAAGGCGCCGGTGTGCAGCTGCGGCGGGCGTTCGGTTTCGGAACCACGAGCGAGTTCGATCCGTTTCTGCTGCTCGACGACTTCCGCAACGACAACCCCGATGCCTACATCGCCGGATTTCCGTGGCATCCGCATCGCGGGATCGAAACGATCACCTATGTGCTCGCCGGCACCGTCG
>JAMQPK010000155.1 GCA_023717525.1 Vicinamibacterales bacterium | reverse complement strand
ATGGCATTCACTCCAGACGGCACCATCTACATAGCCGAGCGCGGCGGTGCGATCCGCGTGATTTCCGGCCGTGAATTGCTGACCGAGCCCGCGGTCGATCTGTCCGGCGAGGTCTGGCTGCCGGAAGGGGGCCTGCTGGCCATCGCTGTCGATCCGAGCTTTCAGGACAATCAATTCGTGTATGCGCTGACTGCGGCGAAGGCTCGCGGCGGTGGGCTGGGATTCGCGCTCTCACGCTATCGAAGCGTCGGGAACCGGCTTGGAGAGAGGGCCGTGCTGCTCGACCGAATTCCAGCGTCGGCCAAGGGCGCCGGCGGCGCGCTTCGGTTTGGCCCGGACGGCAAGGTCTACGTTGCAGTGGACGACGGAGCGAACATCCGGACGGCCGGGAGCATGGGGTCGTACAACGGAAAAGTGCTCAGGCTGAATCGCGACGCGACGACGCCTGAAGATCAGGCCGGCTTTTCACCGGTGTACTCCCTTGATCATCCGCTCCCGCGGGCGATCGATTGGCAGCCGAAGAGCGGCGAGATGTGGGTCGTGGACGCGCTCGAACAAACGAGCGGTCGTTTGACGGTCGTCGGGGTAGCCGACACGGTACAGAAACGCGGCCAGACCCGCACAAGCTACGCACTTCCCGCTGGCACTGGTGCCTCGTCTGCGGCGTTCTATCGTGGAACTCTGATCCCGGTATTTCGCGACAACTTGTTCGTGGCGGCGGAAGCGGGCCGGCACCTTATCCGCGTTCAGTTCGATTCGAAGAACGCCGAACGGATCATGTCGGTTGAGCGCATCATGCAGGACCAGGTCGGCCCGATTCGCGTGGTGGCCATGGGGCCCGACGAATCACTCTACATTGCGAACGAGAGTGCGCTCTTCAAGCTGGCACCCTAGCAGCGCGAGCTGCTCGTCAATCTGGCGCCGCCCGTCGGCCGACACCGCACCGAGTGGTGGACGAGTAGGACCTCCGACAAACCCAATGCGATCGAGCGCGTACTTCAAGCCCGCGATGCCGTGCTGCGCGCCCAGCAATCTGGCCAGCGGCGCCATGCGGCGCTGCAGTTCGAGGGCGTCGTCGTGGCGCCTCTTCTGTACCAGTTCGTAGATATCGACGCAGATATCCGGTACGACACTCGACGGCGCGAGGACCGCGCCCGACGCCCCGGCAGCCAGCGCCGCGTAGAACGTCGCCCCGGCTCCCGCCAGCACGATGAAGTCGCCGGGTGTGCGGGCAATGACATCCGCCAGCTGCGCAACGTCGCTGTTGGACTCCTTCATCCCGACGATATTGCCGTGAGCCGCCAGCCGCTCGACGGCTTCAGGGAGCAGATTCACCCCTGTAAAAATCGTCACGTTGTAGAGCAGAATCGGCACGGGCGATGCGTCGGCCACAGCGGAGTAGTGGCGCACGAACGCGTCGGTGTTCATCACGTTCTTGTAGTACGACGGCGTCCGCACGAGCACGGCGTCCGCTCCGATCGCCGCCGCGCGCCGGGCCGCGGCAATCGTGGCCGAAGTCGACTCGCGGCCGACCCCGGCGATCATGGTCTTATTCGACGGAATCCCTTTCCGCGCGGTCTCGAGAATCGCGTCGGCTTCGCTGTCTTCCAGGAGCGGCGCCTCGGCGTTCGAGCCGAGAATCACGAGGCCCGACAACCGGGTCTGCATCCAACGGCCGATGTTGCGGGACAACGCCCGATGGTCGATGGCGCCATCCGAGAACGGCGTTGGAATTGGAGGAAAGATGCCCTTAAGGTTCACCAGGGAATCGTAGGCTGTCGCGCGGCTGGTGACAAGCCGATACCGTGGACAGTGAGGATTTCGTGAGTGACGCCAAACCGGTCGTTCAGAAGGACGATGACGCCTACGTCATCGCGGAGACCGCGGACGTCGAGATTCCCGAGAACTGCCAGGCGATCGGGACTTACGACATGGAACTGCCGGCGCGCTGCCCGTTCTGTC
>JAMQPK010000052.1 GCA_023717525.1 Vicinamibacterales bacterium | reverse complement strand
ACGTGTAGACGAGCAACATGACGACGAGGACGTACACGGAATACGCGCGACTCGGGGCAGCCTCTGAATCCGCGGCGCGTTCCGGCGGCGCGCTCACGGCAGGACTCGACTCAGAAAGGCGTCGATCGCAGGCAGAACGCCTGGCTCATCGAGGAGCGGCGCATGGCCGCGGTTGGCGACTTCGAACCGTTCGAGGTCCGGCTTTTCGCGTGCCATGCGCTCGACGATTTCAGAACTGAGGATGTCCGACCGCGCGCCTCGAATCGCGAGGACCGGCGTGTCGGCCAATGCGGCCCAGACCGGCCACATATCGGCGATCGTGGACGGCGCTGCGCGCAGGGCGTCACCGATCTTCGGATCGTAGTCCGCAACCACAGCTCCCGCATCGTCTTCGCGGTAGCTGCGCTTGGCGAAGGCGAGCCAGCCCGCCTCATCGAGGTCCTGATAGGCGGATCCGTAGTTGGCCTTGGCTTGCGCGAGCGCTTCGGGCCACGTACCCGGACGAGTCTGCAAACCAACGTATTGACCGATGCGCGCCACACCGCCGGCATCGATCTGTGGGCCAATATCATTGAGCACGATGCCGGCGATGCTCGCACGCGCCGTCGCCGCGAGCGCCATCGCGAGGATTCCGCCGAGCGACGTGCCGATGATGGCGACCGCATCGCGCGATTGCTCCGAAATGAGTTTGAGCACGTCCTGGTAGTAGACGGGCGGCTGATAGTTTGTCGGGTTCGCATCCCAACCGGAGAAACCGCGGCCGCGCAAATCCGGCGTCAAAACGCGATAGCGGCGGGCGAGATGGCGGGCCAGGTCGGTGAAGTCGCGTGAGTTGCGTGTGAGTCCCGGCAGGCACACTACGGTGCGACGCGCTGGGAGCGAGAGGTACTCGCGGCAGAACAGATCGATGCCGTCGGACGAGCGGTAGCGGAATTCGCGATAGTCGTGGCTCATGCGTACTCGTTGCGCAGTTCGCGCTTGAGGATCTTGCCATTGGCGTTGCGCGGCAGCGAATCGCGGAACACGACGTTGCGAATGCGCTGTTGCTTGCCGACGCGCTCGTTTGTCCACTCGACGAGTTGCTCGGCCGCGGTTGCCGCAGCGGCCTGTAACACCACCACGGCCACCGGCGTTTCGCCCCAGGTGCTGTCCTTCACGCCGATGACGGCGACCTCGGCGACGGCCGGATGATCTCGCATCACCGCTTCGATATCGGCTGGATAGAGGTTTTGTCCGCCCGAGATGATCATGTCTTTCTTGCGGTCGACGACATACAGGAAGCCTTCGGCGTCGAAGCGTCCAATGTCACCCGTGCGTAGCCACCGCGTGCCTTCAGGGCTGATCCACGTCGCTTCCTTGGTGGCGTCCGGGCGGTTGTGATAACCGTCCATCACGAGCCGGCCGAAGCCGACGATTTCCCCTTCGGCTCCCCGCGGCACTTCGCGATCGTCGCCATCGATGATGCGGATCTCCTGGCCGGTGATCGGTTTGCCAACTGAATCGAGCTTGCGCTCGAAGTCTTCCGGCGCGAGCACGGTGATGATGCCTTCAGTCAGGCCATAGAGCTCGATCAGGTCGCAGTCGAGCTGGTCGCGCGACGCGCGTTTGACGGCCGTCGGCAGCGGCGAGCCACAGCACATGATGGACTCGAGCGACGAGATGTCGCGTGCGGATGCCTCCGGGCAGCTGAGCATGCGCTGAAGCTGCACGGGTACGAAGGCGCTGTGAGTGATCCGGTGGCGCTCGATGTGCTCGAAAATGCTCGCCGGCGCGGAGTCCTCCATCACAACAATCGTGCCGCCCACGAAGATCGTCGCCATCATCGCGACCCAACTGATGTTGGAGTACAGACCGAGCGTACAGAGCGTACGGGCGCCACTGTGATAGCGCAGGGCAATGGCGATATCGATGGCCCAATTGATCCGGCAGCGATGGCTATGAACAATTCCTTTTGGCAGTCCAGTGGTGCCGGAGCTGTAAATGATGTTGCATTCGGCGTCAGGTCGAATGGCAATTGCCGGGCGACTGGCGGGTTGTGCGTCCCGCAATGCCGGCCAATCAGTCCAACCGGCGCTTGCCGGACCGACGGCCAGACGTATGAGCGTTGCAGGGAGCTTGCCCGCGGTGATGAGGCGGTCGATGCGTTGGCAATGATCACCCGATGCGACCACCGCGGCTGCGCCGCTGTCGAGAATCATCGCGGCAACTGCGGCATCGTTGACGGAGAGATTGATCGGCACGACTGACACGACGCCCTTGCCCGCGCCGAACAGCAGCTCGACCATCTCGATGCCATTCGTCACTAGCAGCGCCAGGCGTGCATTCGCCGCCAGGCCGAGCGCCGCGAGTCCATGCGCAACGCGATTGGTCGACTCGTCGAACTGCCGCCATGTCAGCTGGCGGGCGCCTTGCACGACCGCGGCTTTCTGCGCGAGCCATTGCCCGTGTTGGGCAATGACGTCGGGAAGCAACGGGCTCGGAACATCAAATCCGCTCATGCGTGATCAACCGGTTAGCGCCGTGCCGGGCTCAGTCGAAGTGATAAGTCGCGCTCAGCGTGTACGTGCGCGGCGGTCCATAGAAGCCGTTGATGGAATTGCCGAAGGTCGCGCCCGGGAAGTTGTAGCCGCCGACCCGGTACTCCTCATCGGTGAGGTTTCTGCCGTGCAAGCCGACAGTGAAATGCTGCTCCGGCGATGTCCACACGAAGCTTACATCGACGAGCGAGTAGGAGTCCTGGTCGAGAAGTGGCGCCGCTGTCTCAAACATCTGGTACGAGCCGCGATACGAGTAGATGGGCGTGAACGCGAATTCGCCCCGCCCGGCAAATTCGTGGCGCCAGGTAAGCGATACCGCGCCAACGAATTCCGGCGTGTTCTGGAAATCGCGCTGATCCGCAAGGTTTTCGCGCGTGCCGGTTGCCGGGTTGTAGGTGACGAATTCGTTGAACTCCGCGTCGATGTAGCCGACCTGCATCGTGGCAGAAAAGTTTTCATTGACCGCGATTTCCGCCTCGAGCTCCGCGCCCTTGATCTCGGAGCTCCCCGCGTTGTCGACGAAGCTCACGATGGTCGGGGGCACCGTCGCCAGCGCAAACTGCGATGTGATCTGCTGATCCTCGTATTCCGAGTAGAAGAGGGCGCCGGCCAATCGCAGATGCCCTCCGGCGGTGGTCGTCTTGATGCCGAGCTCATAGGCATCGACCGTTTCCGGATCGTAGCCGTCGACCGTTCCCGGGAAGGCAAACGCGTCGCCGCGCATGTCGAAACCACCCGACTTGAAGCCCTTTCCGTAGGAGGTGTAGAGCATCAGGTCCTCGTTCGGCTTGAAACGGACGCTCGCGCGAGGCGTGAACTCGCTGAAGGTGCGCGAATTCGTGTAGTTGGTGCGCATCAGCCCGGGCACTGCTGCCGTGTTGCCGAACAGCGGGCTGCCGATGCCAGTGAAGTTCTGCCGGTAGACAGTGCCGGTCTTGTCATCCTCTGTGTAGCGGCCGCCGAGGGAAACCGCCCATTGAGGGGTGATGTCGAAACTGGCGTCGGCAAATGCGGCAATGCTCTCCGTCTTCACTTCGCCCGACGTCGCAATCGTGAGATTCGCGATGCCGAGGATTGTGTCGAACGCGCCGGAGGCCTTGGCGTCCAGATAGAAGAGGCCGCCGATGAGCTGCAGGCGATCACCCGACCACAGAACCTGCAGTTCCTGGGTGAACTGGTTGTCGTCATAGAGGCCCGGTATGTCGAGCGCCGGGGTAGGACCCGTGTCGAAGTCGATGAACGTGTCGGTATCGCCCTCGCGATAGGCCGTGATCGACTTCAGCGTGAGATTGTCATTGACGTTCCACTCACCGAGGAGCGTGGTGCCCTTGGTCGTGACCTTGTTGGTATCGCCGATGCCGGCGTTGTTGTCATAAACGTCGGGCAGCACCGTCTGGCCGGTTGCGAGGCCAGAGCCGGGGACCTCGCGATGGCCGTGGCGGGCATTGGAATTATCCTCGAGATAATCCCCGGAGAGGCGGAACAGCAGTCCCTCCGCGGGCTTCCATTC
>JAMQPK010000095.1 GCA_023717525.1 Vicinamibacterales bacterium | reverse complement strand
TCAACGAAGCGACGAACAAACTCGTTGCCGCGGCGAGGAAGCACAACATCATCCTCGGCGTTTTTCTTTTCGGCACGTCCCGCGTCGCAGAATTTGTCGAAAAAGGGTTCGGCTTCATTAGCGTGGGTAACGATCTGCATCACATCCTCACGCAAGCGGGGGCTTACGTGAAGGACGTCGAAGCGATCACCGGAAAAGGTGGCGCGTGGGCACGCCGCCCATCAGCATTGCTTTAGTCCAATGGCCAGGCTCGTGTTCGGAATGAACCAGTCTCTGGACGGCTACGTCGACCATATGGCGTTTGCGCCAGGCCCCACGCTCTTCCGCCACTTCATCGAGGAGGCTCAGGGGCAGGCGGGCAGCCTCTACGGCCGCCAAATGTATGAGGTCATGCGTTACTGGGACGACGATCATCCTGAATGGGATGCAGAGGAACACGCCTTCGCGGCAGCGTGGCGGAACCAGCCGAAATGGGTCGTCTCGCGCTCGTTGAAGTCGGTCGGCCCCAACGCCAGGCTTGTCGAGGGCGATCTCGAGGGCGCGATCCGCGAGCTGAAGGCCGAGCGCCACGGGGAGATCGAAGTTGCCGGCCCGGGGTTGGCGCAAAGCCTGACCGAACTTGGCCTGATCGATGAGTATCGAATCTACCTGCACCCCGTCGTGCTTGGTCACGGCAAGCCATATTTCGCCGGGCCCCGGCCGCCGCTCCGCCTGAAGGCTAGTGATCGGATTGGCGAGGATGTGATCAGGTTGGCCTACGTTCCTGCCTAGTCTCTCGCTGATCCGTTCAGCAGCTCGTAAATGCGCATTGCGGCGAGCGGTGGGACACCAGGACCCTGAATCGGCAGATGGTCCTTGTGTTTGGTCAGGTCCGCCCGTTTTGCGGCTTCCTCCACCGACACGCCCTCCTTCTTCAGGCGGCTCACCTCGCTCCACACATCGCGCAGATACGCCTGGAAGTAGTCGATCTTTGACTTGTCGGTGAACGCTTCACCATGGCCGGGGAGCACGGTGTCGAAATCGAGCTTCTTCAACTCGTCGAGTGACGCCACCCACTCCTCTGGATAGGAGTCGCTCATGTTCGACAATCCGGATGTGAGGAAGTCGCCGGTCATGACAACCTTCTCGTTCGGCAGGAACACGACGACGTCGCCGGCGGTGTGGCCGCGGCCGAGAAAGCGAATCTGAATCTCGCGCGTGCCGCGATAGAGCGTCATGTGGGTCGTCAGCGTCACGTTCGGCGGCACCGGCCGGAGTTCCTTCTGCGAGGCGAGGTTGTTCTCGGCAACCTGCAGCTGCGTCTGGAGCTTCGCTTTGGCCGCGGCGTCGGCCTCGGAGGCGATGCGTTTTCTCAGGTCCTCGATTTGCCCTGGCATCGCCGTCAGGTAGTTCCGGTACAGCGGCATGCCAATCGAGTTGTTCAGCAGCATGCGGCGCGTGAACTCGTGACCGATGATCTGCACGTTCGGCTCGAAGACTTGGTTGCCGTGGGCGTGGTCGAAGTGGAAGTGCGTATTGATCACTGTGGTCACGGGCTTGTTGGTGACCTCCTTGATTTCCTCGAGGAGGACCCAGGCGGCCGCCGGCGACACGTGATCGTCGACCACAATCACGTCAGTGTCGTTGACGATGAAGGAGGAGTTGCCGACGACGGCAAGCGACCCGGTGCCGACGGCATGGTAGATACCGTCTTTCACTTGGTTGAAACGGAACGCCTTACCGGTGTGAGAGGTGCCCGCTGGCTGCCTGGACTGCGCCAGGATGGCGACCACGAACATCACAGCAATGACAGCCAGTAGTCCGGTTCGCTTCATCGTTCCTCCTCGTCGATCACTTCGAGATCACTTCGAGCCGGCAGGGAGCGCAAAGGCGACGTAGCTGCCGCCAGCTTTGGACGGACCCGCGAGCCGCTGCGCAGGAGACGGTCGTCCGTTGCTCGTAGCCACGACGATGTACTGACGCCCGTTGATCTCGTAGGTGGCCGGTGTCGCGTCTCCTTGGAACGGCAGCGTCGTTTCCCAGACCAGCTTGCCGGTCGCCTTGTCGAACGCCCGGAACTTGTTGTCGTAGAGCGTGGCGGCGATAAACACGAGGCCGCCGGCCGTCACAATCGGCCCGCCGTAGTTCTCGCTGCCGGTGTCCTTCATGCCTTTGGCCGCCAGCTCGGGGTACTCGCCGAGCGGAACTTTCCAGGCGTACTCACCGGTATTCATGTCGATGGCATTCAAGGTGCCCCACGGAGGAGCGACCGCCGGATACCCGTCGATGTCGAGGAACTTGTTGAAGCCCGTGAACCTGTACTGTGCGTCCCAGGGCACCGGCTTTGCGTCTGCTGGAACGGGAATAGTCGATGCCACCCCGTCTCTGACGTACGAGATGATCGCGTTGATTTGATCGCCCGGCAGCGCGGGGAACCCGGGCATGCGCCCCAGACCGTT
>JAMQPK010000090.1 GCA_023717525.1 Vicinamibacterales bacterium | reverse complement strand
GGACACGTACTACAGACGATCGATCTACGGCCGCGTCAGTCGCGCGCGCTCCGCGCAAGTGCTGGCGCTGTTTGATTTCCCCGAGGCGACGCAAACCGCTCCTGGACGTGACGTCACCACCTCAACCCTGCAGCAGATTTTCCTGATGAACGGCGCGTTCATCCAGAATCTCGCCGAAGCGGCGGCCGCGTCCGCATCAGCGTCAAGCGGGGTGACCGGCGACGCGGAGCAGGTGGCCGTGCTGTACCGGAAGATTCTGGCCCGCAATCCCACGGAGGCAGAGATGAAAAGCGCCCTGGCGTATCTGCAAAAAGGCACGCTGACGCGCTTCGCGCAAGTGTTGCTCTCGACCAACGAGGAGATCTTTCTTCCATGAGGATCAAGCTCTCACGACGGGAAATGCTCGAGGCGCTCGGCGGCGGCCTCGGGATGATGGGCCTGGCTGGCGCCTTTGCGGGTCTCTCGCGAGGAGATCTTCACGCCGCGGGGCTCGGCAACTACGCGGGCCCGGCGCTGGCGGCCAAGGCGAAGCACGTCATCATGATTTATCTGAATGGCGGGCCTTCGCAGATCGACATGTTCGATCCCAAGCCGGCGCTGTTCAAGTACGCCGGGCAGCGTCCGAGTGCCGTCGACTTGCGCACCGAGCGCACCACGGCCGGATTGATGCCATCGCCATTCGAGTTCAAGCGATACGGACGCAACGGCGTTGAAGTGAGCGAACTGCTGCCGCAGATAGCCAGCGTCATAGACGATGTGTGCGTGATCCGATCGATGTACACGTTCAACCCTACGCACACGCCGGCGCGTGCGTTGTTCCACACCGGCAGCGTCCTGGCCACACGCCCGTCCACCGGTTCGTGGGTCACCTACGGGTTGGGTACGGAGAACCAGAATCTTCCGGCCTTCGTGGCTCTTGGCAACGCCGGCGGACCGCAGACGCGATCGGGATTTCTTCCGTCCGAGTATCAGGGGGTGGGGTTCCCGGTCAACGACCCGGACCCGGAAAAAATCATCCCGAATCTGCGCAACAAGAAAGTGGACGCCACTTCACAGCGGACGGACATGGACGCGCTGGCGGAACTGAACCAGAACTACTCGAAGGGATTCGGGACCGATCAGTTCCTCGAAGGCCGCATCAAGTCGATGGAGACCGCGTATCGCATGCAGTTCGAGGCGCTGGATCTATTCGACATCCGGAACGAACCGCAGAGCATCCGCGATGAATACGGCAACACGGTCTTCGGCACCGGTTGTCTGCTGGCGCGTCGCCTGGTGGAAGCCGGCGTGCGCTTCGTCAACGTGGACTATCCGGGCGGCCAGATCTGGGATGACCATCGGGACGTCAACGACAACCTGCGCAAGCGCTGCCCGGACATGGATCAGGCGGCCGCCGCGCTCATCCGCGATTTGAAACGGCGCGGCAAGCTGGACGAAACGCTGGTGGTGTGGGGCGGCGAGTTCGGCCGCACGCCGGTGTCAGAGAGCGGCTCCGGCCGCGACCACAATCCGTACGGCTTCACGATGTTCGTGGCGGGAGGCGGATTCAAGGGCGGCATCGCGTACGGCGCGACCGATGAGTTCGGCTTCAAGGCCGAGCAGAACCGCGTGTCGATCCACGACCTGCATGCCACACTGCTCAACCAGCTCGGCATGGATCACACCAAGCTGATCTACCGGTACTCGGGCCGCGATTTCCGCCTCACCGACGTGTCTGGAGAAATCGTGAAGGACATCCTTGCGTAGCGGCATCCTTGCCTGCGCGGCGGCGATATGCTGCGCGGCCGTTGGGATGACGGCACAGAGTGCGCTCAAGCGAAAAACCGTCCGCGAGCCTGCCTACAGCTCGGAGCAGGCGGAGCGCGGCAGGAAGGTGTACGAGGCCAACTGCGTCACGTGCCATCTGCCGGAGCTGGACGGATCGGCCAACGCGACCGCGGAGGCGAGAGGCGCGCCGCTCGTGGGAACCAGGTTCGTCCAGGATTTCGGCGAGTCCAAGGTGAGCGCGCTCTTCAACAAGATGAAGCGCGACATGCCGTCGGGGAAACCTGGAACACTGACCGACCAGGAATATCTCGATGCGGCATCGTTTGTGTTGCAGCGGAACAGTTTTCCTTCGGGCGCGGCCGAATTGACGGGGGACACCGCCGGCGATTTCTGGATTCCTGGCGCCGGTGGCGGGGAAGGGCTATCGAATTACACCTACGTGACGGCGGTGGGGTGCCTCCATCAGGATCCCACGCGCTCGTGGCTGCTCACCAACGCGCAGGAGTTGAAAAAAACCGACGTGCCGGCCGCCGGCGCGGCGCCAACGCCGGCAGTTACGGAAGGTCCCGGAGAGTACACCTTCCGCCTGCTCGACGCCTTCCACTACAGCCCGGAGCCGCACAATGGGCACAAGGTGCGCGTGATCGGCTACATGGTGCGCCTCGGTGCCGAGATCCGCGTTAACGTGCAGGCCCTTCAGATGGTCAGCGCGACGTGCGGCAATTGACGGGCGCGCGCCTCGTCTCGGGAGCGGCCCTGTTGTGGATGGCGTGCGTAACCTTCGTGGTTGCTGGCCACGCCCAGGCGCCGCGAACGGTCTGGAGCGGCGTGTACAGCGAGGCACAGGCGTATCGCGGCGAGAAAGTCGCGGACAAATCCTGCATCGGCTGTCACGGCCCCAGGCTCGATGGCGGGGATTCGGGACCGAAACTCGTGGGCGACATGTTCCTGGCGAACTGGAGCAGCCAGCCCGTTTCCGAACTCTTCGACTGGGTTGTCGAAACGATGCCCGCGGATGCGCCCGGCACGTTGAGCAAGGAGGACGCGGCTGCGGTACTGGCCTACATCCTGCAACTCAACAAGATGCCCGCCGGCAGGGAGGACCTGCCTGGCGAGCATGATGCCTTAAGCAAAATTGAGTTCGTCGTAGAAAAACCGTAGCGTACGCCGTTTTATTTGAACGGTTCCTTTACCACGACCTTCACGCCAGCGATGACTCCCGTCACGGCCTTCTGGACTTGTTCGAGAAGGGTGGCGCTGACATCGCCTGCGGCCTTGATCGCGCCGGACGCCGCCGCCGATGCCGCTTCGGCCGTGTCCACGCCGATCTCCTTCGCTCCCAGGATGGCGCCTTCCACCGCGGCCATGGCGACTCCTGCCACATCGCCGCCGACTTCCGCCGTCGCCTTCACAACATTCCCGGCCGTCGCCGACACGGTCTTCGTCGTTTCACCGCCGAGGTCCTTGGCGCCGCGGAGCACACCCAGCATCGTGCCTTTGGCTACAGACCCGAGGTCGCCGCCCAGGTTCGATGCGCCCTTAATGAGCCCGCGCACGACATTAGCAGTCGTGTCGGTAGCAGCGCCGCTTACACTGCCGACACCGCGGATGGCGCCCGATGCGGCCGCTCCAATAGCATCGACTCCTTTGATGCCGATACTCTTCGCGCCCTCGATTGCGCCTTCCATCGCGTGCTGTGCGGCAGACCCGACATCCCCACCAACACTGGCTGTCGACGAGACGAGGTTCTGCACGGTCGAGCTGGCGGCGTCAAGAACTTCACCGCCGACTTCCTTTGTGCCCTTCAACACGCCGATGACGGCGCCCTTGGTGGCCTGGCCGAGGTTCCCGCCAACCTGAGACGTGCCCTGGATCACACCGCTCGACACGTCGGCCACGGCTTCGGTCAGCGCCTTCCCGATCGTTCCTGTGCCCTTCAACGCCGTCGCAAGCGAGCCGCTGACGGTCTCGGTGACAGCATTGACGATCTCGCCCGTGCCTTTAATGGTGCCGATGATTGTGTCTTTTACACTTTCGACGAGCTTCTGCATTGGGACTCTCCTTACGAAGTTGCGGGGGCTCTCTTCGGATCTTCGAGCGGAGTCTCCTCTGGACGCCGACCGGGTGTCAAGTCGCACGTCACGTTGGCGAATCACCGACGGATCTGTCGGCTTGCATGCGCTCTCGCACCAGTCCGATGTGCATCTTCAGGTTGTAGAGCAGGGGCGCAAACCTGAGCGGCACGCGCATCCGATCCGCGCGGCGCTCCAGCCGGCCGAGCCGTTCGTCGAGCGCGGGCGGCGGACCGCCGCTTTCCGCCTCGAACTCCATTTCGAGCACCTTCAGCTCGCCATAGAGCCGGAAGATGCGGTGCTGCATGCCCCAGCCGTAGGCCGCCGGCAGCACCCGGAACAGCGGATAGAGAATTCCGATGACCGGTATCAGCACGAGCAACATGCGAGATACCAGTGCCGCCGCCCAGAACCGGAAGTAGCGCTGCAGGAACGGCCGGCCGCTCTGGTAATACTCGCGCACGGGCTCGCTCAGCGGCAGGCCGTCGGATGCCGCCGCCGGAAACTCGCCGGCCTTGTTGAATATGCTGGGACCGCCGTGCACCTCGGACGCGGTCTCGAGCAACAGGTACTGGAGCGCTGGATGCAGATCGCTGCGCACGACAAGGCTGGTCTTGGCCGCGAGGATCGTGACATCCACCGGCGGTCGATCGCTGGCGAGGTCGGCGAGTCCCCTTGGGAGCACGAGCTTGCTGAGATACGGGCGCAGTGCCACGTGCGCGCTAGCGCGGGGCCAGTCGCGAACCTGTACGGAGCGGTCGAGCAGGAGCCTTCGGACGATCGGCGCATCCCACGCGGCGACGATGCAGACCAGATCCAGCTCGCCCTTCAGAAGCCGCTCACCGGCATCGGCCGGACTGAGCTCGAGCACCTCGGTTCGGCTAAGGTCGAGGCCCATCGCGGCGGCCAGTTCGTGTGAGATTTTCGCGGTTCCGCTGCCCGCCGGGCCGAACGAGACCCGCATGCCCGCCTTGGTTGCGCCGCCCGGCACATTCTGCGGCTGCACACGCGAGAAGACCCAGAACGGCTCGTAGAAGAGCGTGCCCAACGACACCAGCTCCGGCGCTTCGGCCCTGCTCGTGGTGCCGCCCTGGACGAACGCCACGCTGACGCCATCCTGCGAGTTGCGCAGCCGTTCGATGTTCTCCACCGACCCGTTGGTGGCGAGCAACTCGAGCCGAACGTTCTGACGGCTCAGGATTTCCTGGTATTTCTGTCCCAGCGCCGCGTAGGCGCCGCCCTCGGGACCCGTCGCCATCACCATGGTGCGCTGCGGCAGCGGCGGGGTGAACAGAAAGGTCAGCGCCGTGACGAGCAGCGCCACGCCGAGCGCGACCCACAACCACTGCGTCAGGCTCAAGTACGGCGACTTCATAGCGTCCTAGAAGACGCGGACTGGCACATCCACTGGGGACAGATAAAGCTTCTTGAGTTCGTCATCAACCCGGCTGAGCGTAATCGACAGGCCCGCCATTTCGAGTGACGTGCAATACTCGCCGACGTAGCTGCGCCAGATCTTGATGCCCTGTTTCTCGAGTTGCTGATGAGCGTGGCCGTAGACCAGGTAGAGCTCGGAGATGGGCGTCCCTCCCAGCCCGTTCACCATGAGCGCCACCTCATCGCCGCTCTTGGCGATGGGCTCGGCACGTTCGTCGCCCGTGGTCGGTTTCTTGTCGCTCAGAATCGCGGCGAGCATCTCATCGACCATTTCGTTGGCGGTCACGAGCTTCTTGCGCGCCCGGCCAGGCTCGCCATGGATGCCGACTCCCATTTCAATTTCATCCTCGGCGAGCGTGAAAATCGGCTGTCCCTTCGCGGGAGGCGTGCAGCCTGATAGAGCCACGCCCATCGATCTGGTATTCGCGTTCACGCGTTGACCGAGCGCGAGAAGCTCGTCGAGCGACGCGCCCTTTTCCGCCGCTGCGCCCACCGCCTTGATGACGAAGAAATTCCCTGCGACTCCCCGTCGGCCCACGGTCCAGGTGCTGTTCTGCACCGCCACATCATCGTCCACGAAGAGCGTCTTGACGACGACGCCGTCGGCATCGAGCATCTCGTTGGCCATTTCGAACGCCATGCGATCGCCGCTGTAGTTATTGACGATGTGCAGAATGCCCTTCGGGCTGTTGAGCAGCTTCGAAGCACCGACGACGTAGTCCATTGGCGGAGCGGCGAACACGTCACCCGGACACGCGCCGTCCAGCATGCCCTTTCCCACGATCATGACGTGGGCCGGCTCGTGCCCGGAGCCGGACCCCTGAATAATCGAGACGCGATTGCTGCTGGGGGAATCGGTTCTCATGATGAGGTTGAATTCCGGGACGTACTTGACGAGGCCGGGATTCGCGAGCGCGATCCCTTTCAACATTTCTGGCACAAACTGCTTGGGGTCGTTGACGAACTTCTTCATTTGGCGCTCCCTTGTCCGTTAGCTGAAACCGAAGCTCGTTCCCAGGCTTCGGCAATCCGTTCTGCCATCACCGCAATCGCAATCGAGCCCGCGTCGTACGAGCCGCAGCTCCGTTCGCCCGTATACGAGGCACGGCCGCGCTTGGCAATCCACGGCTTGATTTCTTCAGTTTTCTGCCGCGCGACGAGGCTGGCTCGTTTGAGCGCCTCGAGCGTCGAACCACCGCCGGCGAACACGCTCGCCAGTTCGTCTTTGGCGGGCACAAAGGCATCGAGCAGCGTCTTGTCGCCGAGGTCCGATTGTCCGCGCTTCTTCATGCCTTCAACCGCCGCCGCCAGCATCGCCACGACGTCTTCGCGAGTCAGTTCCTGTTTGGCGCCGGCTGTCGCGCCCGCGCGCAGGAAAGCCGTTCCCCAGAGCGCGCCCGACACGCCGCCGACCCGGCTGGCGATCACCATCGACACACCCTTCAGCACACTGCCCGGGCTGCTGCGATCGAGCGTGTCCCATTGATCCACGAGCTTGTTGAATCCGCTCGCGAGCGAGATGCCGAAGTCGCCGTCGCCCACAACTCCGTCAAGTTCCGCGAAGTAAATCTCGTTTTCGATGGCCGTCTCCGCAATCGTTCTGACGACCAGCTCCGTGATTTCCAGACTCGTCATGTCCATGCCCAGATCCCGTCGAGATCGGCGGCCGTGAAGACGCCGGAGGGGTTCGCCCTGGAGTGATTCTCGATCACCCGTGCCTGCTCGCCGCCGGCGTCGCCGAGACTCGAGAGCACGATAGCCGCTTCCGCGAAGTGTTCGTGCTCGGTGAGGCCGTTCACCGTGATGATGCAGGGCATTCCGGCCGCGATGGCTGCCAGCAATCCGTTTCTCGAGTCCTCTACGACCACGCAGTGCTTCGGTTCGATGCCGAGCTGTGCGGCCGCGTAGTAGTAAATGTCTGGAGCTGGTTTTTTCGCGGGCACGATGTCGCCTGCGAAGACTCCGGTGAACTGACGGCTGATTTCCGCTCCGACGGCGTGTGCCAGAACGGCCTGCACCGATGCGAGCGCCGACGTCGAGCACACCGCAAGCGTCCATCCGGCGGTCAGCGCTTCCTTCGAGAGCCGCCGCACACCCGGACGTCCCGGAATGGCCCCGGAAGCGACGAGCTCCTTGAAAATCTCGCTTTTCCGCCGGTGCCAGACTCCCACGGTGGCCATCCACTCGTCTTCAGATGAGGGCACCTGATAGGCGGCGCGAAAATCCTCGTCGCGAGCGAGGCTGGCCAGGCGTTCTTTACCTCCGCCGATCTTGAGCTTGACGGCGTACTGTGCGAGCGTCCATTGCCAGTTGACGCCCTGTTCGCGCCACATCCGGTTGAACGCAACGAGGTGTCCGTCGCGCTCCGTGTCGGCGAGCACACCGTCACAATCGAACAGCAACGCCCGTTTCACGCCTGTCCTTCGCTCCCAAAGATAGTGAAGAGCCCGCGGGCCATGGCCGTGACGTCGTTCTGGACCGCGCCGATCAATTTCAGAGGATCGTACTGGCTCGGGTTCTTCTCGAGGTAGGTGCGAAATCCGTCGGCGTAGGTCTTCTTGAGTTGGGTCGAGATGTTGACCTTCGCCGCTCCGAGGGCAATCAAGCGCGTGTAAACGTCGTGGGTCAGGCCGGTGCCGCCATGAAGCACCATCGGCATCCCCGTCGCCTCGACGAGTTGCTGCATTCGATCGTAACGAATCGTGGGCGCGGCCTTGTAGAACCCGTGCGCCGTGCCAATCGGTGGCGCGTAGCAGTAGATCCCGGTTTCCTTGATGAAATCGAGTTCCCTTTCAATGGGCAGGAGATCTCCTTCGGATTCGCTTCCCATGCCGTCTTCGACACCGGCCACCGCCACGACCTCTCCCTCGACGCTGGCGCCGAACTGGCTGGCGAACTTCACGATCTCTCTGGTGTGCTGGAAATTCTCATCGAAGCTCAGACCTGACCCATCGAACAACACGGAGTTCCAGCCGACTTCGAGGCAGGACCTGGCCACCTGGGGATCGGGGCAGTGATCGAGGTGCAGGGTGACAGGCACGGTGGCCCGGCCGGCCATCTCGGTAAACATGTCCTTGACAACCTTCGCGCCCCAGAACTTCACCGTCTTGACGGAGATCTGAATGATGAGCGGCGATTTGGATTGCTCGGCCGCCTTGATGACCCCGTGCATGGTGATGTCATCGACGGTGTTGAAGGCGGCAACTCCGTAGCGTTTTCGAAACGCACGGTCCATGATTTCCGGCAGAGAGGCGACTGGCATAGGGCTCCTTGGGGCTTCGGGTGCCGGCAATTATAGTAGTTCTCGTATGATCTCACCTGATCTCACCTATCGTTCTCGGGCTGTCAGAGCGCTGGTGCTGTTGCACGACGCGCACCTGCGCCGGTTTCTCATCGTCTGGAGGCAGGCACACGCAGGGTCAGTCGTGCTGCCCGAGACCGCAGATCCCGCATACACGACCCTCGACACGTTGCTCCGTCACGTCCTCAATGCGGCGCGTGGCTACATGACATGGATGTGTGAAATGCTGGAGTTGCCCGATCCCGAGATTCGAATAGCACCAGAGCCAGCTGTCCTGTCGCAGGATCCAGAAAGCTACATGGAGCATCTACTGGAGCGATGGCGGACACCTCTGCAGGACGTCGGCGATGATCGGTTGGAGTCGCCCGAATACGCATCGCGCTGGCAGACGCGCTATTGCATCGATGCGATGTTGGAGCACGCCGTCATGCATCCAATCCGGCATGCATTCCAACTTGAAGAATTGATGGGCAACCCGATTCGGCGAGAGAAAGAGTTCTGAAGGCTCATGCGGCGCACGATAAGCAAACACGCTCTCGCAATAATCTTTGCTGCTGGCCTCAACCAAGCCGTCGCATTGTCCCAATCACCTCTGCCCCAAACGGAGTCGAGTCTTTCCAGAAACCCCGCGCTGGTCGATGACTGGGCAAATCGCCTCCTGGCCAACGACCCAAAGGTCCGCGCAACCGCCGAAGCCGCCCTGGTCCAAGCCGGGCGGGGTTCGTTCCCTTTGCTGAGACGATTCCTCGGCCCCGAGCATGAAGACCTGCATGTTGTGACGTTTCAGGTCATCCAGCGAATCGGTCCTCCTGCCATTCCGCTGCTAGTTGAACTGCTGCAGCATGACTGGGTCTCCGTCCGGCAAGGCGCCATCAGTGAATTGATTGACCTGGCACCGCATACAGAAACGATTCAGCCGGCATTGAGGCGGGCGCTGAGAGACGAGGATTCGCTGGTCGCGGGCGATGCCGCACGCGCCCTGGGCGCGTTGGGCAAGCGTGCCAGCCCCTCGGTCGACGCGCTCGCCAATACGCTTTCGCACGAGTATCCATACACCCGCGTCTACGCGGCGGAGGCCTTGGCGTCCATCGGCCCGAGCGCGGCCAGTGCGACAAGTGTCCTGGCAGGAGCCCTGGACGATCCCATCCCCGGCGTTCGATGGGCGGCGTGTGAGGCCCTCGCAAGCATTGGTCCGGCTGCGCAGTCTGCAGTGCCGCAGCTCATCGACGCTCTGGAAGATGAATTCCTCTATGTGCGAATCTTCGCGGCCGGAGCCTTGGGAAGCATCGGACCGATGGCGCAGTCGGCTCGAGAGGCGTTGAGGGCGGCAGCAGGCGATCCCGCATTGCGTGACGAAGCGGAGTGGGCGTTGAGGCGAATCGATGGAATCAAATCTGGAGCGCCTGTCGCGTCGCACGTTGTGCCCGCGCCTCCCGGCGCGCCCGCGCTGCAGACGACAGTCGTCCAGACGGGCAATCCTCCGGTTGACTGGGACACGACCACCGGTCGGAACATCGTCTGGAGTGTCGCGTTGGGAAACGAAACGTACGGTCGTCCCGTGGTCGCTGGCGATGCGGTCTATGTGGGCACCGACAACGCAAGGCGCATGAACCCCGACTACCAGAAAGACGCCGGCGTGCTCATGGCATTTCAAGCGAAGGATGGCCAGTTCCTCTGGCAGGACGTGGCTCCGCGAGTCGAGCGAGGTCTGCGAGAGTTTCTGTTGCCTTCGACGACAAGTACGCCGTATGTGGAAGGGAACCGGTTGTACTACGTCACCGCCGAGTGCCAACTCCGAAGTCTCGACACGCAGGGTTTCCGTAATGGCGCCAACGACGGTGCGTATCAGGATGAAGTCTTCCAGGACAACGCTGCGGCCGACATCGTCTGGGAGCTGGACATGTGTGGCCGCCTGGGTGTCTTCCCGCATGAAGCCACTCGTAGCGACGTGTTGCCCGTGGGTGATCTGCTGATCGTCTCTACCTCCAACGGGCTGAATGAAGGTCACACGCGCGTCCCATCGCCACGCGCCCCAAGTCTGATCGCGGTGGACAAGCACTCGGGCGACGTGGTGTGGCGCGCGATCGGCGCTGGCGCGCAGGTGCTGCACGGCCAGTGGTCCAGCCCTGTGGCCGCCAACGTCAACGGGCGCATGCAGGTGCTCTTCGGCGGAGGAGATGGCTGGCTGCGGGCCTACGACGCGGCTTCGGGTCACGAAATCTGGCGATTTGACGGCAACCCGAAAGATGCCCCCTGGCTTCCGCGCCCCGGCGTCTTTTCGCGCAGTTTTATCCTTGCTTCACCGGTGTTTGCCGGCGGCCGGGTCTTCGTTGCGATGGGACAGAGCCCTGAGCACGGCAACGCACCTTCACTTATTCACGCGATCAGTCCCAGCGGCCAGGGAGACGTCACCACGAGCAGGCTCCTCTGGACTTCTCGCGAGGTCGGTCGCGTGGTGGCAACGCCGATTGAGAAGGACGGTCTGCTGTACGTTGGGGACGTTGGTGGAATGGTCTATTGCCTGGACGCGACAACCGGCACTCTCGTCTGGAAACACGACACGTATGGGGCCATCTGGGGAAGCTTCCTGTTGGCCGGCGACCGGCTTTACGTTGGGAACGAAGACGGCACCATGACCATCCTTCGTACCGGACGGCGAAAGGAGTTACTGGGGGAGATCGAGATGGACGGGGCGCTCTATTCGCTTCCGTCGCTCGTCGGCGATGCGCTGTGGCTGACCACTTCGAAGGGGTTGTACCTCATCGCGACAAAGCCGTGATCCCCTCAAGCTGGTTCTGAGTTTGTGATATCCTCCCCGCCGAAAAGCCGAAAGGAGCGCCTCAATGGCGGAAACGACAGACAAACCGAGAGTGAAGATTCCCGCGGAAGCGGTCGAACTGTACACGCAGTACATTCACGGTGAGATCACCCGTCGTGATTTCATGGATACGATTGGACGGCGTTTCGCTGTCGCCGGACTCACGACCGCGGCGATTATCGAAGCACTGATGCCGAACTATGCGCTGGGGCAGCAGGTCCGCAAGGACGACGAGCGGATCAAGGCGACGTGGGAAACTATCCCTTCGCCCAGTGGAAATGGTTACATCAGGGGATATTTCGTCCGGCCATTCAGCCAGGACACGCGCACCCAGACACCGACGAAATTGCCCACCGTGCTCGTCGTTCACGAGAACCGGGGACTCAATCCGCATACCCAGGACGTTGCACGGCGGTTCGCCCTCGAGAACTTCATGGCGTTCGCGCCAGACGCCCTGACGACGGTCGGCGGTTACCCGGACGACGATTACGAAGGCGGTCAGCTCTTCGGCAAGATCGATCGCCCGAAGTTGACCCAGGACTTTATCGCGTCCGCGCAGTGGCTGAAAACTCATCCGCTGTCGAACGGGAAAGTCGCGGTCACCGGATTCTGCTTCGGTGGTGGCGTGTCCAATCAGCTGGCGACTCTGCTCGGTGCGGATCTGGCGGCAGCCGCGCCGTTTTACGGCGGCGCGCCGGCGGCGGCGGACGTCGCGAAAATCAAAGCGGCGATACTCGTGCACCACGGCGGGCTCGACAAGCCGCTGGTGGACGCGTACCCGGCGTATGACGCGGCCATGAAGCAAAACAACGTCATGCACGAAGGCCACATCTATCCGAATTCCGTGCATGGCTTCTTCAATGACGCCACGCCGGAACGCTACAACAAAGCGGCGGCGGAGGAGGCTTGGAACCGCACCATCGCGTGGTTCAACAAATACACGCGCGTCACCGCCTGATGGGAATTTCTACCTGCTGATATCTACTCGCGTATGGTGCGGAAGCGGGGATTCCGCAGGGCGAGTATTCTAAAGAAAAGTGGTGGAGGCGGCGGGAGTCGAACCCGCGTCCGAAAGTACGGCCTCAAGGAACTCTACATGCTTGTCCGCTTCTTTTTTCTCGTACCCGGCGTGACGAAGCGGCGAAAAACCGCCGGGATACCAGACCCGGAAAGTCTCGCCCTCGAACGCCGGGCCGCCGTTCGAGAGCCAGCCTGCTTAATGTCGTTCGGCCCCCAGCCACCAGGCGAGGCCAGGGCGAACGTCACTGCTTAGTTAATTAAGCAGCGAGAGCGTACTGATTTTCCGCAGTTAACGGATGTTCCATCAGATTAACGAGTTAATGGTGCTCGGCATGCATCCCCTGACTTCATACCTCCGTCGAAACCGGAGCGCCCCCAGACGATCCATGTTACCAGACTCGCTCAGTACTCCGTGAACAGCCGCTGGAGATCCGCCGGCGTCCGCTGTCTCAGCAGCGCCAGTCGAAGCAGCACGCGAGACTTCTGCGGGTTGTGTTCCAGCGCCGCCACAAATCCAAGCTTGTCGTCGTCGAGCTCGACATTGCGGCCGATGACCCCGGTGGTCACGCGCGAGGAACGCACGCACGCGATGCCGTTCTGGGCGTGCTTCGCCAAAGTCTTGACCGCAGCCTCCGTCAGATTGCCATTGCCGACCCCCGCGATGACGACGCCTTTGGCGCCCGCCGCGACCGCCGCATCGATGAGCGCGCCGTCCATGTTCTCGTAGGCCATGATGATGTCGACGCGCGGAAGCTGCGTGACGCCGCTGAGCGAGAACTCGGAGTCGGCTGTGTGCTTCCCGACGGGGCCGCGGTAGAACTCGACTGTGCCGTAAGCGACAGTTCCAATGAGGCCCGACAGCGGCGAGAGGAATGTCTGAACGGCCGTCGTGCTCGTCTTGGTCAGCGACGCCGCTCCGTGAATCCAGTCGTTGGCGACGACAAGCACACCTCGTCCTGCCGCATCCTTATTGGCAGCCACGGCGACGGCATTGTAGAAGTTCAGCGGGCCGTCTGCCGACATCGCCGTCGAGGGACGCATCGCCGCCGTCATCACCACTGGCTTGCGCGATTTGACGACGAGATTCAGGAAATATGCCGTTTCCTCGATCGTGTCGGTGCCGTGCGTGATCACCACGCCGGCTACGTCGTTTTGAGCGGTCAGTTCATTGATCCGCTGGGCCAGCTTCAGCCAGACCGTGTCGTTCATGTCCTGCGAACCGATGTTCGAGATCTGCTCGCCTCGGAGCACCGCAAGTTTCTTGGCTTGTGGCACCGCGGCGAGTAGCTGGTCCACGCCGAGCTGACCAGACGTGTAGCCGGCTTGCACGTCGCTGGCCGCTGCGCCGGCGATCGTCCCGCCGGTTGCCAGCACGACAACCGTCGGCAACGGCGCTGCTTTCGCTGCGGCAGTCTGACCCGACGCAACGTTGGATGTCGTCACCGTCAGGACGGCAACGGACAAGAGTGATACCGCGCCGTATAGTGATCGCTTTCTCATGATGAACCTCTCCATTCGTCGATTGTGGCATGTCTCGGTCATTTCAGCACCAGCCGGAACCAGGGCGTTCCGATGATCACATAGATCAGCATGTTACACGCGGTCGTCAACGCGCCCAGGCGGTAGAGATCGCGTTGAGATAAGTATCCGCTCCCGGCAAACAGAAGGTTCGCGCTCGAACCCTGAGGCGTGATTGCCGAGAAGTAGTTCGTCGCACATAGCAGATGAAACGCGAGGGGTGCGGCCGGCACGCCAAGCTTGACGCCGACGTCCAGGAACACCCCGAAAAGCGCGAGCAGGTGTGCCGTCTGGCTGACGAAGACGTAGTGCAGCAGGACGTACGCGACGACGAGCGTCAGGCCGGCGGCACCCGCCGAGAATCCGCCCATGGCGTCGGCGAGGCGCTGCCCGAGGAACCCCATGAAGCCGAGTTCATTGAGCTGGCCGCTGAACGTAAAGAGCACGGCGAACCAGATGAATGTCGCCAGCACGTCGCCCTCGTGGCTGATGTCTTCGAGTGTCAGCACGTTGGACGCGAGAAGGCCACCGAGGCCGAGAAAAGCAACAGCCGTCGAATCCAGCTTGAGTGTCGCGGCCGATGCCCAGAGCGCAACCATGCCGACGAAGGCGACAAGCACCACCTTTTCGTCGCGACGGAGCGGGCCGAGCGCGGCGAGCGCACGACGCGCCGCGGCAGGTGCCTGCGGCGTGGACGTGAGCTCCGGCGCCATCACCCGGTACAACAGCAGCGGCATCAGCACCATGCTCGCAATCGTCGGAACCGACGCGGCGAGCAGCCACGAGCCGAACCCAATCTCTACGCCGAAGCCTCTGGCGATCTCGGTCCCCAGGGGATTGGCGGCCATCGCCGTCAGCCACAACGCCGAGGACAGGCTCAGGCTGACGACACCCGAAAACATCAGGAAGGATCCGAGGCGCCGCCGGCTTTCGTCGCCCGGTTTGGCGCCTGCCGCATCGGCCAACGAGAACGCCAGAGGAAAGATGACGCCGGACCGGGCCGTGTTGCTCGGAAACGCGGGCGCGATCAGTCCATCCACCAGGAAGATGCTGTAGGAGAGCCCCAGCGTGGACTTGCCGAAATGACTGACGAGAATGTGGCCGATCCGCGTACCGAGTCCGCACTTCACGACCGATCGCGCCACCAGAAAGGCCAGCACGATGAGAAGAATCGTACCGTTGGCGAACCCGGAATACGCCTTCGCCGGCGAGAGAAGGCCTGTCAGAACCGAGCACGCGACCGCGAGCACCGAGGCCGTCAGAATGGGAAGGGCGTTGGCCACCACGAAGACGATAGCCCCCGCGAAGACGACGAAGAGGCGCCACGCCTGAACCGTAAGCCCTTCCGGCGGCGATGTGAACCACGCTGCGATGAGCGCCAACGCAATCACCGCGGACTTCGTCACTGAGCGACCTTCCGTATTCGTCCTCTCAGATCGACCGCACGACCTTGGATGACGTCATCGGCGTCCCGCGCGACATACTGCCAAGTCAGCTCGTAGTCGCCAACGACGCCGTTGTAACGTCCCGTGCCGCCCGTTATTGTTCCCTGGATCCGTCGCCCGGCAGCAACAGGTTCCCCTTTAAGGTCGCTGAACACGCGATCCCCGCGCTGGTCGGTCCACACCGCCCGGCCGACGCTGACGTTCCGACCGTCATCGAAGGCAATTGCTTCGGCGAGCATGCCGCCGCCGAGCTCCGTCCCGCGCGCGAGCACGATCGCTCCTGACAAGCGAGCGATGCCGGCGGTCCCGCCTTCGGTGGGAATCGTCTGACGCTGGCCGCGCGCCGACCAGCTGCCGGTAAACATCCTCCAGCCTTCGTTTGCAGGCGCCGTCTGAAAAGCCGGCGCCACGCGGACGCCCACAGCCGTCGCCAGAGATAGAACGGCGAGGACGATGGTGGTGGTCCGGATCATGCGGGACGCCCCTGTCCCGTCATCTTCATTGGATCGAGGACGTCGGCGATTTGTTCTTCGGTGAGAATCTTCCGCTCCCGGATGATCTCCAGAATGCCACGGCCGGTCTTTGCCGCCTCCGCCGCCAGCTCGGTCGAGCGGTCGTAGCCGATGACGGGGTTGAGCGCGGTGACCGTTCCAATGCTGAACTCGACATAGTGGCGCAAGACGTCGGGGTTCGCCGTAATGCCTTCCACGCAGTGGACGCGCAACGTCCGCGCCGCGTTGATGAACATCGTCTGGGCCTCGAACAGGCAGGCCGCAATGACCGGTTCGAAGACGTTCAGCTGCAGCTGACCAGCTTCGGCCGCCATGGAGACCGTCAGGTCGCTGCCGATGACGCGGAAGCAGACCATGTTGACGACCTCCGGGATGACCGGGTTCACCTTGCCGGGCATGATCGACGAACCCGGTTGTTTGGGCGGGAGGTTGATCTCGCGCAGTCCGCACCGCGGTCCGGACGACAGCAACCGCAGATCGTTGCAGACCTTCGAGAGCTTGATGGCGAGGCTCTTCATGCAGGAGGAATAAAGCACAAATGCCTGGGTATCCTGCGTCGCCTCAACCAGGTCCGCCGCGAGATACACAGGCAACCCGGAGATGGCGGCAAGATGCGCCGTGCACTTCTGCGCGTATCCCTCAGGCGCGTTGAGACCGGTACCGATTGCCGTCGCGCCCATGTTGACTTCACCCAGCACTCGCTGAACGACCTCGAGCGCGCGGACCTCGCCGGCCAGCGTTTCACCAAACGCCTTGAATTCCTGGCCAAGCGTCATTGGCACCGCATCCTGGAGCTGCGTGCGTCCCATCTTCAGGATCTTGTCGAACTCCAGCCCCTTTGCTCGGAACGACGCGATCAGCTCGTTGATCGCCTTGCAGACGCGGATGTTGCCGAGCGACAGTCCGATATGCAGGGATGTCGGATACGCGTCGTTGGTCGACTGCGACGCGTTGACGTGATCGTGCGGGTCGCAGTAACGGTATTCGCCCTTCTTGTGGCCCATCAGCTCCAGAGCCCGGTTGGCGATCACCTCGTTGGCATTCATGTTGGTCGAGGTACCCGCGCCGCCCTGAAACATGTCGAGGCGGAACTGGTCGTGGAGCTTCCCGTCGATCAGCTCCTGGCAGGCTCCTTCGATACCCTTGAGAATCTCTTTGCTGAACTGGCCACAGTCCACATTGGCACGCGCGGCGGCCATCTTCACCATGGCGAAGGCGGCAATCAGGTCCGGATAAAGGCGAAGCTCTACGCCAGAGATGTGAAAGTTCTCGAGGCCGCGTGCTGTCTGGACGCCGTAGTAGGCGTCGGCAGGCACCGCCTTCTCGCCAAGCAGATCCCGTTCGAGACGCGTGGACTCACCGGACATGGCAAAACTCCTGTTGAAAAGTGACCTCACAAATGGCTGACAGCGAGCGGGAGGATGTCGCGCCTGGTGCGAAAAAGCCCGTATCCTTCCTCCGAAATCTCGGAATGACCTCCAGTCTATTGGAGCTATCCGTACTCCGTCACCAGGTCGGCCCAGCTCCTGAAGCCGCAGGAGCGCGCAATCAGCATCGGTGCGTCTGCAAGATTCAGGACATCTGTCTCAGGGCCGCAGTGGACTGTTAAGGATACGACGCCGCGCAGCCGCGTGCACCCCTGTGCACCAGGCCGCGACGCATTAACGCGCTGGTGTTCCGCGGCCGAAATGCCGGTCATGGGACGCAACGTTGCTCTCCACGAGGTTCTCGACAAGCACCAAATCCGCTGTTCGCGCTGCGGATGCCGCGAAGCCGTCGTCCTGCTCGACGCGCTCTTCACGGTCTACTGGCAGTGCGTCGATTGCGAGACCAGGTGGCCGGCGTCAGAAGAAGAGTCGGTCCTGCTCCTCCAGTCGACGTTGAAGACAGTTCACTAAACCAGCGCGACCGGCTACAATTCCGGCCATCATGCATGCCACACGACTGGTGATGCGATGGCTCTGCAGCCTGGCGACGGCCGGCGCCATCGTGTTTGCGATGACGACGATCCGCGCGCAGGATCAACCGGCCGCAACCCCCGATCCCGGTGACGTCGCCGAAGGCCTGCGGCTCTATCAGCAGAAAGCTGACTGCCGCTCGTGCCACGGATGGGCGGCCGACGGACACAAATCCGACAATCAAATGCCAGACGCGCCGAGCCTGCGCGAGAAGAAGTACACGCGCGCGCTGCTCATACTGACGATCAAATGCGGCCGGCCGGGCACGAACATGCCGGCGTTCGATAAGTTCGCTTACAGCGACGGCCGCTGCTTCAACATGAAGCAGGCGGATCTGACGAAATATCCGACGCGCATGCCCGATCCGCCCGCCACGCTGCAGCCTCGCGAGATCGAGTACCTCGCCGATTTCCTGATGTCGAGAGTCGTGGGGAAGGGCTCGCTCGATCGCGCCAAGTGCACCGAGTTGTGGGGCACCGACGCCGACGTTTGCCACGAGTTGAAATAGGACCTTGATGCTGATCGCGCAGCGCTGGCCACTTGTTTTCGCCGTTGTCGGCCTGCTCGGTGCCTCGAGCGCGTGGGCGCAGGTGCCGGCTCCGATCCTGCAGGAACCAGTCACGCTGCCGCTCTGGAACGGTGCGGCTCCGGGCGCGGTTGGCAGCGCCGCCGAAGACATCCCGACGTTGACGGTCTACATGCCGCCGAACACGACCGGCCCGATGACCGCCGTCATCGTCGCACCGGGTGGCGGTTATCGCGCGTTGTCGATGAACAAGGAAGGGCGCCTTCCGGCGGCCTACCTGAACTCGATCGGCGTGGCCGCGTTCGTGCTGAAGTACCGGCTGGGTCCGACCTATCACCATCCAATCGAATTGGGCGACATGCAGCGAGCCATCCGGATCGTCCGCTCGCGCGCCGCGGAGTGGCACATCGATCCGGCTCGAATAGGCGTGATGGGATTTTCCGCGGGTGGGCACCTGGCTTCAACCGCGTCGACGAAGTTCGATCGCGGGAATGCGACGGCAGCCGATCCGATCGACCGTGTGGGCAGCCGGCCGGACTTTGCGATTCTGGCGTATCCGGTGATCACGCTCACCGAAGCCTGGACGCATCAGGGATCGAAAACATTCCTGCTGGGCGAGAAGCCGGATCCAGCACTTGTCCGGAGCCTTTCGAACGAAACGCAGGTGACGCCGGACACGCCGCCAACTTTTGTGTTCCACACCTACGCCGATACGACCGTGCCGGTGGAAAATAGCGTTTACTATTTTGTGGCGCTTCGGAAGGCTGGCATCCCGGCCGAAATGCACATCTTCAAGGACGGGCCTCACGGCGTCGGCATGCCGATGCAGGATCCCGCACTGTCTGCGTGGCCGACCGTTCTCGCCAACTGGCTCCGCGCCAGCGGATTCCTCCGCTAACACTCCCTTACCACAGAGGACACGGAGGCATTTGTTTTCTCTCTGTGCTCATTGCTGAAGAAGACTTGCATTTGCCCGCTGACGATGGCATCGTCGTCGATAGGTCGTTGCGGCCGTTTCTGCGATCCGTCTAGCCTTGGGAGATTGCGGTTTTTCGTGCATCAGTGCCCATTCTCTGGCGAATCCGGCGTTGTAGCGTCGGCATGGTCCGTGCTCAGAAAGAGCCGCAGGAGAGGCCATGGCAGAGCAGTCGCAGCTCGACGTGCTTGAGGGACGAGTGGAAGAGTTATCTCGACATTGGGATCGTCTGTTTGCAGACATCGGGCGGCTCGATACAAAGATCGATGCGCTCGGCGTGACGCAGTCCGCCAGAATCGCGGAGCTCGAGCGCAAGTTCGATGGTCGGTTCGAGGGAATCGACCGCCGGTTTGACACGCTGGAGCACAAATTCGACAGCCGTTTCGGTGGAATCGACGGCCGATTCGAGGGAATTGACCGAAGGTTCGAGCAGATGGACCGAAGGTTCGACGGGATTGATCGAAGGCTCGACGGGATCGATGGAAGGTTCGACGGGATCGACCACCAATTCGTCGAGCTGCGGGCCGAGTTGTCGAAGCAGTTCCGGTGGACCTTCAGCACCATGCTGGCGCTACTGGGCATGATGCTGACCGTCAGCGCCGGCATCGCGACGGCCCTCTTGCGCTAGTATCGCTATCTCAGCACAGAGTCCACAGAGTCACAGAGGCTTATGGTGTAGGTGGAAGGTGGAAGGTGGAAAGTGGGTTCTGAACCTACCTTCCACTTTTCACTTTTCACTTTCTACCTACACTCCACAGAGCCCTAGTTCAGAGCGAACACGAACAGGAAACTGGAATTTTCCAGGTTGTCGTACTTCACCGGGTGCAGGTGCCGTCCGCCGGCCTGCACGGCGAGATACTGCTTCGGCCCGATCGAGTAAGTGACCGGGGCGCCTTTCAGCGGTGTGCCGACGTTGAAGCGCCAGAGCTCCTCGAGCGTCTCGTCGTTATACGCCACGACCCATCCGTCCTGCAGCGCTGTAAACACCACACCACCAGCTGTCGCCAGGGTGCCCGATCGAATTTCGATGTCGGTGACAGCTTTCGCGATCACCTTGTGGCTGATGGCATCGACTGCCGTGATCGATCCGTAATAGAGGTCGCTGCTGAAGGTCCGTTTGCTGCTGTTCTTGTCGTCGATGCCGCCTTCGGGCCCGAGGAATGCGACCGTCTGGCCATTCTGCGAATAGCAGCCCTCGGTTCCGACGCCGTAGGCAATGTGCTTCACCGGGTTATATGACGTCGGCTGATGCGCGATGCCGCCGTGCCACGTCGGGCACGTCCGCTTGCTCGGATCCCCTCGGAGCGCGCGCGCCTCGGGATTGTAGATTTGCACGTCGAGCTTCGGGTTGTATTCGATCGGCTTGCCGGTCTCGGGGTCGAGGCCTTTCGTCCAGTTCACGTCGTTCACGTACTGCGTGCCCTTGATGAACCGTCCTGTCGTGCGATCGAGCGAATAGAAAAATCCGTTTCGGCCGAAGTGGCTAACGACCTTGCGCGCGCGGCCGTCGATGGTCGCGTCGTACAGCATGTGCACGCCGACTTCATCGTAGTCCCACGAATCGTTCGGCGTGTACTGGAAGTACCAGGCAAGTTTGCCGGTGTCGATGTTCAGCGCGATCACCGAGTTGGTGTAGAGGTTGTCGCCCGGGCGCGACTGCGGGTCGTACTGAGGCACGGGATTGCCGGTGCCCCAGATCGTGAGCCTCGTCGCCGGATCGTAGGAACCCGTCTGCCAGATTCCGCCGCCGCCTGTTTTCCAGGCGCTGGTCTTGTCTTTCCAGGTTTCGCTGCCGGGATCTCCCGGCTTCGGCACGACGTACCAACGCCAGAGCTCGTTGCCGGTACGTGCGTCGAGGGCGGCGACCCAACCGCGCGTTCTTCCGTCACCCGCGCCGTTGGCGATGATCACTTTGCCCTCGGCGGTGATCGGCGCCGTGTAGAATTTTTCCTTGCTGCCGAATTCGTTGGTGGCCGCGACCATCTTGTCCCAGACGATCTCGCCGCTGTTGCGGTTGACTCCGATGACGCGGCCGTCGGGGAGGTTGGCGATCACGAGGTCCTCCCACAACGCGATGCCGCGGCTGCGCGAGACGTTACCCTGATGCTTCACGCCGGGATCGGTCGTCCAGACGAACGCCCCCTTGTTTGGCTGGCGCGCATCGATCTTGTAGAGCGTCCCCCAGCCGTCGCTCGTATACATGAACCCGTTATCGATGAGGGGATTCAACTCGCTCTCCGGACCGTTCTGCCCGACGTCCTGCATGCCGCCCAGCGCCAGCGCCCAGACCATCCGGAGATCTTTCACATTGTCCCGGTTGAGCTGCGTCAGCTTCGAGTAGCGCGTCGACGAGTAGTCGCCGTTCATCATCAACCAGTTTTGCGGCTCGTTCTGCGCGTTCGCGAGACGATCGCGATTCACCGTCATCGAGTACTGTGCCGTAAGAGTTGCCGTCGCAAGTGCTGCCGCCGCTAGCCCTGCCAGTGGTCGCATAAAAGTCCTTCCGTGAGACGAGGAAGGCGGCATTATATAGGTGATTGTGTGATAGGTGATTGGGTGAGAGGAAATTCACTTGGGTGATCGAGACGACGGCCTTCCTATCGCCCATTCACCCATCACCCAATCTCCAATAGGCTAGACACCACCACAATGCGACGGTTCCTGACGACGTTCCTCGTCCTCATTTCGGTTGTGGCAGCGCGCGGCTTGGCCGCTGACGTCTCGGGAAACTGGGCGATGAACATCGTGGACAAAGACGCGACCCATCGTCATGCCACGTGCACGTTCGTTCAGGAAGGCCGGCGCCTGACGGGCACGTGCGGTCCAGAGAACGTGGAGGGGTCTTCCGTTCGGGGCGAGATCAATGGGAACGAGCTTGCATGGCAGGTCGAGGGCGGTCCAGCCTACAAAGCCGTTCTCGACGAAACGCTGACGTTCATGAAAGGAACGTTCAGCGGCGCGGGTGAAGGCCTCTTCACCGCGATGAAAACGAGATAGGCCGCATCTTCACGCTTGTCGGCATCTTTCAGCCTTCCGTTCATTTCTGTTCCCGGCGGCGTTTATTTAAGTAGCAATGGCCCCGCGGTCGCACTGGCGGTCGTGGCAGCCATGTTGCACAAACGCAGAACGCAGGAAGGATGTGAGTGCCATGAAACCCTACCTTCGACTGATTCTCTTGACCGGCTTTCTGACCGGCGCGATCACGATGGTTGCGGCGGATGCGGCGATTACAATCGCGGTACGTCCGGCGGTGACGGTGGCGCGCGGGAACGCACTGCTGAAGGTGTTCATCGAGCCGAACGATCGCAATCGTGTGCTGACATGGGAAGTCGATGGCCCGAACTACTACCGCAGCAGCCGGCTGGATCTTGGCGGGGCGACCGCGCCGCGCAGCTGGTTGTTCATGATGAAGAACCTGCCGGAGGGCGATTACGACATTCGCGCGACGGTGACGCGCAACGACAGGTCATCGGCCGTTGCACTGTCGAGCATTAAGGTGCTGCCAGGCGCACCCTAAGCTTTGACATTGGGCCAAGTTGTACGACAATGGATCTAGGTGTCCCACACCACATTTCGAGATACGTTAGTCCTCTCCGGCATTGCCGGCCTGCTGGTGTTCAGCGGGCCGGCTGCCCCGCGAGCTGAGCAGTCGCTCGCGCCCACGATTCACCCTCCCGTCGCGCGCGATGCCGGATCGCTCTGGATGGTGCCCTCCGACGCCGACCGGTCGGCCGCCGCTGCGAATCCGGCCCTCGGTCATTTTCAAGCGGCGCTGAAGCTGTACGACGACGGAAAATACGATCAGGCGCTCGCGCGGTTTGCGTCTGCCAGCGCGCTCAACTCGCCGCTTCGGGGGCATGCCGCGTACTACGCCGGTGTGTCCGAGTTGCGTTTGAAGCGGTTCGACTCTGCGCGCAAGCGCTTTGCCGATCTGAAAGACGCGGCCGGATTCCTGAGCGAAGCGGCAGCGCTTGGAGAGGCCGAAGCTGCGCAGGGTCTCGGCGACTACGGCGCCGCCGCGACGATTTACGAGCGGCTCCTGAGGGGCAAAACCATCGACGAGCCGGCTGTGCTCTTGAGCCTGGCGACGGCAGTGGCGGCAAGCGGTGACCGCAAGCGGGCAGCGGAAGCGTACTTGCGCCTCTGCTACGAGCATCCATTCAGCGAGTTCGCGGCGCAAGCGGAAGGCCCGCTGCAGGCGATGGTGATGACGGGCGATGTGCAGGCGATCGAGGCCGGCAACTTGCGTTACAGGCTGGAGCTTGGTCGAGGGGAGCGGCTGTTCGGGGCGCGCCGGCGTGCGGATGCCCGTGACAGTTATCTGAGACTCAAGCCGTACGCAGCCGGAGACGACGCCGAACTCGTCGACATCAGGCTTGCCGAAATCGACTATTTCGGCGGCCGCCATCGCATCGCCCGTGAAGCGCTGGCGCCGTACTTGAACAAGGGCTCGCGACAGGCTGAAGCGCGCTTCTATTACGCGATGGCGCAACGCGGCCTCAAAAACGACGCCTCGTTTATCTCATTGGCGCGCGCGCTCGCCACGGATTTTTCGGATACAAGCTGGGGTGAAGAGGCGCTGAACAACCTGGCGACGTACTACATCCAGGAGGACGCTGACGAAGATGCCGATGCGGTGCTGCGTGATCTTCTCGCGCGTTTTCCGCGCGGCCGGTACTCCGAGAGGGCGGCATGGAAGGTCGGTTGGAAAGCCTACCGCGCGGGCAATTCAGGTGAGGCGGCACGATATTTTGAGGCGGGTGCGACGAATTTTCCTCGTTCTGACTATCGTCCCGCGTGGCTGTATTGGTCGGGACGCGCCAGGAACGCAACGGGCGACCGGGTAGCCGCGGTTTCGCGTTACCGGCTCGCCGTCTCCGACTATCAGAATACGTACTACGGCCGGCTTGCCACCAAGGATCTGGCGCAACTAGGAGACGTTCCACAGAGCCGTCTCGTGTTTGCGCGCAGCGTCGCGGAGATGGGTGGAGAAGGGGATCACTTCCCGCCGAGTGCCGGTACCATTCGCACGCTGCTCGCGCTGAATCTCTATGCGCCCGCCCTTGAAGAACTGGAGTTTGCGCGGAAGACGTGGGGCGACACGCCGGTGATCGGGGCAACGATCGCGTGGGCGAACCTGCAGCGCTCGGCCGGCGAGAAGGGCATGGATCGGCTGGTGATGGCTCGGGGCGCGATGAATCAGATGAAGCGCGCGTATCCGCAGTTCATGGCGGCCGGCGGCGAGCAGCTGCCGCGCGATATTCTGACGACGATTTTTCCTCTGAGTTACTGGGATTTAATCAAGCAGTACTCGGCCGAGCGCGAACTCGATCCGTATCTGATGGCGGCGCTGGTCGCGCAGGAATCGACGTTCGTACCCGATGTGCGCTCGCATGCAAACGCGTACGGCTTGATGCAGCTGCTGCCCTCAACCGCCCGGTCGTACGCGCGCAAGCTGAACCTGCGCTATTCGTCGCGCCTGCTGACGACCGCCGAGCCGAACGTCCGGATGGGCACGACGTACTTTGCCGACAAAATCCGCGAGTTCGGGTCCATTCCGCTTGCGCTGGCCAGTTACAACGCCGGTGAAACAGCCGTCCGCCGCTGGATGGCCGAACGCGACGCAGGCCTGTCGCAGGAAGAGTTCATCGACGACATCCCTTACCCTGAGACGCAGAACTACGTGAAGCGTATTCTGGGGACCGCCGAAGACTACCGCCGCCTCTACGGTCCGCGATAGAATTCTTCTGACGCACCTCTTCACCACGGAGGACACAGAGAATTCCTCTGTGGTAAAGGACGGAAATTCGTCATGTTGAAAGCCAGAGGATCGAAGAAAGCGACGCAGTTTACCGAGTCGGTCATCCGCGAGATGACGCGCCTCGCGCAGGAATTCGATGCTGTGAATCTCTCGCAGGGGTTTCCGGATTTCTCGACGCATCAGGTGCTGAAGGATGCGGCGTGTGCGGCGATTCAGGGCGATATCAATCAGTACCCGATTACCTGGGGCGCCGAGAACCTCCGCCAGGCCATTTCACGCGACTTTTCCAAGCGGTACGGCGTGGCGGTCGACGAGACGCAGGTGACGGTGTGCTGCGGATCGACCGAGGCGATGCTGTCGACGTTGCTGGCTGTGCTCGATCCTGGCGATGAGGTTGTGATTTTCGAGCCGTACTACGAGAACTACGGCCCCGACAGCATCATCTCAGGCGCCGTGCCGCGCTTCGTTCGCCTGCGCGAGCCGGACTGGACGTTCGACCGCGCCGATCTCGAGGCGGCGTTCAACAACAACACGCGCGCCATCATTATCAATACGCCGAACAACCCGACCGGGAAGGTGTTCACGACGGAAGAGCTGCAGTTCATCGCCAGGCTCTGCATGAAGTGGGACGTGCTCGCGATTACCGACGAGATTTACGAGCACATCATCTACGACGGCCACAAGCACGTGCCGATGGCGTCGATCGACGGGATGGCCGATCGCACCATCACCATCAATGGCTTGTCGAAGACCTTCAGCGTGACGGGATGGCGGGTGGGTTGGGCGATTGCGCCGGCCGATCTCGCCGGCCCAATCCGCAAGATGCACGATTTTCTCACGGTCGGCGCTCCGGCGCCGCTGCAGGAAGCCGGCGTGACCGCGCTGGCGATGCCCGAGAGCTATTACACGGAGATGGCTGCCGGCTACGCCAGACGCAGGAAGATGATGTGCGACATCCTCGAGCGTCACGGCTTCAAGTTCAACCCGCCGCAGGGCGCCTACTACGTGATGACCGACATCGCACACTTCGGCTTCGATTCTGATATTGAGTTTGCGACCTATCTGGTGAAAGAGGTGGGAGTGGCGGTCGTGCCGGGGAGCAGTTTCTTCAACGACCGGAAGGCTGGCCGCACCAAAGTGCGCTTCGTCTACAGCAAGCGCGACGAGACGATGCGGGAAGCGGATAAGCGCCTGGCGAAGCTCGCGACGCTGAAGAGGTCCTTGGCCCGTTAGTATCGAACAACTCCTCCGAAGTACAGCCCTTTCATCTGGAACGTGCCATCGTCCAGCTTGAAATGGTACCCCACGTCGATTCTGCGGTAGCCCACTTGTGCGCCGACGTACCTGTTGATGTTCACCGTGCCGTACAAGTCGAAGTCGAAGTAGTGCGCCCGGTAGCTTTCGTTGATGCTGTCGGGAATCTTGATGCCGCTGATGTCGGCTGTCACCGAGACGTTCGGTACGACATACACGCGCGCGACGCCTCCGATTGTCGGGACCGGCGCCTGCGCGGTGGCGAACTCGGTCCCGATCGGGCTCGCGATGTTCACCTTGGTGTTGGTGAACTTCGAGTTCAGCGTGAAGCCGACAAACCAGTTGTCCTTGTAGAGGAAATCGTACTCGTAGGCCAGCAGCATGGTGTTCCATTCGAGCTCGGTCGTAAGTGGCAGGTTGAGGCCGAAGCGCTGGCCGTTGAAGATGAACTCGCGGTGGAGGGCCGACTGCCCGCTGTACCTCATCGGCAGATAGCTGAACCGGATCTTGTGTTTCTTGGCCGGCCGTACGACCACGCGGAGCTCGCCGAGCGTTTTTCTCTCGAGTCCGAGATCGATCACCGCGTCGATCGACGTGCCGACGAGGCC
This sequence comes from Vicinamibacterales bacterium, assembly GCA_023717525.1. Classification (GTDB taxonomy): domain Bacteria; phylum Acidobacteriota; class Vicinamibacteria; order Vicinamibacterales; family JAMQPK01; genus JAMQPK01. Next base: position 6,596 of record JAMQPK010000090.1, on the reverse strand, counting down.
GAGCGATTCGCTCGCGACCTTCAGGCCCAGAGGTGGATTCCACAGGTTTCCCGAGACCTCGAAGTGATAGTTCTCTCCAGGGGCTGGATCGCTGAATGGCACGGCACTGCTCTGCGCGTGCGCCATGCCGGGGAGGAGCAGGAAGATGTACACAAAACATCCGCCGGAAATGGTCCATCGAGTCCAGTTCATTGTGGTCCTTTTTGTCGTACGCTGTTCTAGTGGCGTGCGCGGGCCTGCTGGGAAGAGGCCTTCACAGAATAGCACGGCCCGGGGATCGGTACAAGTGCAGTAGCGTGCACCTCTCCAGCCTTATACTGAAAAGACAACGTGTCCACGGTCCGCCGCCTCCTTCCATACATTCGACGTTATCGGCACCAATACCTCCGGGGATTCCTGTCCCTGATGGTGTGCTCGGCCATGTTTTCGGTCGCGCCGCGAGTGCTGCAATTTGCCGTCGACGACCTGTACGCCGGGGTCACTCGAGGAAAAGTGGGGCGCTATGCCGGGCTCCTGTTGCTGATCGCGGGCGTCGCGGGGTATTTCCGGTACCACATGCGGCGCATCATCATCAGCGCGTCGCGAGGGATTGAGTACGACCTGCGAAACGACTTCTTCGCGCATCTCGAGCGGCTGCCGCTATCGTTCTTTCAGGCAAATCGCACAGGCGACCTGATGTCGCGTGCCACCAACGACTTGAGCGCCGTTCGCATGATGATCGGCCCAGCGGTGATGTACCTCGCCAACACCATCATCACGGCCATCGTCAGCCTGACCCTGATGTTCCTGGTCGACGTGCGGCTGACGCTCGTCGCCCTCATCCCGCTGCCCATCGTGTCGATCACGGTGAACATATTCGGCCGCAAGATCCATAAGACGTTCGAGCAAGTGCAGGAGAAGCTGTCGGAAATGAGCGCGATCGCGCAGGAATCGCTGACGGGGGTCCGCGTGGTACGCGCGTACCGGCAGGAGGACGCCGAAACGGAACGATTCCGACAGTCGAACATCGATTACCTGAAGCACAACAGGCGCTTGAGCCGTCTCCAGGGCGCATTCTTCCCGACGATGGGCCTGTTTTTGGGATTTAGCGCCATGCTCGCGTTGTGGCTGGGGAGCCGCGATGTGATCAGCGGTCGCATCACCGTCGGCGAGCTCGTGGCGTTCAATGCCTATCTTGCGCAACTGGCCTGGCCCATGATCGCGTTCGGCTGGGTCACCAATCTCCTGCAGCGGGGGACCGCATCGTGGAGCCGCATGCTGATGGTGATGGACGCGGAGCCGGGGGTGCGGGACGAAGGCCCTGGGCTTTCGGCTTTGGGCTCTGGGCCCGAAGGCGGTGAAATTCGAGGAGAGATTGAGTTTCGAAACCTCAGCTTCTCGTACGGCGACCGCGAAGTGCTGAGCCAGATCTCGTTTTCGGTGAAACCTGGCGAGACTGTCGCCGTCGTCGGCGGTACGGGAGCCGGCAAGTCGACGCTGGTAAACCTGCTGCCGAGGTTGCACAACCCGCCGCGGGGCACGGTGTTCATCGATGGTAGAGACGTCCGGGACATTCCACTGTCGGAGCTTCGCGGCGCGATTGGGTTTGTACCGCAGGAGCCGTTTCTGTTCTCGGACACGCTTGCCGACAACATCGCCTTCGGGGTTCCGGGCGTGAAGGCGCAGCACCCGGAGCGGATTGCGGCAGCCGCGGCGGTCGCCCAACTCGACAAGGACATAGCCGACTTTCCCGAGGGCTTCGAAACGATGGTTGGCGAGCGCGGCATCACGTTGTCGGGCGGGCAGAAGCAGCGGACCGCCATCGCCCGGGCGGTGGTCACCGACCCGCGCATTCTGATCCTCGACGACGCGTTGTCAGCCGTGGACACGTACACGGAAGAGGAAATTCTTTCGAGACTGCGCGGCGTCATGCGATCGCGCACCGCGATGCTGATCTCGCATCGCATCTCGACCGTGCGGGACGCCGACCAGATCGTTGTTCTCGAGGGCGGCCGGCTTGTGGAACGGGGCAGGCACGATGATCTCATCGCGCGCGGCGGCTACTACGCGGAGCTGTACAAGAAGCAACTACTAGAGGAGGAACTCGCTTCCTCCTGAAGCCCGGAGCCCGAAGCCAGTCAATGTCCTTCCACGAGGAAGACGTCCTCGGCAAAGCCTACGATGCGCGCCTGATCCGGCGCCTACTGGGATACCTGCGTCCGCACAAAACCTACGTCGCCGGGGCGCTGCTCGCGCTGGTGGGCGATGCGGCCTTTCAGTTGGCCCCGCCGTACCTGGTGAAGATCGCGATCGACCGCTACATTGCCACCGGCAACCTCGCCGGCTTGAACAGCATCGCCGCCGTCTATCTCGGCTGCCTGTTCGCCGCCTTTGCTCTGGAGTATTCGCAGACCTATCTGATGCAGATGATCGGCCAGCGCATCATGTTCGACATGCGGATGCAGATCTACAAGCATCTGCAGCGGCTGGACCTGAAGTTCTATGACCGGAATCCGGTCGGCCGGCTCATGACCAGGGTGACGACCGACGTCGACGTGATCAACGACCTGTTCACGTCCGGCGTCGTCGCTGCGTTCGGCGATTTGTTCATGCTCGTCGGCATCATGATGACGCTGGTCTGGATGGATTGGCGGCTGGCGCTTGTGACGTTCTCGGTGCTTCCGTTGATTCTGGTGCTGGCGCAGTGGTTCCGCACCAACGTCCGCGAGTCGTACCGAAACGTGCGCACCTGGATCGCCCGCATCAACGCCTTCCTGAACGAGCACATCAATGGGATGTCGACGGTGCAGTTGTTCCGCCGTGAAACGATCAATTTCGGGCGGTTCGACGCGATCAATCAGAAGCACCGCGATGCGAACGTCCATCAGATTTTCTTTTACGCAGTGTTTTTGCCGGCCGTCGAGTTTGTCGCGGCCATCGCATCGGCGTTGATTCTGTGGTACGGCGGCGGCTTCGTGCTCAGCAGTAGTCTGTCGCTGGGGACGCTCGTCGCGTTCCTCTTGTACTCGGGCCGTTTCTTCAGGCCCATCAGCGACATGTCAGAGAAGTTCAACACGCTGCAGGCGGCGATGGCATCGTCGGAGAGGATTTTTCAGCTGCTCGACCATACGGTGGAGATCGTCGATCGTCCATCGTCCATCGTCCATCGTCCGGAGGGGAAACCCGGGCATATCGTGTTCGACGATGTGTCGTTTTCGTACGACAAGGAGCCGGTGCTTCGCAACGTGTCGTTCGAGGTGAAGCCGGGCGAGCGAGTCGGAATTGTCGGCGCGACCGGCGCCGGAAAGTCGACGCTCATCAGTCTGCTGCTGCGGTTCTACGACGTCACCGGCGGGCGCATCCTCGTCGATGGTGTCGACATCCGGGAGATGAACCTCCGCGAGCTGCGCTCGGTATTTGGCCTCGTGCTGCAGGACGTGCACCTGTTTTCGGGAACCATTGCGGGCAACATCCGCCTCGGCAACGAGGAGATTTCCGAGGCGCAGGTCAGGGCCGCGGCCAAGGCCGTTCACGCCGACAGGTTCATCGATTCGCTGCCCGGGGGCTACGACGCACCGGTAGCCGAGCGTGGCGCAACACTCTCGGTGGGGCAAAAGCAGTTGTTGTCGTTTGCGCGCGCGCTGGCGTTCGATCCGGCGGTGTTGATCCTCGACGAAGCCACTTCGAGCATCGACACGGAAACCGAACTGCTGATTCGCGATGCGCTGCACGTGCTGATGGCCGGCCGGACGACGCTGGCGATTGCGCATCGCCTCTCGACCATTCAGGACATGGACAAGATCCTGGTGTTCCACAAGGGCAAGCTGCGCGAATCGGGAAGCCACCAACAGCTGCTCGCGATGCGCGGCATCTACTACCGGCTGTTCCAGCTTCAATACAAGGGTCGTGAAGAGCTGAACGCTGCTACCCACCGGGCGTGAGCGGCGGTTCGCCGGTCAGTCGCGCGGGGTACTCGCGCCTGACGACGCTGCCGGCTCGTCTGGCGTCTTCTCGAACGTCGGATTGGGAATCGGCGTCACGCTGCGCTCGGGAATGGCGGGCCTGGGCTTCCGTGGAGGACCTGGCGGCGGCTGTTCGTTGTTGCCTTCCGGGGTACGGCGGTGGAAGAGCGTTTCGATGAGAGGCGTGGTGTCCTTTGGATCCCACCCCAGTCTGAGCACCACGATGTGGACGTCCTGCCGTCCGAATCGCAGCGCTTCGTAGCAGCTCCACATGTAGACGTCGATCTCGCGCCCCTGAACCGCCGGCCCCGTGTCCATGACCGTGTAGACGCCGTCGTACTGATGCTGCTCGAAGTTGGCCTGGATGACAGAGCCGACGGGAAGAAGATCCGGATCGGCGGCTGCGACGCCGCTTCTGACGGCAACGCCGGATGCGGTCGTCGCCCCCTTGCAGTAGGCGGTCGCCTTGAACGTAAGGCGCGTGCCCGGGACAGGCTTCAGCGTGCCGTCGAGCAATTCGGCCTGCCGCGCGGCGTAGCGCGAGTCGGAGACGGTTGCTTCGTACAGCAACAGGAAGGCCGACACGAGCATGAGGCTCGGAAACGCACGCCGCCAGAAGAATCTGCTAAGGGCCAAAGTGCACGAAACCTTCAGGTAGTATTTCGGCTTTACCGCCGCGCTCCGACAGGAACGCTGGTTCGGCCGTAAGCCGCCCGATTCGTGTCACTGCGAGATCCTTGGTCAGCCGCTTCACGGCGTCGAGCCGTCGCCTCAACTTCGGAGACACGGCAAATAGCAGTTCGTAATCTTCGCCTCCGCGAAAGGCGTCCTCCGGGGTCGCGCCCGGCTCGATCGGAAGGGCGGCCTCATCGATGATCGCTCCTGTGCCCGACGCCTCCCCGATTTGCCGGATGCCGTCCGCGAGGCCGTCGCTGAGATCGATGCAGGCGCGCGCGGCGCGATTGCGGCCCAGAAGCACGCCAAAGCGTAACCGGGGTTCCGGGCGGCGATACCGCTGGGCTGCCGCGGACGAGTCCGCATGATTGGATCGAAGCGTTCGCAACCCCAACGCGGCGCCTCCCAGCGCGCCGGTCACGTAAAGGTCGTCGCCCGCTCGCGCGCCTGTCCGCGTGAGGATTCGCCGGCGGTGAACCGATCCGGTCACGGTAAGGTCCACAACGACAGGGCCCGGCGAGCGTGCGATGTTTCCGCCAACGACTGCGACCTTCGACCGCACGGCCAGAGCTGCCATACCGTCGATGAGCGCATCAACATGATCGACTGGCAGCGTGGGTGGCAGGATTAACGACAGCAACGCCACCCGTGGTGTGGCGCCCATCGCGGCGATGTCACTCAGGTTGACGGCGAGTGCCTTATGGCCGACGTCGGCCGGGCTGACGAACGTGAAATCGAAATGCACGCCTTCCACCTGGCTGTCGGTTGTGACTACTTCCAGCGCGTTCCTCTCCGGCTCGATGACCGCGGCATCGTCGCCGATGCCGACGATGACGAATGAGGGTGGGGGAGGGAGGCGTGCGCGGATGCGCTGAATGAGGGCGTGTTCGCCCAAGGCTGAAACAGGAAAAAGGGGTCGGGTGCCTTTTTCGTGTTCCTTCCCGTCACCGTGTTGCGAAAAAGGCACCCGACCCCTTTACTTGGCGTACTCGACTGCGCGGGTCTCGCGGATCACCGTCACCTTGATGTGCCCTGGGTATTCAAGCTCGTTTTCGATTCGACGCGCGATGTCCTTCGACAGCCAGACCGCTTCCTCGTCCGAGATTCGTTCGCTTTCCACCATGATGCGAATCTCGCGCCCCGCCTGAAGCGCAAAAGCTTTTGAGACGCCCTTGAACGAATCGGCGATCTCTTCGAGCTTCTCGAGGCGCTTTACGTACGACTCCAGGATGTCGCGTCGCGCGCCGGGACGAGCAGCGGAAATCGCGTCGGCGGCCTGGACGATCATCGCTTCGAGCGACGGCCAGTCGATGTCCATATGGTGCGCCGCCATCGCCATGACCACGGCTTCGCTCTCTCCGTGCTTGCGCAACAGGTCGATCCCGATCTCGAGGTGCGTCCCTTGCATCTCCCGGTCGATGGCCTTGCCACAGTCGTGCAGAAAAGCGGCACGCACGGCGACGTTCGCGTTGAGGCCGATCTCTCTCGCCATGATGCCGGCCAGGTACGCGACTTCCTTCGAGTGATTCAAGACGTTCTGGCCGTAGCTGGTGCGGTACTTCAAGCGGCCCATCAGCCTCTGAAGCTCCGGATGCAGATCGTGCATGCCGAGCTCGAACGCGGCGGCCTCACCGTCTTTGCGTACCGACTCGTCCATTTCCGCCTTCACCTTCTCGACGACTTCCTCGATGCGCGCCGGATGGATGCGCCCGTCGGCGATCAGGCGCTCGATGGCCTGTTTGGCAATTTCGCGCCTGAAGGGATCGAAGCCGGAAAGAATGATCGCGCCTGGTGTGTCATCAACGATGAGGTCGACGCCGGTCGCCTGCTCGAGCGCGCGGATGTTACGTCCCTCGCGGCCGATGATGCGCCCCTTCAGATCGTCGCTGGGCAGGTCGACAACCGACACGGTCGTTTCGATTGTGTGTTCGGCTGCGCTCCGCTGAATCGCCTCGGTGATGTACTGGCGCGCCTTGGCAC
>JAMQPK010000087.1 GCA_023717525.1 Vicinamibacterales bacterium | reverse complement strand
CTCACAGGGCCGACTGGCGTGCGCCCGACGTCTGCGGGACGGCCGCCGGCAGATCGGGCGTGAAGTCCTCGCCGGGATTCACGAATCGATCGATCTCAATTTTATACTGCTTATCGTAAAGCTGCCGATACCGGCCGTTGGCGGCCAGCAGCTGTTCGTGCCTGCCCCGCTCGACGATCTGCCCGCTTTCGAGGACGAGAATCTGATCCGCGCTTCGGATGGTCGACAACCTGTGGGCGATCACAAATGTGGTCCTGCCCCTCCGCAGTGCGTGCAGGCCGTCCTGAATCAACGCTTCGCTTTCACTGTCGAGGCTCGAGGTCGCCTCGTCCAGGATCAGGATTCTCGGATCGGCGAGGATCGCGCGCGCGATAGCCACCCGCTGGCGCTGGCCGCCCGACAGCCTGACGCCGCGCTCTCCGACAACCGTGTCGTACTTCTTGGGAAACCTGTCGACGAACTCGTCGCAATGCGCGATGTCGCTGACGGTTTTCACCTCCGCCGCCGTTGCCTGTGGCCGCGAGAACCGGATGTTTTCCGTGACCGTCCCGTCGAACATGAAGTTGTCCTGCAGCACGACGCCGAGCTGCGCGCGATAGTCCCTCAGCCGCACGCCCGCTAGATCGCGGCCATCGACAAGCACCCGTCCGCTACCCGGCCTGTTGAACGCCATCACGAGGCCGATCAGCGTGCTCTTGCCAGACCCGCTCGACCCCACCAGGGCGGTCGTCGTACCGGCCGGAGCCGTGAACGACACATGGCGCAACACAGGATTGCCGGCCTCGTATTCGAACGAGACATCGTCGAACACAACCTCGCCTTGCACGGAGCCCAGCGGATCGCGTGTCGCATCCTCATCGTCTTCGGTCGCCATCTGTTTGATCTCGCGGATACGATCGAGACCTGCGAAGGCTTCCGAGAGCTGAGTGCCGATGGACGAAAGCTGTATCAGCGGAACGGCGAGCAGGCCCACGAAGAAGATGTACATGACGAAGTCGCCGAGGGTCATCGTGCCGGCGAGAATCGACCGGCCGCCCACGACCATGATGACCACGCCGATGACGCCGATGATTGCGCCACCGAACGACGTGACCGCCGCGACACCAGTGAGCGTCTGCCGCACATTGTTGAACAGCCGCTGAATGCCGTCGGCAAACACACGGTCTTCGCGATCCTCGGCCACGTAGGCTTTCACGATACGAATGCCGCCAAACGATTCGGCGAGCCGCCCGGAAATCTCGGCCGTGATCTTTCCGCGATCCCGGAACAGCGGTCTCAGCTTTCCGAACGCGAGGATCATGCCACCGGCAAACGCCGCCAGGACGACGATGCTCGCAAGAGTGAGCTGCCAGTTCAGATAGAACAGCACGCCCAGGGCGATCATTGAAGTGACCAGACCGCCGGTCAACTGCACGATGCCGGTGCCAACCAGATTGCGGATACCGTCTGCGTCGTTCATCACGCGAGAAATGAGAACGCCTGTCTGCGTGGAATCGAAGTAGCGGATCGGCAGACGCGTGACGTGCATCTGTATGCTTTTCCGCATCTCGGCAATGGCCCCCTGGGCGGCAACGCCGAGCACCTGCGACAACGCGAACGAGCTGGCCGCGTCGACAATCGTGGCGGCACCTGCCGCCAGCGCAAGGGGAACCAGGAGATCGGCGCGATGCTTGCCGATCACGTCGTCGATGAGGTACTTCGAGGCTGCCGGAAGGACCAGACCAGCGAACCGGTTGACGAGCATCAACCCGAGGCCGAGGGCCAGCCGGCCGCGATGGGCCACGACCTGATCCCTGGCTTCGGCCCACGCGTTGGCGAGATTCGTTTTCTTCTTAGGTTCAGCCACCAGATGCTTACGGCTTAGACGCGAAATTGGGGTACCAGGCCCCCTACCGTGTCAGTTTCCGGTATTTGATCCTGTGCGGCTGGTCGGCTGCGGTGCCGAGGCGCCTGTGCCGGTCGGCCTCGTAGTCCTGGTAGTTTCCCTCGAACCAGACGACCTCGCTGTCCCCTTCGAATGCGAGCATGTGGGTCGCAATGCGGTCGAGAAACCACCGGTCGTGGCTGATGACAACCACGCACCCGGCGAACTGCAACAGGGCCTCCTCGAGCGCCCGCAGCGTGTCGACATCGAGGTCGTTTGTCGGCTCGTCGAGGAGCAGAACGTTGCTGCCGGCCTTCAGGAGCTTCGCCAGATGTACGCGGTTTCGCTCTCCGCCAGACAGTTCGCCGACCAGCCGCTGCTGATCGCGCCCCTTGAAGTTGAACCACGACACGTAGGCGCGCGACGGCACCGTGCGCCTCCCAAGCGTGAGCTCCTCTTCCCCACCGCTGATTTCGTCGTGCACGGTCTTCTTCGCACTGAGCGAGTCGCGACTCTGGTCGACGTATCCCAGGGTCACCGTCTCTCCAAGCCGCAGCGTGCCGCCGTCGGGCTTCTCCTGGCCCGTCATCATCCTGAACAACGTGGTCTTCCCGGCGCCGTTCGGACCAATGACACCAACGATGCCGCCTCGAGGGAGCGTGAAGTTGAGACCGTCGATCAGCAGCGTGTCGCCGTAGGCCTTCTTCAGATTCCGCGCCTCGACGACAACGTCGCCCAGCCGGGGCCCTGGTTGAATGTAGATCTCGACGCTCTCAATCTGCTTGGCCGAGTCCTGCCCCAACAGCTCTTCGTAGGCTTTCAGGCGTGCTTTGCCCTTGGCTTGCCGCGCCCGTGGGGCCATGCGCACCCACTCCAACTCTCTGGCCAACGTTCGCTGCCGCTTCGACTCCGTCTTCTCCTCGAGCGCAAGGCGCTTCTGTTTCTGCTCGAGCCACGACGAGTAGTTGCCTTCCCACGGGATACCGTGACCACGATCGAGCTCGAGAATCCAGCCGGCGACGTTGTCGAGGAAGTACCGATCGTGCGTCACAGCCACGACCGTGCCGGGATAGTCCTTCAGAAATCGCTCCAGCCACGCCACCGACTCGGCGTCGAGATGATTGGTCGGCTCGTCGAGCAGGAGCAGATCGGGCGACTGCAGCAGCAGTCGACACAATGCCACCCGCCGGCGCTCGCCACCCGACAGCGTCTTCACATCGACATCCGGCGGTGGCAGCCGCAGCGCATCCATCGCCAGTTCGAGTTTCGAGTCGAGCTCCCAGGCGCCGGC
>JAMQPK010000075.1 GCA_023717525.1 Vicinamibacterales bacterium | reverse complement strand
TTCGTTTCCTTGTGCCCCGTGTGCTTCCTGCAGAACCTGCAGTACTTGTTCAGCTCGAGGCGCTCGGACGATTTCTTGCGATTCTTGGTCGTGCTGTAGTTCCGGCGCTTACATTCGTTGCACGCCAGAGCGATGATGTCGCGCATAAATAAACAGGCTCCGGTCCGATGTCCAACTATTCAACAATCTCCGTAATCGTTCCCGCGCCCACCGTGCGGCCCCCTTCGCGAATCGCGAAGCGCGAACCCTTTTCGATGGCGACCGGCGTAATCAGCTCGCCGTTGATGTCGGTGTTGTCGCCCGGCATCACCATCTCGACGCCTTCCGGCAGATGCAGCGAGCCGGTGACGTCCGTCGTCCGGATATAGAACTGCGGACGATAGCCGTTGAAGAACGGCGTGTGGCGGCCGCCCTCTTCCTTCGAGAGGACATACACCGTCGCCTTGAACTTCGTGTGCGGCGTAATCGATCCGCCCTTGGCCAGCACCTGTCCGCGCTCGACCTCTTCTTTTTCCGTGCTGCGCAAGAGCACGCCGACGTTGTCTCCGGCCGTGCCCTCGTCAAGGAGCTTCCGGAACATTTCGACGCCGGTGACGATCTTCTTCTTGGTCGGACCGAAACCGATGATCTCGATTTCCTCGCCCACCTTCACCTTGCCTCGCTCGATACGGCCGGTGACGACGGTGCCGCGGCCTGAAATCGAAAATACGTCTTCGATCGGCATCAGGAACGGCTTGTCGACTTCGCGCTGCGGCATCGGAATGTACGTGTCGAGCGCATCCATCAGCTTCAGGACGCCCTCTGCGCCGCCGGGCTCGCCGTTCAGCGCCTTCAGCGCCGACAGGCGGATAACCGGCAGATCGTCGCCCGGGAATCCGTACGACTTCAGCAGCTCTCGGACTTCGAGTTCGACGAGGTCGAGCAACTCGGGATCGTCGACCGCGTCAACCTTGTTGAGCGCCACGACGAGATACGGCACGTTCACCTGCCGGGCGAGCAGGACGTGCTCGCGCGTCTGGGGCATCGGGCCGTCGGTCGCCGAGACCACGAGAATTGCGCCGTCCATCTGCGCGGCCCCGGTGATCATGTTCTTGATGTAATCGGCATGGCCCGGGCAGTCGACGTGGGCGTAATGCCGGTTCGGCGTCGAATACTCGACGTGGCTCGTCGCGATCGTCAGAATCTTCGTCGCGTCGCGCCGGCCCTGCGACTCGGAGGCTTTCGCCACCTCGTCGTAAGGAATGAACTTGGCCCAGCCCTTGTCGGCGGAGACCTTCGTCAGCGCCGCGGTGAGCGTGGTCTTGCCGTGGTCGATGTGTCCGATGGTGCCGACGTTGACGTGCGGCTTTGAGCGATCAAATTTTTCTTTCGACATGCCGTCTCTTCCCTCGCGTTAAAGAAGCGTCGCCTGCGTTTATAGATCCTGGAGCCGATGACCAGGATTGAACTGGTGACCTCGTCCTTACCAAGGACGCGCTCTGCCAACTGAGCTACATCGGCGAAAAGAATTCAGCCGAGAGTCTGGAGCGGGAGACGGGGATCGAACCCGCGACCAACAGCTTGGAAGGCTGTGACTCTACCACTGAGTTACTCCCGCCTATTCATCGACGATTGGGTCATTGGTGATCTGGCGATTGGTAACTGCCCGGTCACGCCCACATCGCCTTCAAATCACCCACTCACCTATCGCCAAATCACCTATCGCCCACTCTCCGTTGTTCCCTCTTCCCTCACCCCTATCAGGGAACACGTAAATGGTGGGGAGGGGAGGGTTCGAACCTCCGTAGCCCGAAGGCGGCAGGTTTACAGCCTGCTGCGATTGACCGCTCTGCCACCTCCCCGTTTTTCTCGCGGGGGCCTTCGCCCCGCTCAGGTCGCTCCGCTTGCGGAGGTTCGTTCGCCCCGCGCCGCTCCGCGACCTGCTGCGCGCGAGCACCCAATCAATTTGCGCTGCTGAATCCTACAGACCGAATTTACTGCACCCCGTATCGCGCCTATCGTGAGGCCGTTGATGTTTGATGACGGCCGGCGCCGCCGTGAAGCCAAATGGAGCTGGCGAAGGGATTTGAACCCCCGACCGGCTGATTACAAATCAGCTGCTCTACCGGGCTGAGCTACGCCAGCCAGACAAAAAGCTGAGTTTAGCACAATCAGCACATCCTGTGCCACGGCGTGAAACGGACATGTGCCCTCAGACTCGGGTGCGCTGCCGCAGCGCTTCGAACAGCACGATGCCGGCCGCCACCGACACATTCAGGCTATCTACATGTCCTTTCATAGGGATAGAGGCGAGCAGGTCGCAACGCTCACGAACCAGCCTGCGCAGTCCCGTGCCTTCAGCTCCCACGACCAGAGCCGTCGGCACGGTAAAATCGACCCTATCGTAGCTCTGCGACGCATCACCCGCGAGGCCCACAGTCCAGATGCCCGCGTCCTTCAGCTCTTCGACCGCGCGCGCAATATTCACCACGTCGGCGATCTTCACGTGCGCCAGCGCACCCGCCGATGCCTTGCTCGTCGCGCCGCCAAGCGGTGCAGAGTGCCGCGTCTGCCTGACGACGCCGTGCGCACCCGCTGCATCGACGGACCGAAGAATGGCTCCGAAGTTATGCGGATCTTCGATGCCATCGAGCACAACGAGCAACGCCGGCGACGGAGCCTCACGAATCAGATCGTCGAGCTCGTACGCGTCGCTCGCCTTCACCTCGGCGATCACACCCTGATGCGATGAACCGCCGGACTCGCGATCGAGTTCCTGGTCGGCGACGCGACGAATCGGAACGCGCAACAAGTCCGCCTCGGCCAGCAACTCCTGCAAGCGGCGGTCGCTGCGCTTACCCGCGCGAAGTGAAAGCACGCGTCCCGCACGCAGCGCCTCGGCAACCGCGTTGATCCCGTAAATCAGCATGCCCGATACATAATAGGCGGCTTCGGCCGGCAACGGCCGATATCTGGACTTAGTGACTCTACGAGCCATCATCATTCTCGCGGCAAGCACGACTGCGGCGATTTCCTGCGGGGAGAAGAACCCGGGTCCCGGGCCCACTCCCATGCCGACTCCGCCAACCATCAGCTGCCCCGCCAACATGGAGCTGTTCGTCCATCAGGGCCAGCCTCAACCGACAGCGAACTTTGATACGCCGGTACCGAACGGCGGGCAAGCCCCTGTGAATGTCACATGCAACCCGGGATCAGGAACGGTATTTCAGAACGGAACGACAACGGTGAGGTGCGAAGCCGTCGATGCGTTGGCGCAGAAAGGCAGTTGCACGTTCAACGTGATCGTGGCGCCCGTGCCACGACTCGAGAAAACGAAATTCATGGCGTTCGGCGACAGCATCACCGAAGGCAAGGTCACGCTCACAAGCCGCACTGTCGTCGTCGTGCCGCCGAACATCTTCAACGAGGCCGCGAGCTACGTCAATCGGTTGAACAGCAAATTTGAAGCACGGTATCTGGACCAGACCATCACCATCATCGCCGACGGATACGGCGGCGAGAAGGCCGGTGACGGCAAACTTCGACTCGAAAGAGACTGGCCGGTCTATAACCCCGATGCGCTCCTCGTCATGGAAGGAGTCAACGATCTACTGTCGCCAGAGACGGGTACGCCGGAAGCCATGAACGCCGCGATGAACAGCGTGATCGACGCCCTTCGCCGGATGATCCGGTATGCCAAAGGCCGCGGGGCGCGCGTGGTCGTCGGAACGCTTCCCCCGATGAAATCGCCCAAGCCTGAAAACGTGATCGCGGCGGTGCCGATGCTGAACAGCAGAATCAGGGCGCTCGTCAGTGAAGAAAACGCGATTCTCGCGGACCACTACGCGGCAGTGCCCCTGGATTTGGTGGGCAGCGATGGCCTTCATCTCAAGGCCGAAGGTTATCGCGCGATGGCGGACGAATGGTTGAAAGCGATCATCGCGACGATGGAAGTCAAGACTTCAACCGTGCACTAAACTCGGTCGCGCGCTCCCGCGCGCCGGCAATCGCCACAAACCCGGCCGACGTCTCAAGGCCGGCTCCCTTTTCCATCGCAGGAACCAGAAGATCGAGCTCCGGCCCATCGCCTGCGCCAGTCAGCGCAATGCGAATGGGATGAAACAGCGCACGCCCTTTCTGTCCGCTCTTCTGCTTCACCCGGTCGGCGAGCCCACGGAACATCGCCTTGTCGACGAGCCGCGGAGAGATTTCAAGCTCTGCAGCGAGCGCCCCGATCACCTGTCGCGCCGCGTCCGTTCCCACTTCGCCGCGAATGTCCGGCTGCATCAAGGCAGAAGCGGCTGAGTACTCGAAAAGCTGTTTCAATCTGAAGGGTGTTTGATCCAGTCGATCCACTGACACGTTGACGAGCGGCACGAGCCCGACGAGAAACGCCACGCCCTCCGGTGACAGGTTGCCGCTGATGTACCCTGCCCGCTGCAGGTACGGCGCGCACAAGCTCGCCAGCCGATCGTGCGGCGCATCTTTCAGATAGTGACGATTCACCCACGCCAGCTTTTCCTCGTCGAAGATGCTGGCGCTGTGCCCGACATCGCTCAAGGAAAAGCGCTTCGCCATCTCGGCCAGAGGGACGATCTCCTGCCCGTCTCCGGGCGACCAGCTGAGCAGCGCGAGATAGTTCAGGAGCGCTTCCGGGAGATATCCCTTCTCGCGGAACTCGTCTACCGATGTTGCACCGTGCCGCTTTGAGAGGCGCGTGTGATCGGGGCCGAGCACCATCGCCACGTGCCCGAACCGCGGCGGTGTGAAAGCAAGCGCCTCGTAGATCAGGAGCTGCCTTGGTGTGTTCGAGATGTGATCCTCACCGCGAACCACATGCGTCACTCCCATCAGCCCATCGTCCACGACGACTGCGAAGTTGTAAGCCGGTGACTTGTCGGCACGCAGCAGGACCTGATCGCCGATGACGTCGGTGTGAAAGGCGATCGGGCCGCGTACGAGATCGTCGAACGTGACCTCGCGGTTTTGCGGAGTCCGGAAGCGAATGGCCGCCGTCTCTCCGCTCTGGACGCGCCTGGCCGCTTCGTTCGGATCGATGACGGCGCAGCGTCCCGAGTACTTCGCCGGCAGATTGTTCGCGAGCTGGTGCTTCCGCTCTGCGTCCAGTTGCTCCGGCGTGCAGAAGCAGTAATACGCGCGGTCCTGAGCGAGCAACTGCTCCGCGCGAGACTGATACGCGCCGAGGCGCTCCGACTGACGGTAAGGGCCAACGGGCCCGCCGATATCGGGGCCTTCATCCCAGGTCAACCCGAGCCACCGAAGGTCTTCCAGAATGCTCGTGTCCGATTCGAGCGTCGATCGCTCGGCGTCGGTGTCCTCGACCCGCAGGATGAACGTGCCGCCGTGTCCCCGTGCGAGCAGCCAGTTGAAAAGTGCGGTGCGGACGTTGCCGATGTGGAGGTGCCCCGTCGGGCTCGGGGCGAACCGGACTCTCATAGGGGCGAGAGCATCGCGATCGCGTGAACGGCGATCGCTTCATTGCGGCCGAGAGCACCAACCTGTTCGTTGGTCTTCCCTTTCACGCTCACCGCCGAGATGTCGATCCCCATGGCGTCCGAGAGTTTCCGGCGCATCGCGTCGATATGCGGCGCCATTTTCGGCCGTTCGGCGATGACGACGGCGTCGATGTTGGAGACTACGAATCCCGCAGTGCGAACAATCTCCACGGCGCGCTTCAGCAAACCGATGCTGTCGGCGCCCTTCCATGCCGGGTCGGTGTCCGGAAAATGGCGGCCGATATCGCCCTGCGCGGCCGCGCCGAGGATGGCATCCGTGATGGCATGGCACAACACGTCGGCATCGGAATGGCCGACGAGCCCCAGCTCGTGCGAAATCTCGACGCCACCGATGATCAACTTGCGTCCGGGTCCGAGGCGATGGAGATCGTAGCCAGTGCCGATCCGCAGCAGGGACTCCTGGCTCCGGGCTCCGGGCTCCCGGCCTCGGGCCATGGCCTGCGAAACACGGAGATCGTGTTCGGTCGTGATTTTGATGTTGCTCGCTTCGCCGTCCACGAGCCGCACGGGATGCCCGGCGCGCTCGGCCAGCGTGGCTTCGTCGGTCGCCACACCAAGCGAGCTGCCTTGCATGATCGCCTCAGCAAGTACTTGGCGGGTGAAGGCCTGTGGCGTCTGGGCCAGATAGATGGAGTCGCGCGAAATCGTCTTCGCGACGACATGAATGCCGGCGGCTGTCGTGGCTTCCTTCACCGTGTCCTGCGCCTGCAGGGCGGCGATCGCCGCGCCGCCTCTCGAGGCGGCGAGGATCACACGCGTGAAAAGGTCGGCCGATGCGAACGGACGCGCGGCATCGTGGATCACGACCACGTCGGCATTGGCGGCCGTGCGGGCGAACGCCAGCGCAACAGAGTCCTGCCGGCGCGCACCTCCGCCGACGATTCGCACGGGTTTCCGGCTGGACACGAGAAACCCGGGCGGCGCCGCAGCGATATCAACCGGCAACGCGACAACGATTTCGTGAATGTTGTCGTGGGCGTCGAGCGTATCGAAGCTTCGCTGGAGGATCGATCGGTCGCCGACACTCAGCAATTGCTTGGGCGTTGGTGCGCCCAGCCGCGTGCCGCGGCCGCCCGCAGCGAGGATCGCGGAGACGAACATGGCGGGAATTATATTCGGGATCGTCGATCGTCCATCGTCGATCGTCCATCGTCGACGATCGGCTCGACGCCGGCCCGCACGATTCCCTCTATGCGAGCCGCGAGTTCCCGAGCGTCGGCGATAGAAGGATTCTCGATTGTCGGCGCGGGCACCGGCTCATGAACGACGAGCCTGGGTTCACCGGGGCATGTCATGAGACGCCCCTTCTTCATCACGTGAATCGTGCCGGAAATCGAGATGGGCACAATCGTGAGGCCGGCCTCGAGCGCCAGCAGAAAACTCCCTCCCCGAAAGCGGCCGACCCGTCCGTCGGCACTTCGCGTGCCTTCAGGAAAGATGATCAACGAGAGATGATCCGACACGAGCCGCCGCCAGCGGTTCAGAATGCCGGCGCGATCGGGATTGCTGCGATCGACCAGCAGGTGCCCCGACCGCCTCAGGTGCCACCCCAGAAACGGAAAGTTGCCGAGCGATTCCTTCGCGATAATGCGCAGCTGAAACGGCAGCGACGCAAAGAGCACGGGGATGTCGTAGATGCTCTGGTGATTCGAAATGAAGACGTACGTCTGCCCCGCCTGGAGGCGCTCCAATCCCTGCACATGCACGTGCACGCCGGTCGTCTTCAGAATGAGCCACGACCACGCGCGGGCACACCAATGGGCGGCATGGCCCCGTCGATCGACGAACGTCGACAGGATCGACAGTGTGCCGAGCACGATCGTGTAGACGGAAATGCAGGGGATGAGAAAGAAGACTGTACGCCACCAATGAAACGGGGGCAGGTGGGCACTCTTCATTGAAGATTGTTGGATTGAAGATTGTTCGATTGAAGATTGGGGGATTGATTGAGGCATTGGGAATCAATCTTCAATGCACCAATCTTCAATCTTCAATGTCCAGGTTCACTAGGTTTGGCGGGCGCGACGATCGCTAATCGCCGTCGGCCCCGCGCCGGCGTTGGGATCGATGAAGCGGCCGAAGATCATCTTGCCGGCCGTGGTCTGAAGCACGCTCGTCACCACCACGTCGATCGTCTTACCGATCATCGAGCGCGCGTTGTCGACGACGACCATCGTGCCGTCATCCAGATACGCAACGCCCTGGTTGTACTCTTTCCCCTCTTTCAGGATGAACACCTTCATCGTCTCGCCCGGCAGCACCACCGGCTTCAGGGAGTTCGCGAGCTCGTTGATGTTCAGCACCTCGACCCCGCGCAGCTGTGCGACCTTGTTCAGGTTGAAGTCGTTGGTGACGATTTTTCCCGAGAGCTGGCGCGCAAGCTCGATCAGCTTCAGATCGACTTCCTTCTGCTCGGGAAAGTCTGTGTCTGACACGATGACGTCGAGGCCCGCCATCTTCTGAATACGCTGCAGGATATCGAGGCCGCGCCGGCCGCGGTTCCGCCGCAGGGAGTCGGCCGAGTCGGCAACCTGCTGCAGCTCTTTCAGCACGAACTGCGGAACGACGAGCGTGCCGTCGACAAAACCCGTCTCGCAGATGTCCGCGATGCGCCCATCGATGATGACGCTGGTGTCCAGAATCCGGTATCGCCGCTGCGGCGTCCTCGGACGAAAGATGCCCATCACCCGTTCGGGTTCGAGCCACTCGCCCGACTTCCCTCCCAGCACGAGGCCGATGTACGGCAGCACGAGAAGCACAAGGCTGTGAAGAAAGACGACGCGGGCATCGCCGGTGTTGGCCCAGAAGAGCGCCGAGCCGATCATGCGCGCGGCAAGCAGGCCGGCGGCGCCGCCAAGAAGCGCGCCGATCACATTGGCAAGTGAGGTCTCGCGTAAGCGATGTTCGAGGTAAATGAAGAGGCCGGCAATCACGAAAGCGAAGGCGATGTTGAGCGCCACACCGCCGCCGAGGGGGCGAAGCAGGAACGCACAGTAGGCAACCGCGCTGACGAACAAAATCCGTGCGACGCCGCTCCACCTCATAGGCCGCTCATTCTATCGGCAAGTCCTGCTCAGGCCAAAAGCGCCTGCAGGGCCTCGTCGAGCGTTCGGACACCGACGAGCTCGATCTGCGCCGGCCGCTCGGATGCCGGAAGATCTGCGTTCGCGCTCGGCAGCACGCACCGCTCGAATCCCATCCGGGCGGCTTCCCGCACCCGAAGGGCGGTCTGCGTGGTGGCGCGGACCTCGCCGCCAAGCCCCACCTCGCCGAAAACCGCCGTCATCGAGCCCACTGCACGATTCTGCACGCTCGACGCAACCGCTGCAACGATACTGAGGTCGGCGGCGGGCTCGTCGACGTTCATCCCTCCTGCCACATTCACGTAGACGTCATCGCCCAGCAGGCCGAGGCCCGCCCGCTTCTCCAGTACTGCCAGGAGAAGAGAGAGCCTCTGTTGATCGACTCCGCTCGCCATGCGGCGCGCGTTGCCGAACGTGCTGCTGCTGACGAGCGCCTGAACCTCGACGAGAATCGGCCGCGACCCTTCGATGCAGCACAGGACCGCTGAGCCGGGTTTGCCGATCGATCGCTCGGCCAGAAACATCTGCGAAGGGTTCGGCACCTCGCGCAGGCCGGTTGCCGACATCTCGAACACGCCCAGCTCGCTCGCCGCACCGAACCGGTTCTTGAACGCCCGCACCACCCGATGCGCGTGATGCCGCTCGCCCTCGAAATACAGAACCGTGTCGACAACGTGCTCCAGCGCCTTCGGGCCGGCAAGCGAACCGTCTTTGGTGACGTGACCGACGAGCACGATAGGGATGTTCCGGCCTTTCGCGGCAAACAGCAGGTGTGTCGCCACTTCGCGAACCTGGCCGATGCTGCCCGGCGCCGACTGAAACCGCGCGGAGAAAATCGTTTGAATGGAGTCGACGACTACGAGCGCCGGCTTCAGGCGCTCGATCTCCTCGAGGATGCGCTCGAGACACGTTTCGGCCAGCAGATAGAGAGGCGCCCGGTCCACCGACAGACGCTCGCCGCGCAGCTTGATTTGATGCTCTGATTCCTCGCCGGAGCTGTAGAGAACGGGGCCGACGTGTCGCGCGACGTGCGCCGCGACCTGCAGCAGCAGCGTGGATTTGCCGATTCCCGGTTCTCCGCCAAGCAGCACGAGCGCTCCGGGCACGATGCCGCCGCCAAGCACGCGATCGAACTCCGCGATGCCGGACGAGATGCGGGGTGCGTCGGAGGTTTTGATGTCGCTGTAGAGTTTTGCCGAAGCGCTACCGGACACGAGGCCGTATCGATGATTGGCCGCGGCCGGCGCGCTTTGCTGAGCAGGCTGCTCTTCGACGAGCGAATTCCATGCGCCGCAATCCGGGCAGCGCCCCATCCATTTCTGCTGCTGCCCGCCACACTCCTGGCAGACGAAGATGGTCCTTGGAGGCTTCACTGAAGAGATAGTACATCGTCCGGCGCTGGGCTTTAGGCCTTGGACTTTGGGCCTCAGTTCAACAAGCGCGCCGGAAGCAGCACGATCCCGCGAAGCAGGCCGAGCA
This sequence comes from Vicinamibacterales bacterium, assembly GCA_023717525.1. GTDB lineage: Bacteria > Acidobacteriota > Vicinamibacteria > Vicinamibacterales > JAMQPK01 > JAMQPK01. Next base: position 10,687 of record JAMQPK010000075.1, on the reverse strand, counting down.
CTCCATCGACCGCAATCCCCACGATCCGAAACGGAATCAGCAGAATCCAGATGATGGGATAGAGCACCAGGGCAAGGAAGGCCACCGGCCAACAGAGGACGAACAGAACGCACCAAAGCAGAAACTTCAACATATCTCGCAATACGGGCGTGGAGCCCACCGGGTTCCGGCCCAGAGCCTAGAGCCCAGAGCCTGGAGTCCGAAGCCTAGTAGATGCGTTCGATCCGGGTGCCGATGCGACAGAGCACTTCGTACGGATTGGTAGCAATTGCCGATGAGATTTCCCGAACGTCGATGCGCTCGTCTCCCTGGACGCCGATCATGACGACCTCATCCCCAGGCTCGACGTGCATGTCGGTGACATCGACGGTGATCATGTCCATGCTGACGGCGCCGACGATCCGCGCGCGCCTCCCCCTGATGAGCACGGGGCAGGTTCCGGCCATGCGGCGATCCAGGCCGTCGGCGTAGCCAGCCGGCACGACGGCGACGCGGGACGGGCGGTCGGCCGTCCAGAGCGCGCCGTACCCGACGGTCTCCCCTGGCCGCACGCCTTTGACGGCCACGACCCTGCTCCGCAGCGACATGACCGGCTTCAGTGGAATGGTGGACGCGAGCGGCGGAGGCACAACGCCATAAATCATCAGGCCCGGCCGCACCAGGTCGTACCACACGCGCGAATCGCGGAGCGTCGCGGCGCTGTTGGCCGCATGACGCAGCTTTGGATTCACGCCGAGGCGAGGAAGTTGGGCCAGCACCCGTTCGAATCGCTCGCGCTGCTCGTGAAAGAGCGGCAGCTCGGGATCGTCCGCAGTCGCGAAGTGCGTGTAGACGGCGTCGACCTCGATATTCTTGCTGGCGACGATCTCTGGAATGGTGCGTTCGAGGTTGTCGAACCGCAGACCGAGGCGGTTCATGCCGGTGTCAATCTTCAGATGGCACCGGAGACGGAAGCCGCGCGCAGCCGCCGCCGCCTGGAGCGATCGCCCCGCGCCTGGAGTGGAAATGGTCGGAGTCAGGCTGTAGTCGAACACGCCGGCCACGTCACTGACGCTGAGGGCGCCAAAGACGAGAATTTCGGCGGTGACGCCGGCATTGCGGAGGACGATCGCTTCTTCGATGTCGGCGCAGGCCAGCACCTTCGCGCCAGCATCCTGCAGGGCGCGCGCAACCGCAGGCGCTCCGTGGCCGTAGGCGTTTGCCTTCACGACCGAAATGATTCCAGGAACTTTCTTTCCACCGCCCTCCACGCCTGTCTGCGCGGCGAGAAACTCGGCCACGGCACGGTAGTTGGACTGAAGAGCGGGGAGATCGACGTGGGCGAACGTGCAGCGCCGCTCGCGGCTCATCGCCGTTGTTCGAGGTTCATGAAGCGGGTCTCCGACTTCAGGAACGCCAGGCGCACCAAACCCGTCGGACCGTTGCGCTGCTTGGCCACGTTCACTTCGGCGATGTTTTCGTCTTCGGGCTTCACGTCCGGATACTGATCGGGACGGAACAACAGCATGACGACGTCGGCGTCCTGCTCGAGGGCGCCGGATTCACGAAGATCCGAGAGCATCGGCCGGTGATCCGAGCGGGATTCCGGCGCGCGGCTCAGCTGCGAGATAATCACGACCGGCACGTTCAGCTCCTTCGCGAGCACCTTCAGCGAGCGTGAGATCGACGCCAGCTCGAGCGTGCGGTTTTCAAAGCGGCCGCGGCCCTGCATCAGCTGGATGTAGTCGATGATCAGCATGTCGAGCCCGTGCTCGGCCGTCAGCCGGCGCGACTTTGCGCGCATCTCCAGCACACCGATGCCGGGCGTATCGTCGATGAAGATCTTCGCTTCGCTCAGCGTGCCGAGCGAGTGCGACAACCGTCCCCAGTCGCTCTCGACCAGGAAGCCTGTGCGCAGCCGATGGCTGTCGATGCGCGCCTCGGACGTCAGCATTCTGAGGAAGAGCTGTTCCTTGGACATTTCCAGGCTGAAAATGCCCACGGACTTTCCGGTCTTCGTGCCGACGTGCTGCGCGATGTTCAACGCCAGCGCCGTCTTGCCGACCGAGGGGCGTGCCGCGATGATGATGAGATCGCTCGGCTGAAATCCGGCGGTGAGCTCGTCGAGATCGGTGAACCCGGACGGCACGCCGGTGATGAGCTGTTTGCGTTCGTGCGCCCGCTCGATCGTCTCGAAACTGGCGTGGGCGAGCTGGCGCATCGAGACGAACCCGGCGCGCACGCGATCCTCTGCAATGGCGAAGATCGACTGCTCGGCGTCGTCGAGAATCTGGTTCGGCTCGAGCTCGGCCTCATAGGCCGTCGCCAGAATCTTGTTGGCGGAAAATATCAGATTGCGCAGCGTCGACTTCTCGCGGACGATACGCGCGTAGTACTCGACGTTGGTCGCGTGCGGCAGGCCGTCGACGAGCGACGCGACGTACGCGGGCCCGCCGACTTCCTCGAGCTCGCCCGAACGCGAGAGCTCTTCCTTCAGAGTGATGAAATCGATCGCGTTGCCGCGCTCGCTCAACTGGATCATCTTCTCGAAGATCCGGCGGTGCGCATCGCGATAGAAGTCCCGGGGGCTCAGGACCTCGGCGGCGAGGTTGAACGCGTCGTTGTAGATGAGGATGGCGCCGAGTACAGATCGTTCGGCTTCGAGATTGTGCGGAAGCGTGCGATCGACGGCGGCGACCTCGGGCATGGGACCCTACGCAGATTCGGTCTTCGGCGCCACTTCCGGCTTTCCCTCGGCAACGACCTTCACTGGAAGCTGCACGATCACCTCGCGATGAAGTTTCAGCGGCACGGTGTACTCGCCGAGCTTCTTAATCGGCTCGCGCAGGCCGAGCTTGCGCTTGTCGATGTCGTGACCCAGCTTGAGGAGGACCTCGGCGATGTCGGCGCTCGTGACCGACCCGTAGAGCGCCTCGGTTTCACCGACACGGCGCGTGATGATGACCTCGATGCCCGCGAGGCGCGCAGCCATGGCTTCTGCGAGGCTCTTCTCCTCGGCCTCTCTCGCGTCGAGCTTCACGCGCTCGCGCTCGATTTGCTTCAGGTTGCCAGGCGTTGCCAGTAAGGCCAGCTTGCGCGGCAGCAGAAAATTGCGCGCGTAACCATCGGCGACCTTCACCACTTCACCACGCTTGCCGACGTTCTCGACGTGATCTCGGAGTATCACTTCCATTGTTCCCTCTCTTCTGACTGACGGCTTTGGACTTTTGGCTTTTGGCCCGGCCTCGAGCCCAAAGCCCAGAGCCCAAAGCCTACTCAGTAACGTACGGAATCAACGCCAGCTGCCGGGCACGCTTGATGGCCGTCTGCAGCTTCCGCTGATGCGTGGCGCACGTGCCGGAAATGCGGCGCGGCAGAATCTTGCCGCGCTCGGGCACGAACGGTCCGAGCAGCTTCACGTCCTTATAGTTGATGTCATCGATCTTGTCCGCGCAGAACTTGCAGACCTTCCGCCTGCGGAACAGTGTGCGCTTCTTGTCGTCCTTCTTGTCGCCGCCGCGCCCGCCGCGACCTTCCGATGATGAGCGTCCTCGTCCTTCGCCGCGCATGTGCAACACCTTTCAATAATTCAATGCGGTTGGTTCTAGATCGCGTCGTCCGCGTCGACACCGAAGCGGTCGTCGTCATCGTCGGTCCGTTGCGGCCCCTCGCCAGGCTGGCGCTCGGGTGGCAGCCCGCGCGCAACGCGCCGGCGCTGGGAGTCTTCCTTCCGCAGCGTGCGCGTGCGTTCGATGATCCGGTGCTCTTCGTCCACCCGGACCGTCAGGTGGCGGATGACCTGGTCGCTGACGCGCAGGCGGCGATCGATTTCCTTCATCAGCTCGCCTGTGCCCGTGATGACCTCGAGCACGTACGTGCCTTCTTTGTGCGGGCCGATCTCGTAGGCCAGCTTGCGACGTCCCCAGTTCTCGGTCTTGTCGATCGTGCCCGAGTACCGGCCGGTAATCTCTGCCACCTGGGTGTGAAGGTCGGCGATCTGCTGTTCGGTCGCGTCTGACGCGACGATATAGATGAGCTCGTACTGTCTGATCTGACTCACTGCGGTCTCCTTCCGGACTCGACCCTCGTGCGGCCGAGGCCACTTGTCAGTGGCAAGAAGAATGTCCCCTGGCTCGGCGCCTAGGGCTCTGGGTTAAACGCGTTCATGACTTTCTCGATCCCATCGGTCGCGAACAACTCCGCGGCATCAGCCGCGCGCAGAATCGAACGGCCGATTTCCACCTGCTCGTCCGGCTCGAATCTGGCCAGCACATGATCCGCCAGATCGCGCCTCGTATCACCACGCCCGACCCCCACGCGCAGCCTGGGAAACTCGGTCGTTCCCAGCTGCTCGATGATCGATCGGAGCCCGTTGTGCCCGCCTTCCGAGCCGCGTGCCCGCGCCCGCAGCCTCCCGAGCGGCAAGTGCACATCGTCGGTGACGACGAGTACTTCTCCCGCCGGAATCTTGTAGAAACTCCGCAGCTTCTGTACCGCGTAGCCGCTGAGATTCATGAAGGTCGCCGGCTTGGCCAGCCAGGCCTGCCAGCTTCCACCAGCCTTCGCCACCTCGGCATCCTCGCGGACTCTGAAATCCGTTTTCTGGCGACGGGCCAGTTCGTCGAGCACCATGAACCCGACGTTGTGGCGCGTCCCGTCGTATTGGCGCCCCGGATTGCCGAGACCAACGATGAGCTTCAGTTCTACTTCTTCTCTTTCTTCGCAGGCGCCGCAGGAGCCGCCGCTTCGGCTTCTCCCTCTTCGTCCTTCTTGCCCTTCTTGATGACCTCTGGCTCCGCCGGTCCGGCCGCCGCGGCAGCCGCAACCGCCTCTGGCGTCGCGGGCACTTCCTCGACCTTCGGAATGATGACGTGCATCAGCATCATGTCCGGATCGCTGACGGCCTTCCACTTCGCATCGGTCGCCACGTCGCGCACGCGCACGCTCTGGCCGACCATCATCTCGCTGACGTCGATGACGATGTGCTCCGGAATGTCGGCCGGCAGGCATTCGAGTTCGATCTGCCGATGGACGATGTCGAGCACGCCGCCCTGCTGCTTCACGCCCTTTGGCTCGCCGCGCGGCACGACGGTCACGGTGACGCGGATGAGCTTGTCCATGGCGACCTTGTAGAAGTCGGCGTGGAGCAGTTTGTGCGTGACCGGGTCGTACTGATACTCCTTCACGAGCACGCGGGCATCGCCGCCGCCGGGAAGCTTCAAGGCGATCAGCGTGTTGGCGCCGAGCTCGGTCTGAAGAATCTTCGTCAGGCTCTTTGGATCGACGGCGATCGCGACGCCGCCTTCCTTCTCACCGTAGACGACCGCCGGAATTCTGCCGGTGACGCGCAGGCGCCGGTTTTCGTTCTTGCCGCGTGACGTCCGTTCAACTGCTTCGAGTACGGCTTCCATACATTTCCTTTTTCACACTTGGTTATCAGTTGTCAGTTCTCAGTTGTCAGTTGTCAGTTTGCTTGCTAGAACGTCTACTGAAAACTGACGACTGATTACTGACAACTAACTACACAAATAACGAAGAGACCGAACTCTCCTCGTGAATACTCCGAATCGCCTGTGCCAACAGCTTGGCCACCGACAACACGTGAATCTTGCCGCACTTCGCGCGCTCGCCGTTGGACGGGATCGTGTTGGTCACGATCAGCTTCTCGATTGGCGCCTTCTCGATCCGCTCGAGCGCCGGTCCGGACAGCACGCCGTGCACGGCGCACGCCAGCACACGAGCAGCTCCGTTGGCCTTCAGCGCCGTCGCGGCCTTGGCGATCGTGCCCGCGGTGTCGATGATGTCGTCCTGAATGACGCAGGTGCGACCCTCGACGTCACCGACGACGTTCATCACTTCCGCCGTGCCATCGTCCGATCGGCGCTTGTCGATGACGGCCAGCTCGCCCCCGAGGCGCTTGGCATACGCCCGCGCGCGCTCCGCTCCGCCGGCGTCCGGCGCAACGATCGTCAGGTTCGGAAGATCCTGGCGCGCCAGGTAATCGAGAATGACCGGCGCCGCAAACAGGTGATCGACCGGAATGTCAAAGAACCCCTGGATCTGCGCTTTATGCAGATCCATCGTCAGCACGCGATCGACGCCGGACGCGCTCAGGATGTTCGCGACGAGCTTCGCGGAAATCGGCACGCGAGGCTTGTCCTTGCGATCCTGACGGGCATACCCGTAATACGGGATGACCGCCGTAATCCGCGCCGCTGACGATCGACGAAATGCGTCGATCATGATCAGCATTTCCATGATGTGCTCGTCCACCGGCATGCTCGTCGGCTGGACGATGAACACATCCGTGCCGCGGATGTTCTCGTCGATCTGGAAACTGACTTCCGTATCCGGAAATCGCCGGAGGCGGCACTGCCCCATCGGCAAGCCGAGGTGCTGCGCAATCTCCTTCGCGAGCTCGGGATGGGCGCTTCCCGAGAACAGTTTCAGTTCGCCGTACCCTGCAGGTCTCTCCATGTTCAGGTGTGCAGCGCAGAAAAACTGGCTGGGGCGGGTGGATTCGAACCACCGAATACGGGATCCAAAGTCCCGCGCCTTACCGCTTGGCCACGCCCCAATGTCTACATTCCCCGTTCGTAATACGTTAGCTGGGAGCTGAGAGCTGTCTTAGGCGTGGCTCGACCACCGCAGCGCAAACAGAGAGTGTATACGATGGAAGGAGTTACGGGCAAATTCTAGCGTTTTGGGCGGGGCAGGAAGCGGGCCGTCAGGACGCGTGCGCCCGACCGGTGCAGGGTTCCTGCCGCCGCGTGCGCCGCCCGCGCCGACGAGAAGACGCCGAACACTGTGGAACCGCTGCCCGACATCGCGGCCATCGCGGCGCCCATCTTCATCAAGCGTCTTTTGAGCTTACCGATGCCCGGATGTCGTTCGATTACCGGCGGCTCGAGGTCGTTGTACAGGCCGACGCCGCGGCCGAGCCACGTGGTTTCGAGGTATCCCGCAGGGGGATGGGATGTGTCCCCGCTTTGTTGCCGTTCGTCCAGCCAGCTGTAGGCGTCGACGGTTGCCACGCCAAAATCTGGAAACACCAGCACAACCGGAAAGCGCGGCAGGTCCTCGAGCGGATAGACATCCTCGCCTCGCCCGAGTCCCAATGCTGTTCCGCCGACAAGGAAATAGGGGACGTCCGATCCAATCGTTGCGGCGATCGCGCGAAGCGCGTCGTCGGGCACGTTCAGCTTCCAGAGCCGCCTCAGCAGAACGAGCGCTGCAGCCGCGTCGCTGCTTCCTCCTCCGAGGCCAGCCCTGGCGGGAATGCGCTTCTCGAGCGCGACGTGCGCGTCCCGCGGATCACCGGCCCGCCCCGCCGCCTTCCACAAATGCTGTGCCGCTTTCCACACGAGGTTCGTGGGATCGACTGGCACGTCCGGCGCTGAGCAGGCGATTTCGAATGGGCCGCGTCGAGCTGTGGCCACGACACGATCGGCGAGATCGATACCCTGCAGAATCGTCCGAACCTCGTGAAAACCGTCGGAGCCTTTCGGCCCGATGCGGAGGCTCAAGTTGATTTTCGCGAACGCGCGCATCGTCCATCGTCGATCGTCCATCGTCGATCGTCTCGATCGGCTCATTTGTCAGAACCGAGCGGACCGGCCGCGCGCAGCTCTTCAAGCGTGATGGGCTGCAACCCTGGGGCAACATTCACCGCGACGAGCTGATCGTGCGGGAGATCGCCGTTCACCTCGACTTGACGCAGCGAAACAATCAAGGTTGCGTTCGAGGCACGTATGGCGATCTGAGACGGCCGCACGCCAGTGAATTCCACGTACTCGATGTCGACGCCGGCATAGCGCGCGGCCACGATCCGCCAACTGCTCGCTTGCCGCTGGAGGTACACGGTGCCGCCCGACGCGAGGTCTACGCTCATCCACTCCGGCCCATACTCGCGGCCGCTCTTCGGCTCCGCGCCGGCTTTCGCGCAGCCACTGAGGGCCGCGCGCAGATCATCCGGCCCCAGGGTCAGCCCGATGAGCGCCTCGAGGATCTCTTCGGGCGCCGTATTCTGAAGCACGCGTCGATCTCGCGGAAGCAGCAACGTGCCTCGCGATCCGTCGGCCACCAGAATGAACGCCGGGCTGCCGAACGGCGCAACCGCTTCGAGCCGCATCGCGCCCGGCGCGAAGCCCGCCAGCACACGGCCGCGCAGCTTCTGGCGTCCGGCGTTGCCAGCCAGACCGAGCTCGGCCTGCAGCGTGCGCACGTCGCGGCACCCAGCCGACGCCGCCGCGAAAGGCTCCGAGTACTCCGTTGTGGCTGTCCCTGTTCCCGAAGGCAGGGTCACCCGGCGCGCGGCTGGGGCGCACGCGGCACCCGCGATCGTCGCCAGCGCGATGAGCAGAATGGAACGCGTTATTTTTTCTTTCCGAGTCTCTGGCGGGCCGACTTGATCTTGTCGTCGAGCTCCGAGCGTGACACCGCGTCGCCGTCGCCATCGATGGCGCGCTGCCACGCATCGATGGCGTCCTGATACAGGCCACGCTTCAGCAGCGCGTCGCCGAGGTGACTCTGAATGACCGACACCGTCGGCAGCTTCTCCGCCGCTTCCCGGAGCGGAGGTTCGGCACGGTCGTACTGGCCCTGTTTGTAATAGGCCCAACCCAGGCTGTCGAGGTATGCGGGATTGCCGGGGTCGAGCTTCAGCGCGCGCTCGACGAACGACACCGCCTCGTCGAGTTTCTGGCCGCGCTCGGCGAGCATGTAGCCGAACGAGTTCAGCGCATTCGCATCGGAGGGCTGCTCCGCGATCATCTTCCTGAACACCGCCTCGGCGTCGCCGAATTTCTTCTGGCGCTCGAGCGCCGACGCCAGCTCGAGCTGCAGTGCCGGCTCATCGGGCATCTTGGCGACGGCGCCCTGGAGCGTCGTCAACGCACTGTCTCCCTTGCCGGCGTTCACTTGAGCCCTCGCCAATCGAATCACGACCGCCGGATCGGTGGGTGAGAGCGTGCGCGCCTGCGTGAGGATACCGATCGCCTTGTCGTACTGCTTCAAGTCTTCGTAGGCCGTTGCCAGATCGAAATAGACGCTGCGAAACGTTTCGTCTGCCATCTCGGACGCGTCAGCCGCCCGGAAGCGCGCGGTCACGATCGGCTCGAGCAACGCGACGATCTTCTGGTGCTCCTTCTGGTCTCGATAGATAAGGGCGAGTTCGAGCGACCCGGCCAGTGACTTCGGGTCGACCGCAATCAACCGCCGTGCGGTGATCTCGGCGGCGACGAGATCCTTTGTCCGGCGCTGCGCTTCAGCGAGCAGATAAAGGGCCCGGGTATTGCGTCCCGATCCGGTCGACCCTTGCTCGAGCACTTCGCGCGCGCGCTGCGCGTCGCCGGCCCTGAGCAGCGCCGTGGCCCATTGCGACCGCAGAGATATGTTCGTCGGGGCGTCCTCCACGGCGCCCTCATAGGCCCTGGCGGCCTCACGCCACCTGCCAGAGCTTTCGTACACCTCCGCGAGCGTGCCGTAGAGCTCGGGAGACACCTCGACAGATCGCTCGAGCAGCGCGACGGCGTCAACATCGCGATCCGCGGCCTGGTACGCATCGGCGAGCAGCGCGACGGCCTGCGTGTTGTCTGGTTCGTCGACCACCAGCGGCGCCAGCAGCGAAATCGCTTTCGCGAACTGACGCGTGGCCAGGTACATTCTCCCTAACATCACCGGCGCACCCGGGTGGGCATTCGTATTGGCTTTGGTGAGACTCTCGGCGGCGCGCAGTGCGTAGGTCTGCCGATCGGCATCGCGCGTCGTGGGCATCTCGATCATGCGCGCGTACAGGCTTCCGAGAATCCAGTTGGCCTCAGGACTGGCGGGATCGGCCTTGACCGCTCGCTCACCTGCGGCAATCGCGTCGGTCGGCTTGTTCATGCGCGCGTACAGCTCGGCGAGCGCCGCGGGAATTTCCGCCGACTGCGGATCGAGCTTCTCGGCACGCTGATACGCGGCGGTGGCGCCCGCCGCGTCGCCCATGCTCTCGAGGTGAAGCCCGAGCACGAACTCGAAATACGCTCCGCCGGCTTCTTCGGGCGGCGACAGCTTCGCCTGCGCCGAAGCCGAACCCGACACGGTCAAGACCGCCGCGATCGCCGCCAGCATTTTCCGCATGTTCTCCTCGATTGTTCCATAAAAGGGCCCACGTTGCTATAGTCTCGACATGCCGATTGACGCAGAACTTCTCGAAATTCTGGCGTGCCCAAACTGCAAAACGCCCGTCGTGCTGGTCCACAATGGCAGCGGCTTGAAGTGCGCGACGTGCCACCGCGTCTATCCCATCAAGGACGACATTCCGGTCATGCTCGTTGACGAGGCCACGATTGAGAAGTAGGTGAAGATTCTTCTTGTGCGGCTGCGCCTGATTGGCGACGTTGTCTTCACGACGCCAGCGATTCGTGCGTTGCGCCGCCACTATCCGGATGCCTACATCGCATACATCGTCGAAGAGGAATCCGCGCTGGTCGTCCTGAACAATCCGCATCTGAGCGAGGTCATCGTGGTGAAGAGCCCGCGGGCAAGGGGACGGCTGAGGGCCGATCTGGCGCTCGTCCGCCGGCTGCGACGCGAGCGATACGATCTCGCGATCGACTTTCACGGAGGACCGCGCAGTTCGCTCATCACGTGGGCGAGCGGCGCACGGAGACGGATCGGCTATGACGTCGCCGGCCGCAGCTGGATGTACACGACCGTCGTCCCG